>JBHAFS010000118.1:0-8448 GCA_041856205.1 Prevotella sp.
GTGTATCTCGCGACAGCTGTGGTGGGGACACCGCATCCCGGCCTACTACTTCAAGGATGCCGAGGGCAAGAACGACTTCGTGGTGGCCGAGACCGCCGAGGAGGCCCTGGCCATGGCGCGCCAGAAGAACGGTGCGCTGACCGCTGCCGACCTGGAGCAGGAGAGCGACTGCCTCGACACCTGGTTCTCGAGCTGGCTGTGGCCCATCTCGGTGTTCGACGGCGTGAACCATCCCGACAACGACGAGATCAACTACTACTATCCCACCTCCGACCTGGTGACCGGCCCCGACATCATCTTCTTCTGGGTGGCCCGCATGATCATGGCCGGATATGAGTATCGCCACACCTTCCCCTTCAAGCATGTCTACTTCACCGGCATCGTGCGCGACAAGCTGGGCCGCAAGATGAGCAAGAGCCTCGGCAACTCGCCCGACCCGCTGATGCTCATCGACAAGTTTGGTGCCGACGGCGTGCGCATGGCCATGATGCTCTCGGCTCCTGCCGGCAACGACATCCTCTTCGACGAGAGCCTCTGCGAACAGGGACGCAACTTCAACAACAAGATATGGAATGCCTTCCGACTGGTGCAGGGCTGGCAGACGGCCGCCATCGCACAGCCCAAGGCCAACGAACTGGCCGTGGCCTGGTTTGCCGCCAAACTCAAGGAGGTGAACGCTGTGCTGGACGAGCAGTTCAAGACCTACCGCATCTCCGAGGCACTGATGACCATCTACCGCCTCTTCTGGGACGAGTTCTCGAGCTGGTACCTGGAGATGGTGAAGCCCGAATACGGCAAGCCCATCGACCGCGCCACCTACGATGCCACGCTGCAGTTCTTCGACGTGCTGCTCAAGATGCTGCATCCGTTCATGCCGTTCATCACCGAGGAGCTGTGGCAGCACATCCTCGACCGCAAGGATGGCGAGAGCATCATGAAGGCCACCCTCAACACACCGGCGCCCACCGCCGAGGAGCAGAAGCTCTGCGAGGACATCGAGATGGTGAAGCAGGTGGTATCGGGTGTGCGCATGGTGCGCAACCAGAAGAACATCGCACCCAAGGAACAGCTGGAGCTGCTGGCTATCGGGCACAACAACTACGAGGCCTACAATGCCGTCATCACCAAGATGGCCAACCTCAACGCCATTGAGGTGGTGGCCGACAAGGCTGCCGACGCCAGTGCCTTCATGGTGGGCACCGACGAGTTTGCCGTACCCATCGGTAACCTCATCGACGTGGAGGCCGAGATTGAAAAACAGGAGAAGGAGCTCAAACACCTGGAGGGCTTCCTCGCCGGCATCACCAAGAAACTTGCCAACGAAAACTTTGTGGCCCACGCCCCCGAGGCCGTGGTGGCCCGCGAACGCAAGAAGCAGAGCGACTCGGAAGAGAAGATTGCTGCCCTGAAAGAGTCGTTGGCAGCCCTCAGAAGCAAATAATACGTATGCTTAGAAAACCCCTATACATCCTCATCGCGATTGTCGTTGCCGCACTGACCTTTGGGTCGTGCGCCAATGACGACACCGTGGATGTGGAAGATATCAACAAGCAGACCACCATAGTGTTCATGCCCTGGTCGGGGTCTGACACCTACGGTGGTCTTTATAGCATCTTTCTACAAAACCTTGACAGCATCGAAGGCGCCATCAAGACAAACAAAGGCCTGTCGGGGCGTGTAGTGGTGTTTATCAGCCGGTCGGCAACACAGTCGGAACTCTATGAGGTGACATACAGCATGGGCACCATACAGCACACGCCCATCAAGACCTACACGGGCAGCCTCTACACCTCATCCGAGGGCATCACGCAGATTCTCAACGACGTGCAGGCCAATGCCTATGCACTCAACTACAGCATGATCATCGGGTGCCACGGCACAGGCTGGACTTTCAAGGGCGACTGGAACGACTATCCCAACAACGCCAAACGACATGAGGCCACGGCAGAGCTGTCGGCTGGTGCCAAGGCAACCACGGGAACAGGTCTCGCCGGGCACAACTACCCCACGACACGTTTCTACGGCAGCGTGGACGACATGAACTACGCCACCAACATCAACACCCTGGCCGACGGTATTCGCGGCGCAGGTATGAAGATGCAGTATGTGCTCTTCGACGACTGTTACATGGCCAACATCGAGACGGCCTACGAGCTGAAAGACGTTACCAACTTCCTCATTGGCTCTACCTCAGAGATCATGGCCATCGGCATGCCCTACCAAACCATGTGGAAGTCGCTGGCCACGGCAACACCGGCTTACGAGACGGCCGTGAAAGCCTTCCACGCGTTCTATGCCGCTTACGAATACCCCTATGGTGCTGTGTCGTGCATCGACTGCCGACAGGTGGAGAGCCTGGCCGGCATCATGAAGGAAATCAACAGCCGGTACACGTTGGCCGACTCGCTTGTAGACAGCCTGCAGGTGCTTGATGGATTCAACGTGCCCATCTTCTACGACCTCGCCAGCTATGTGGATCGCCTATGCCAAAATACTACCTTGCTCAGCGACTTCCATTCAAAGCTCGACGACGTGGTAAAGGCCAAGGCCAACACCGACACGCTCTACTCCTATCTTTATCTCGGCAAACCGGTGCTCATCCCCATCAAATCGTATTCGGGCCTTACCGTCTCTGACCCCAGCATCAACAGCGTAGCACTGAAGGGTAAGCAGAAGACTGCTTGGTGGAAGGCCACGCACTAAGCAAACCGAAAGTATGTTTCTCTGTCAGACGCTTTCTGTCTGCAAGAGAATAAAGGTGGGGTCTATTAATTACCACCGAAAACAAATCATACAATCATGGGTTACGTTTTGCCATCTTTCGGCCTCTCTTCGGCTCAAATTGCAAGTCAGCTCAGTCGTTATGCCCGCATAACTCCTTCGTTCACTTGCAATTTGACCTCGAAGATAGTCTCAAAATCTGACAAAGCTAATTAATAGAACCCACCTAAAACCATTGCCTGAACTACCCGCCCGGATGGCTTCACCCTCCCTCGGGAGGGCCGGGGTGGGCTCACTCATAATCATCGATAACCCCATTGGTGAAGTCCATCATGGGCTTGGCCACTTTGAAGATCTTCACCATCTGGTTGACCCACCCGTCGCCCTCGAAGAAGGCGTCGTCCACGCGGTGCCACACACAATAATCCTTCATCTTGAGGTACTGTAGGAACGGATAGTCGGACGGGAAATCCTTGGGCGCCTTCTTCAGGTGCGACATGCCGAAGCCCCTCTCCCCTACCTCATCTTCTGTCCACTCCGTCTCGTTGGGATAGCCGAAGGCCTTGATAAACTGACCATTCTCCACACACTTCCGCCACTCGTCGATGTTACCCATGATCTCGTTGCGCATGGCCGTAAGGATGTTGGTCGGCAGCCAGTAGGCTCCCGCCGCCAACAAACATTTCCCAGGTTCAATATGGATGTAATAGCCAGCGTGCAGACTCTTCTTGCCGCGCGCAGAGACATACGCCCCGAAATGCCGCTTGTAGGGCGACTTGTCGGGCGAGAACCTCACGTCACGATAAAACCTGAAACAACAGTCCTTGGCCGTGAGGTGAGCAATCGACGGGTCGAAGGCAGCGATAGCCCCGATGGCCTGTGTGATGCCTGCCTCATAGGCCTCCTTGGCTGCCAGGTATTCCTTTTTATGCTCCTGATACCACTCACGGTTGTTGTTGGCCGTGATGTCCTTGAGAAAACTGATAATCTTGGTTATTTCCATTGGTGGTGAATGTTAAAGGGATAGGTGATGAAGATAGCCCCCGCATTGGAATGGCGGTGAACACAACCGGCTGCGCGGTGAGAGACTAAAGCTTTGAACAACTTCATCAAAGATAATGATAATGCCGAAGGGCTTATTGTAAATTGTAAAGGTGGGTTCTATTAATTAGCTTTGTCAGCTTTCGAGACTATCTTCGAGGTCAAATTGCAAGTGAACGAAGGAGTTATGCGGGCATAACGACTGAGTGAACTGGCAATTTGAGCCGAAGAGAGGACGAAAGATGGCAAAACGTAACCCATGATTTAATCATTTTGTTTCGGTGGTAATTAATAGAACCCACCTAAATTATAACTTGCTTCCTTCCATCAGTTTCGGACAGAAATTCTCGAAGGGACAGTCGCTGCATTTGGGGCGTGCACTCTGGCAAATATAGCGCCCGTGAAGCAACAGCCAGTGGTGTGCATCGGCCACGTCGGCCTCGGGTATATTACGCACCAGCTCCTGCTCCACCTTCAACGGCGTGTTGCAGGTTTTGGGCACCAGTCCCAGGCGATGAGACACGCGGTAGACATGCGTGTCGACCGGCATCGTGGCCTTGCCAAACCACACCGCCTGCAACACGTTGGCCGTCTTGCGACCCACGCCCGGCAACTTGACCAGCAGCTTAGGGTCGTCGGGCACCTCGCCTCCAAAGTCGCTCACAATCATCCGTGCCATCTCCACCAGATGACGCGACTTGGCGTTAGGGTAACTCACCGAACGAACATATTGGAACACATCTTCCGGCTCGGCCTTGGCCATCTCCAGGGCCGTGGGGTACTTGGCAAACAGAGCCGGCGTGACGGCGTTGATGCGTTTGTCGGTACACTGGGCCGAGAGCAGCGTGGCACACAACAACTGGAACGCCGAACCGAAGTCAAGCTCTGTCGTCACATGCTCGTGCCGTGCCCTGAAATAATCGAGTATATATGTATATCTTTCTTTTCTGTTCATCTTCAACCACTAATCGTCGTCAATTTGACCACGAATGATACTGATTTCACAAATTATTCTTTTTTTCAAAGCAACCGCGCATGCCACTGATTGCGCGAAATGTCCTTTTTAGTCAAGGCTACCACGAATGACACTGATTTCACGAATTTCGAGCAGCAGCCCGCCTGGCTCTCCCACCCCGCATGGCCCCTCCCCTCCTACCGGAGGGGTCGGGGGAGGCTCCGCTCTGCATACATCTTCTCAAACACTGCCCTTAGCCGTACCTTATCTGCAATGATCTCTCGCACAGTCTTGATTTTCTGTTCGTTGGGCGAGTTGGGAATCCACAACTTGATATACCCACTGGCACTGTATTTCTCTTCCATGTGCTGTGCAAAACGTTGCCATTGTTTCTCGCGGTCGTATTCGGGGTAGTGCTCAAGGCCATATTCCACTGCCCTGCCAAACACCGTCTCAGGATCCAGGTCGCGGTCGGCCTCGGCCACAATCTTGCCGTAGATACTCCGCGGCTCGTGCGACGCCGATGCCCTGTGGTCTTCCACGGCCTCACGCATGATCTTGATCTGCTCAGGCGAAAACCATCGTTTGAGGCGTGCATCAGCTGCAAGGATCTTACCGCCCGTGATGTGGTGGATGGCCCGTGGCCCACTCATACCCAGGTCGTGATAGGCCGCAGCAGTATACACCATGTTGATGTCGGCACCGGTCTGCCGTGCCAGCACCAATGCATTGGCAATGACCCGCTGCACATGTCCTAGACCATGCGACCTACCGAAATCATTGTACCTGGGTAATATATTTTTCTCAATGAAAGACATCAAGTCAAGACTTACATCCATAGCGCAGTTTGTCGTTAATCATCTCCTGGCATCCTTCATCCCGTATAGGCATCCTGCCAAGAATACCACAAAGTTAACCATAATATCCGAAATAATATCGTGTTTCACCAAATTTAGTATTTAGGTGTGTTGCTCAAGCCTCATCAATCTGCCCAGAGCATCTGTCCCCCCGAGCCTTAACATGAGGCCGAGGCGCCGCGAGGTTTCATCATCACCAGCTGCAACCGCAGAGACAGCTTTGACAGCTGTGTGTAAGAATCAGCTGAACAATGTGCGCCCCACCCGCATGCCCCTCCCCTCCTACCGGATGTGTCGGGGGTGCTCCCGCCCTTGTTCTGCTCCTGACGCCCCGACTTTATGTCTTAGACCACCCAATAAACCAGCCATCAGCCCATAAAACATGCGTTTTTTGCACAAAAGGTGCAGAATTTTGTAAAATTTGTTGTTCCTTTGCATTATTTTAAGTACATTTGCATCGTAAATGACTGTTATTGATAATCTGCGAGCATGGTCACGTGAGCAGTATCGGGTAATAGTTAACAATGTGAACGATAACGTGAGTATATTTTTCACTGGGAATTGAACGATTAATCACTCTGTTCCTCGTTTAACTAAAATGACATCACGTGAAAATCTCTGATGCGGATGCTATTTCAGCCTCATGGCATAATGCCATCTTCTCACTCCATCGTGACCAGGATGTGGAGGAGAACGAGGTATGCACAACAGATTATAGATAACGGTTATAAAAAACAAGGTAGAACATTTAAATGACACGAAAGAGAAAGAGATTCAAAGGAGTGACGACTACATTTCCCTTCTCTCATCACGCGATGTTTGGGCTACCCAAAGGTGAGTAATTCCAATTTTTATTTTTAATTCATTATTAGTTATGAAAAAACTTTTATTCGTGGCTTCTATGCTCTTTCTGGGCATGAGCAGCATGCAGGCCCAGGTGGCTTATGAGAAGGCCAAGTTCTTCGACAATTTCTATCTCGGCGTAGAGGGCGGTGCATCCACCAACCTGAGTTTCAACCACACCTTCCCGCTCAACGGTGCTGCCGGCCTGAAGCTCGGCAAGAACTTCAGCCCGATCTTCGGTGCCAATGTGGAAGGTCTTGTTTCATTTGGCGACAACCGCTATGAGAACTCCAAGACCTTTGCCAAAGCTCTGAACCTCGGTTTGAACGGTACGATCAACCTCACCAATATCTTCAAGGAGTACGACCCCGAGCGCACTTTCGAGGTAGGTACCGAGCTGGGTGTTGGCTATGCCATTCTCTTCGGTGACAAGTACCTCATCTCCGAGAAGAATATGGGTGACGATACCGAGCTGACCGCAAAGGCAGGTCTGACCTTCGCCTGGAACCTGGGCGAGCAGAAGGCTTGGCAGTTCTATGTAGAGCCCGCCGTGCTCTGGAACCTCACTCATGGTCCTGGCGATGCCATCCACTTCTCCAAGAAGTTTGCACAGATTGGCCTCTTCGCTGGTCTGAACTACAAGTTCGGTACCTCTAACGGCACGCACAACTTCAAGGTTTGGAACGTTGGCGAGCTCAACGACCAAATCAACGATCTCCGTGCCCAGCTGGCTGCCAAGCCCAAGGAAGTGGTGAAGGAAGTGGTGAAGGAAGTGGTGAAGGAAGTCCCCACCAACACCGTACAGACCGTGAGCGTCGACAACCTGATCTTCGTGACCTTCCAGCAGGGCAAGTCTATCCTCACCAAGGAGGCCAAGAAGGCTCTCGACGCCGTGAAGGGTGGCAAGCACGTGCAGATTGTAGGTACAGCTTCGCCCGAGGGTTCTAAGGAGCTCAACGACCGTCTGTCGCAGGCTCGTGCCGATGTAGTGGCCAACTACCTCAAGGGCAATGGCGTCATCATCGACGAGGCTACCGGTAAGGGCGTTCAGGGTGTTACTTCTAACCGTCTGGCCGTGGTTTACGTAAAGTAAACAACTCAACAAACTGAAATCGCACCGCTTAGGCGGTATCTATATGGGCACAGTTATCTTCTTCATTCATTATATATAATCAATGAGGCGATGACTGTGCCCTTGTTTTTTTTGTAAACACCGTTACAGCTGATTCCATGAAATATCTAGACCCCAAAGCCGACCTCACTTTCAAGAAAGTGTTTGGCGAGCATAAAGACCTTACCATCAGTCTGTTGAACGCCTTGCTCCCGTTGGAAAAAGGGAAAGAAATAGAAGACATTGAATACCTCCCCCCAGAACTGGTGCCCGAAACGCCAATGCGCAAGGACACCATCGTGGATGTCAGGTGCAAGGATGCTCTGGGGCGACAGTTCCTGGTGGAGATGCAGATGATCTGGACGCGCGAGTTTATGCAACGCGTGCTGTTCAATGCTTCCAAGGCATATGTCAGACAGCTGGACCGAAACGAGCATTATGAGCTGCTCCAACCCGTATATTCGTTGAATCTGGTCAATGAGAAATACGACGAGTCCAATGAGTATTATCATTACTACAGCATAGTCAACATTGAACATACCGACCAGATTATTGACGGACTCCATTTGGTTTTTGTGGAACTCCCCAAATTCACGCCTCAGACTTTCAGCGAGAAAAAAATGCAGGTGCTCTGGCTGCGCTACCTCACTGAAATCAACGAACACACCAGGGAAGTGTCCAGTGAGCTGACAGAAGACCCACACGTCAAGAAAGCACTGCAGGCCCTCGAAGAGTCAGCCTTCTCCCCTGCACAACTCGAAGGCTACGACCATTTCTGGGACATGGTCCGCACCGAACGGACCTACTATGCCAGTGCCCACCGCAAAGGACTGGCAGAAGGAAGAGCAGAAGGACTGGCAGAAGGAAGAGCAGAAGGACTGGCAGAAGGAAGAGCAGAAGGAAGGGCAGAAGGAAAGGCA
>JBHAFS010000119.1:0-3152 GCA_041856205.1 Prevotella sp.
GGACACGACGTTGTGAACATGCTCGAGGTGAACACCACGCCGGGCATGACCGCCACGAGCTTCATTCCCCAGCAGGTGAAGGCAGCAGGCCTGGACATCAAGGATGTGCTGACCGACATTGTCGAGAACCAGTTCTGAGACATTGCGGCCATCTAGTGCCCGCAGTGCCCTTTCAAAGTCTTACCGATACGGCGGGGATGCACCGACAACGAGGTGCATCCCCGTCGTATATTGTAAAAATGAGCCGCCTCACTGCCCTGTCAGGCCAAGACGACACGCCAGGCGAACAGTTTCGTAAAATAAACTACACCATTTCTCTTCGGTTTTTAACGTAAATCAAGATAACCGAACCTACATGAGCACACACAGCCTCATGAAGGCTGTTCTCGTTTGGGCTAAACAGGCCATTATCAACAGCTCGCCTCATGTCTGCCACCTTCCACATAACCATCACCCAGACAGACAACAGACCACAAGGAGAGGGCAAATACGGAAGCACCATATTTCGCTGCGAAACACATGACACAAGCCACGACAAGAGAGCATCTAAAACGAAAGGTGTCACGGTGCAAACATACACTTGAAGCGATTGTTAATATTCTGTTAAACCACAATCATTTTGTTGAAATATCAAACGAAAATCCTACTTTTGTAAAAAGAAATTAAACATCTGTCGATGAACTGAACTTATAACCATGACAAAGGAAGAAAGGCACAATGCCATATTAGAACAATTGCAAAAACGAACTCCCATTTTGGTTTCTAGTTTGGCAGAAATGCTCGAGGTTTCGTCTGTGACCATCAGGAAAGACCTCACCGAGCTTGAAAATGACGGCAAGTTGTATCGTAGTCACGGCAAAGCCATAGCCATCAATCCGTTTACCATCAACAGATCAGTAAACGAGAAAGAGAAAATAGCTCCTGCCGAGAAACAGGCCATCGGGCAACAAGCCGCGAAACTCATCGAACCCAACGACTCCATCATCCTGGCCTCGGGAACCACCATCCAGGCCTTTGCCCGGTGCCTCAACCCGTCGGCACCACTGACGGTGGTATCTGCATCGCTCCAAGCCTCGCTCTCACTCATCAAGAACGAGAACATCGAGATTATTCAGCTCGGAGGCGTGCTCAGGCACAGCAGCCAGTCGGTAGTGGGCGACTATAGTGAGCAACTGTTCGGAGACTGCTCTTCGAGCAAGCTCTTCTTAGGCGTTGACGGTATCGACCTTGAATTTGGTATCACAACGACAGATATGCGGGAAGCCCACCTGAACAAGAAAATGATTCAGGCCACCCAGAAAACCTACGTGCTTGCCGACTCGTCTAAGTTCGGACGAAGAGGCTTCGCAAAAATTGCCAGCATCGAGGAAATAGATGCCATCGTGACCGACTCCAACATCAAGCTCACCGACCTTCAGAAACTTGACGAACTGGGAATCAAGGTCATCGTTGCCAACGTCAAGCCCGACCCCTCGTCGTCACCACAGGTGACAGAATGAATACACAGTTCACCTTCAGGCATAACATAACACTTAACAAAAACTGGTATGAAAACCCCATCAGAGTTTGACGACATACGCCCGTTCGACCCCGAGGAACTCCCCGCGGTCTACGACAGGCTGCTCGCCAACAAGCAATTCCAAGCCGTAATGCACTTTCTCTATCCCGACACGCCCATGGAGGCCATCGCAGCCCAGATGAGACAGTGCAAAACCAGCATTGAGTTTCAGAAGACCTTCTGCTACGCTTTCCTCACCGATCTGGTGAAGACGCAGAGCCGAGGCTGCGAGATGGACTTCTCTGCACTCGATGCCTCGCGATGCTATACGTTTGTGAGCAACCACCGCGACATCGTGCTCGATGCAGCCCTGCTCGACAAGATGCTTATCGACGCTAAGTTTACCACCACCTGCGAAATTGCCATCGGCGACAATCTGCTCTCCATCCCCTGGGTGCTCGACATCGTCAGGGTGAACAAGAGCTTCATCGTCAAGCGCGGACTGATGGCTCGCGAGCAGCTGGAATCGAGCATCAAGCTCTCGAAATATATGCACTACGCCATCTCTGAGAAAAAAGAGAATCTGTGGATTGCCCAGCGCGAGGGCCGTGCCAAAGACTCTGACGACCGCACCCAGAAGGCTGTGCTCAAGATGCTGGCACTGGCAGGCGAAGGGTCGGTGGCCGAACGCCTGAAGAACCTGCACATTGTGCCCCTGGCCATCTCTTACGAGTTCGACCCCTGCGACTATCTCAAGGCCCAGGAGATGCAGCTCCGTCGCGACGTCAAAAACTATAAGAAAGGTGAAAATGATGATGTGAACAGCATGAGGATTGGTATCACGGGATACAAGGGACACATCTTCTACCATTGCGCACCCTGCATCGACGACTTCTTGGAGCAGCTGCCGGCCGACATGCCCAATGCTGACATCTACAACGCCGTGGCTGAGCGTATAGACACCTGCATCTTCAAGAACTATCACCTCTACCCCAACAACTACATCGCCGAGGACATGCTCGAAGGCTCAACCAAATGGGCTGACCACTATACCGACGAAGACAAGGCCACGTTTGAGAAGTATCTTGAGAAGCAGATGGCGAAGATCAGTATTCCTGACAAAGACGAGCCGTTCCTCAGAAAGCAGATGCTCCTCATGTATGCCAACCCGTTGCGTAACCACTTCTCGGTATGAGCAAGCGGTGGTGGGTAGCCATCTGGGTTGCGGCAACGGTATGCGGCTGTCAGGTAGACTCATACGACAATGGTGACACCAAGCTGTCGTATCTGACAACCGAGATGGTCGACATGCACACCGTGGCGGCCCAGCAGGTAGACTATGCCATCACCGACGGGCAGCAACGGCTTACATTCGCCACCCCTTTTGCTTGTTCCTGGGCGTCAAAGCCCGACACCCTCTACCGTGCCCTGCTCTACTACGACAGCAGAGACGAAGCACCCAAGCCCCTGTCGGCCACACCGGCTTGGGTGCTTACACCTATGACCACTGAGAAGACTTATCCCACCGACCCTGTGAAATTGGAGAGTGCATGGGTGAGCGCAAACAAACGCTACCTCAACCTGCGACTGGGGCTGATGACCGGACATGACGGCGACAGCACCAAGCAGACCATTGGATTGGTGCAAAGGCGCA
>JBHAFS010000120.1:0-41794 GCA_041856205.1 Prevotella sp.
CGCTGACGGCTTCGGGAATCAGGCCTTGCCCCCAATATGGCTCGCCAATCCAATAGCCAATCTCACATTCGCTGCCCGCCATCTTTGCGGAGCGAATCTCACTCCTTGCTGTCATGATACCTACGCTGCCGACTGTTTCGCCAGTCTCTTTCAGAACAACAGCGTATGTCTCCGGAGCAGATAATACGCTCTTGATGATTTCGCGGCTGTTCTCAATACTCGTGTGCGGCGGCCAACCTGCGATGGGACCGATATTCGGATTGCAGGCATATTTGTAGAGTGCTTCGGCATCGCTTTCCTGCCACGGTCTTAAAATCAAGCGTTTGGTTTGTAATTCCATATTTCTATTGATAAAATTCTTTTCTTTTATCGTCTGCTCTTTGGTCATTGCACCAAACAAATTACATAACGAGGCTTCCCTCGCTGTCAATCTCCCAAAAAGGATTGTAGGCTACCTCGAACACATAGCCGTCCAAATCCTTGAAATAGCCGCTGTAACCGCCCCAAAACACTTTCTGAGCAGGCTTCACAATGGTTGCCCCGAGCCGTTCGGCTTCCTGCATCACGGCATCGACTTCTTCCTCCGATGTGGCGTTATAGCTGATTGTCATACCCGAAAAGACTGTCTGCTGATAACTTAGCGTTGTGTCCTTTTCCAATTCTTGCAGTGGATATAGTCCTAAAACTATCCCACCCAAAGGGAACAATGCGTAGGCTTCCCGACTTTGTTCCGATTTCTTCCAACCCAAGCCCTCATAAAAAGCCAATGCCTTTTGAAAGTCTTTTACTCCCAATGTGATTAAAGTGAATTTCTGTCTCATGAGTTGTATATTATAGAATTTGCCACAAAGATACTCACTCATAGGGAGGAAGACGAATAAAACGGTAAGAAAACGCCTCTTGTGAATGTAAAAGAGCTGGAGAAGCAGGCTGGTAAATGTGAAAGGGACGCTGTACTCCCTCTTCGGGACTGCACAAGAGGGCGTTTACGGAAGATTCTATTAAGGTAGGTTCTATTAATTACCAGCGAAACCAAGTAATTAAATCATGCGTTATGTTTTGCCATCTTTCGGACTCTCTTCGGCTCAAATTGCCAGTTCACTCAGTCGTTATGCCCGCATAACTCCTTCGTGTACTAGCAATTTGCCCTCTAAGATAGTCTCGAAATCTGACAAAGCTAATTAATAGAACCCACCTAAACAACAAAACCCCGGATGCAGGCATGCTGCGTCCGGGGGCGTATGGTGCAAAAAGATACATCGATATCAATCTGTTGTATACACGTAATAAGCAAAGGCTACGATAACGACAGCCAGTATGCTGAGCACGACAAAGAGTACGTTTCCAAATATCTTGTTCCTTTTCTTGGAGCGCATGACGTGCTGTTTGTATTGTTCTGCTGAGTCTCTGTGGTAACGTCTGTGTCGGTTGCTACCGCTTTGACGACGTGCATTTTCTGTCATTGATAACTATTTAAATGATATGTTGATGAATATTCAGTTGCAAAGGTATAACAATTATTTGATATTTGCAGCATAAACATTCGGTTATCTTTCAGTCATACGACTCAGAACCTGAAACAAAGCTCTGCTTCGAGTATGCTGTAGTTGTGGCCGGCGGTCAGCGCGCGGTCGTTGATGAGCGCATACTCGGCATTGAGCTGTATGTTCTTCGAGAAGAGGTAGTTGGCACCCACCTCATACTGCGTCCTGCTGTCGCTCCACGAGGCTGAGTTGCGATAGAGGTCGTAACGCGCCTTGACATAGAGTTTCTGCTTGATGGCTGGGGCGATGACCAGTGCGTAGACACCATCGGCCTTGCTGCCGATACTGTTGTTTACCTCGGCGTTCTTCATGTCGGCCGAGGTGTTGGCCGTGGCGGTGAATGCCTTGCCAGTGGAGTGGATATACTCTGAACGCAGGGTCCAGTCGTAGGCCTTATATTCGCCCGAGATGGCGTAGCGGTGCTGCGGCAGTTTGCGCACGCTGTTGTGTGTGGCTCCCTGCTCGTCGGTCCAGGTACCCTTACGGGCATACGAGCCCTCAGATCCGAACACACCCAGGCGCAGTCCGGCCACGGGCATGACCCACACGCCGCCTACGATGTCTTTCTGTTGGTCTACATCGCTGGTGTTGATGCCTTGGCCGTTAAACACACCCACCTGATAGTGCAGCAGGTCGCGGCCACTGGCATTCTTGATGAGGTCGCCCTGCACCTGCAGTCCGAGGTCGCGGCCGTTGCTCGACACGGCCCCCGAGCGGTCGGTGAAATAAGACAGGCGGCTGACGTTTTGCGAGAAGCCCATGAATCCCTGGTCGATGGGGTGGATGGGGCTCTCGAAGGTGAAGGGACGCTTGAACTGGCCTGCCTTGACCTGGAAGAACTTGTATTTCTGCCATTCGGCGAAGATGTCGACCACGCGTGGCGATAGCGTAAGATTGGTGTTGTTGCCGTTGAGTTGCAGCTGGAACTTCCAGTACCAGTCTTTGGCGATGCGCCCATCAAGGCTTACACGGGCAAAACGGAGAGAGAAACTGTTTGACTCGTTGCCTTCTTGGCTGGAATACTGGTATTTGGTCATGGCAAAACCAGAGAGACGAACGTTGCTTAGCCAAGATGGAACTTTGTCTTGTGCGCTGATAGTCATGGTACCCATAGCTAATAAAGCGATGATGGTCCCCTTTTTCATAATCGGATAGATTTAGTTGATAAAAATGTGTATGATTGCAAAAGTACTAAAAAAAGATAAACAGGGCAACCACTTGTTACTTATTTTTTCTTCCAGAGATAAATATTATTCTTTTTATTGTGCAATTAAAGATTTAGTATTAACTTTGCATTTGCAACCTCCACATAGCAAAATAGCTAATGAACAATAGAATTACACACTCGGGGGTCATTGACAAGATAGACGGTCGCCACATCACTGTGCGCATCGTGCAGACTTCGGCCTGCAGTGCCTGTAAGGCATCCGGCTATTGCAATGCCTCCGAAACCAAAGTCAAGCTGGTCGATGTCTACGACAGCGGCACAGGAGGGCGGCAGGTTGGCGATGCCGTGACCATTTCTGCCGACGTCAACACCGGCTACCGGGCCGTGGCCTGGGGATTTGGCATACCGCTCGTCATCTTCATGGCCGCCATCTTCGCAGTCTATCTGCTCACCGGTGACGATGCTTGGGCAGCCCTGTTGGGCCTAACCTCTCTTATACCTTATTATATATTACTCTATCTGCTGCGTAATAAGATTCGTGAGCGACTTACGTTTGAACTCGGCTAACCTGATGAGACAACCTAATAAGACTGAATGAATAGAACAACTAAAACAAAATTCAAAAATTAATTCAAAGACATGATGCATTTTATTTTCACTGCTGTGATTGTCTTAGGGCTGATAGCGCTCATAGCGGCTGTCGTACTCTATGTAGTCTCTAAGCGATTTGCGGTACAGGAAGACCCTCGCATCGCAGAGGTGCAGGACGTGCTGCCCGGCGCCAACTGCGGCGGCTGCGGCTTCGCCGGCTGCGCTGCCTTTGCCGACGCGCTGGTCAAGGGTGCCGACAACGGTTCGCTCGACGGCATGCTATGTCCGGTGGGCGGTCAGCCCGTCATGGGCCAGGTGGCCGACCTGCTGGGCATGGCCGTGGCCAACACCGAGCCCAAGGTGGCGGTGGTGCGCTGTAACGGCTGTCCCGAGTATCGGCCGCAGGTGGCCGTCTACGACGGTCTGCACACCTGCGCCGCCATCCATGCCACGGGTGCCGGTGAGACTGGCTGTGGCTACGGCTGTCTGGGCTGTGGCGACTGTGTGCGGGCCTGCGATTTCGACGCCATCCACATGAATCCTGAGACCGGACTGCCCGAGGTCGACGACGACAAGTGTACCTCTTGCGGAGCCTGCGTCAAGGCTTGTCCGCGCCACATCATCGAGCTGCGCAAGCGCGGTCCCAAGAACCGCCGCGTGTATGTGCGCTGCGTGAACAAGGACAAGGGTGCTGCGGCCCGAAAGGCCTGTCAGGTGGCGTGCATTGCCTGTGGCAAGTGCGAGAAAGTGTGTCCCTTTGGGGCCATCACCATTGCCGACAACCTGTCGTACATCGATTTCGACCGCTGCCGTCTGTGTACCAAGTGCGTAGACGTGTGTCCCACCCATGCCATCGTGAAGGTAAACTTCCCCGTGCGCAAGGTGGTGGAGAAGTCGGAGACCGAGACGGCAACCAACGTTGAACCCCAAGAACAGAAGGAGGTACAAGCATGAAACTACATACATTTCGCATAGGAGGCATCCATCCCGAAGAGCACAAGCTCACCCCCGAGGCCGCCACGGTGACGGCGCCTCTGCCCACGGTGGCCGTTTTCCCGCTGAGTCAGCACATCGGTGCCCCGGCCAAGGCTGTGGTACAGCGCGGCGACACCGTCAAGGTGGGCACACTCATCGCCGAGGCCGGTGGCTTTGTGTCGGCACCCATCTTCTCATCGGTATCGGGCAAGGTGACTAAGGTCGACTGGGCCGTCGATGCCACCGGCTACCGCCAGCCCGCCATCTTCATCGAGGTTGAAGGCGACGAGTGGGAAGAGACCATCGACCGTTCGGAGACGCTGGAGACGCTGGCCGCACATCCTGAGCTCACCCCCGAGGAGATTATCAGCCGTGTGAAGGCTGCCGGCGTGACCGGCATGGGCGGAGCCGGGTTCCCCACCCATGTCAAGCTCACACCGCCGCCCACGGCCAAGGCCGAGTGCGTCATCCTCAACGGTGTGGAGTGCGAGCCTTATATCACCTCCGACTATCGCCTGATGATGGAGCATGCCGACGAGATCCTCGTGGGCCTGCAGCTCCTCATGGCGGCCGTGAAGGTCGACAAGGGCTACGTGGGCATCGAGGAGAACAAGCCCGAGGCCATCCGTCTCATGACTCAGAAGGCCGCTGCCGACCCACGCATCGCGGTGGTGGCGCTGGCACAGAAATACCCGCAGGGCGGTGAGAAGCAGCTTATCGATGCCGTCATCGGCCGTCAGGTGCCTGCGCCTCCCGCCATCCCTGTCAACGTGGGTGCCGTGGTGCAGAATGTGGGCAGTGCCTACGCCGTCTACCAGGCGGTGATGAAGCATAAGCCCCTCTTCGAACGCTACACCACCGTCACGGGCAAGCAGGTCAGTCGTCCCGGCAACTTCCTCGTGCGCATGGGCACGCCGTTCGGGCAGCTCATCGACGCCTGCGGCGGCATGCCCGAGGGCGACAACAAGGTGCTGGCCGGCGGTCCGATGATGGGCAAGTCGGTGTTCAGCCTCGACGTGCCCGTATGCAAGGGTACCAACTCCATCACCGTGCTCACCGACGGCGACGCCCATCGTAAGGCCGTGCAGCCCTGCATCCGTTGCGGCAAGTGTGTCGACGTCTGCCCCATGGGATTGGAGCCTTACCTCATCGCCACCCTCTCGAGTCTGAAGCACCATGAACGGCTGGAGCGTGAGGATGTCATCAGCTGTATTGCCTGCGGCTCGTGCCAGTACACCTGTCCGGCCCACCGCCCACTGCTCGACAACATCGTCCAGGGCAAGGCTGCCGTGATGGGCATCATCAAAGCAAGGAACGCCAAGCATTAATCGAACAAAACAAATCAAGACAATGGATAAACTCATCGTTTCTTTATCTCCGCATGCGCATGGCAGCGACAGCGTGGAGCGCAACATGCGGGGCGTGGTCATCGCCCTGCTGCCTGCGCTGCTCGTGTCGTTCTATTATTTCGGGCTGGGCTCGCTGGTGGTATGCCTCTCGAGCGTTGCCGCCTGCATGTTCTTCGAGTGGGCCATCGCTCGCTATATGCTCAGGCAGACACCCACTCTCACCGATGGCTCGGCCATCATCACCGGTCTGCTGCTGGGCATGAACCTCCCCAGCAATTTCCCCATCTGGATGATTCTCATCGGTGCATTGGTAGCCATCGGCATCGGCAAGATGAGCTATGGCGGACTGGGCGCCAACATCTTCAACCCCGCCCTCATCGGTAGGTGCTTCCTGCTGGTGAGCTTCCCCGCCGCCATGACCTCGTGGCCGCTGCCCGGTCAGCGCCTGGCCTACACCGACGCCGTGACGGGTGCCACGCCCCTGAGCGTCATGAAGGCCGCTATACAGAAAGGCGATGCCAGCCTGCTCGACAGCCTTCCAGGCTCGCTCGACATGCTCCTGGGCAACGCCACCAACGGCTTGGGTGCTGGTACGCTGGGTGAGGTGTGTGCCCTGGCCCTGCTCCTGGGCCTGGCCTATATGCTTTGGAAGAAGATCATCACCTGGCACATCCCCGTGAGTATTATTGTCACGGTGGCGGTGCTCAGCGGGCTGATGCATGTGGCCAGTCCGGTCTATGTCAATCCCGTGCAGGAGCTCCTCACTGGTGGACTGTTGCTCGGTGCCATCTTCATGGCCACCGACTATGCCACCTCGCCCATGACCCACAAAGGGCAGCTCATCTATGGCGTGGCCATCGGCGTGCTCACGGTGGTGTTCCGCAACTGGGGCAGCTATCCCGAGGGAATGTCGTTTGCCATCCTCATCATGAATGCCTTCACCCCACTCATCAATTTCTATGTCAAACCCAAGCGCTTCGGCGAGGCACTTGTCAACAAGAAGGAGGACTGACCATGGCTAAAATGAAATCATCACTGACCAATATGGTCGTCGTGCTGGTGGGCATGGCCCTGGTCATCGGGGCCCTGCTGGCACTCGTCAACCACATCACTGCGAAACCCATCGCCGAGAAGGCCAGCAAGACACTGGCCGAAGGCATCAAGACGGTGATGGGTACCAAAGACCTCACCGTGACAAGCAACGACACGGTGCGGCGGACCATCGACGGCAAGGAGGCCGTCTTCGTGGTCCACCACGCCGCCAACATGGCTGGCAAGGCCCTGGGTGCCGCCGTCGAGAGCACCACGCTCGGCTTTGGCGGCGACCTCAAGGTGCTGGTGGGCTTCGACACCGAGGGCAACATCCTGGGCTACACCATCCTGCAACACGCAGAGACACCCGGACTGGGAGCCAAGGCACAGGCCTGGTTCCAGAAAGACGGCAAGGCCAGCGTCATCGGCATGAGTCCCGCCAAGGGCGACCTCACCGTGAGCAAAGACGGCGGACAGGTGGATGCCATCACCGCCTCGACCATCACCAGCCGGGCCTTCCTCAAGGTCATCAACCAGGCCTACGCCGCATATACCCGCCATGGCGTGGAGGGCGTCAGTTCTGCCACCCAACATGTAAAGAAAGGAGCTCATCATGAATAACCTCAAGATCATCACCAACGGACTCATCAAGGAGAATCCCACCTTTGTGCTTCTCCTTGGTATGTGTCCCACCCTGGCCACCACCACCAGTGCCGTCAACGGCCTGTCGATGGGTCTGGCTACCATGGCCGTGCTCATCTGCACCAACACCGTGATATCGTGCATCAAGAACATCACCCCCGACCAGGTGCGCATCCCCGTGTTTATCGTGGTCATCGCGGCCTTCGTCACCATCCTGCAGATGTTCATGTCGGCCTATGCCCCCGACAGCATCAACAAGTCGCTGGGTATCTTTATACCGCTCATCGTGGTCAACTGCATCATCCTGGGACGTGCCGAGAGCTTCGCCTGCAAGCACACCCCGCTGGAGAGCCTGTTCGACGGCGTGGGCATTGGCCTGGGCTTCACCATCGCCCTCACGCTGCTGGGTACCGTGCGCGAGCTGTTGGGGGCCGGAAGCGTCTTCGGACTGACGTTGCTGCCCGAGACCACCAACGTGCTGCTCTTCGTGCTGCCACCGGGAGCCTTCATCACGCTGGGCTATCTCGTGGCCATCTTCAACCGGTTGCGTGCCAAGTAACAAACACTTAAACCTAAGTCAACAATGGAATATCTGTTAATATTCATCAGTGCGATATTTGTCAACAATATCATCCTCAGCCAGTTTCTGGGTATCTGTCCGTTCCTCGGCGTGTCGAAGAAGATCGACACGGCGCTGGGCATGGGAGCAGCCGTGGCCTTCGTGCTGACACTGGCCACCGTGGTGACCTGGCTCGTGCAGACCTACGTGCTCAACGTCTTCGGACTACAGTATTTGCAGACGCTGGCCTTCATCCTCATCATCGCCGCCCTCGTGCAGATGGTGGAGATCATCCTCAAGAAGGTGAGTCCCGCGCTCTACCAGGCCCTCGGCATCTTCCTGCCGCTTATCACCACCAACTGTGCCGTGCTGGGTGTGGCCATCCTGGTGATTCAGAAAGACTTCAACCTCATCGAGAGCATTGTCTATGCCTTCTCCACGGCCGTTGGCTTTGCTTTGGCTCTGACGATTTTCGCCGGCATACGCGAGCAGCTCGAGTTGGTCAACATCCCCAAGGGCATGCGCGGCATGGCCATCGTCCTCGTGACGGCCGGCCTGCTGTCGCTGGCGTTCATGGGCTTCTCGGGGGTAGACTCCGGCCTGAAGGCCTTGTTCGGACTGCATTAAATCAGGCCACCCGTCACTTCCCCATGCCCTGTCTGGCACGTGCCAGTGACAATCAAATATGAACAACAGGGGACGCCGATGACACCAAGACACAAATTGTTACCGTGTTTGGTATTGTCGATGTCTCCTGTTGTTAGTTTCTTATGTCCCCAGCAGGCAGGCCATGAGCGATTTCTTGATGTTTTCTGTATGTTTTTCTTCGATTTGGCCGGAAAAGTGGAGAAAAATATGTAAGTTTGCATGACGCTATTCGCCACCGTCTGACCTGGCAACGCCTTAAGCGAATGTCGTGGGTGGCAGCCGACGCGATGGCGCCAACCCCCTTTTGTACCGTTTTACGCTTATGGCATTGCTGAACGAACACTATCTCAAGCTTCCCGTCGGAAGGATGGAAGAAGACATCGCCCGAAAGGTGAGCGCCTTTGTCGTCTCTCATCCCAAGATGCGCGTCATCAACCTTTCTGGCGATGACGGCGTGTTGCCGCTGCCTCCTGTGGCCGTCGAGGCCATGTGCCGGGCCGCCGTAGAGATGGGACGCGCCGATGGCTGCCATGGCTACGGCCCCCTGCAGGGCTATGCGTTTCTGCGTGAGGCCATCGTCCGCGGTGACTTTCTGCCGCGTGGCATCCACCTCGATGCCAGCGAGGTGTTTGTCAACGACGGTGCGAGCGGCGACATCGCCAACCTGCAGGAACTGCTGCGCTGGGACAATAATATCGGGGTGATCGACCCCGTCTATCCTCGTTACATCGATGCCAATGCCATGATTGGTAGGGCAGGCTTCTATGCCGACGGCCGCTGGTCGGAGGTGACCTATTTTGCTGGCGAGGCCGCCAACGGCTTCGTGCCCCGACTGCCAAAGCGTCGTGTCGACATGATCTATCTCTGCTGCCCCAACAACCCCACGGGCGCGGTGATTCCCAAGGCCGAGTTGCGCAAATGGGTCAACTTTGCTTTGCGCAACGATGCCATCCTCTTCTTCGATGCCACCTACGAAGCCTTCATCACCGACGACTCGCTGCCCCATTCGATCTATGAGATTAAGGGCGCCCGCAAGTGTGCCGTCGAGTTCCGCAGCTTCAGCAAGATGGCGGGCTTCGGCGGCGTGCGCTGTGGCTATACCGTCATTCCCCGCGACCTCACGGCCACAACGCTCGACGGCCTCACACGCGTCAGCCTCAACCAGTTGTGGACGCGTAGGCTGGTGGCTAAGGCCAACGGCACCAGCTACGTCAGTCAGCGGGCCGCCGAAGCCCTCTACACACCTCAAGGCCAGCAACAGGTGCGCAGTGGCATCGACTATTATCTTGAGAATGCCCGGCTCATGGCGGAGCGTCTCCACGGCATGGGCTACCAGGTGTGGGGTGGGGTGAATGCCCCCTACCTCTGGGTCGAGGTGCCGGGTGGCAATGCCAGTTGGCGATATTTCGACCAGCTGCTCTACGGCTGTGGCGTGGTCTGCACGCCGGGTGTGTGTTACGGTCACGCCGGCGAGGGCTACTTCCGCCTGTCGGCCTTTGCCTTACGTGCCGACATCATTGAGGCCATGGAGCGGATGGAAAAACTAGAAGGGTAGGATGCCCGGAGTTGAGAGGCTGATGAGCCGATTATTTTGTTTCATCATCAAAGCATAAACCATTGAAAGTCATAGCTATAAAGTCGCTAGACGATGAGCGCGTGTCGGTGTACAGCCGTCTCACCGAGGCTCAGTTGCGCCATGCCGACCACACCCGTCAGGGCGTGTTCATCGCCGAGAGCCCCAAGGTCATCCGCGTGGCCTTGCAGGCAGGTTACGCGCCGTTGTCGCTGCTCTGTGAGGAGCGCCACATCACTGGCGATGCCGCCGACATCATTTCCCGTTTTCCCGACCTTCCGGTCTATACCGGCAGCCGCGAGCTGCTGGCCAGCCTCACGGGCTACACCCTCACGCGCGGCGTGCTCTGCGCCATGAGCCGTCGCACCCTGCCGACGGCCGAGGAGGTGTGCCAAGGCGCTTCACGTGTGGTGGTGATCGACGGTGTCGTCGACACGACCAACATCGGAGCCATCTTCCGTTCGGCCGCCGCACTGGGCATCGACGGCGTGCTGCTCACCCGCAACTCATGCGACCCGCTCAACCGCAGGGCCGTGCGGGTGTCGATGGGAACGGTGTTTCTGGTGCCCTGGACATGGCTCGATGCCCCGCTGCAGTCGTTGAACAGCCTGGGCTTCAAGACCGTGGCGATGGCCTTGTCGCCCGAGGCCATCACGCTCGATGACCCAGTGCTCAAGGCCGAGCCGCGCCTGGCGCTGGTCATGGGCACTGAGGGCGACGGACTGCCACACGACACCATAGCCCAGGCCGACTATGTGGTGCGTATTCCCATGTCGCATGGCACCGACTCACTTAATGTAGCCGCTGCATCGGCCGTGGCTTTCTGGGAGTTGCGAAGTCATGAAATATGATGCGCAGGGTATTAAAAAACACTATTTGTTGCGAAGTTACAGGATTTTTGTTGTAATTTTGCGCCCATATCATGCAAATGCGACGTTACATCAGACTTATGCTGTTGGCGTTCTGCCTCTCCTTTGTGTGTGCAGGCCATGCCACAGCCGACGTACACTTCTCTGACGAGGAGGGTAGGAGTGCCGCGACATTCTTTGCCGCTGAAAGCAATAAGTCGCTGGCACTGCTCACCGACACCTCCCATCTGCTGCGTATCTGCAGCTCGCGCCCCGAACGTGTCAACACGTCCAAAGAACCTGATGGTTGGCCTGTCGGCAGTCGTCTGTCGCATTCTTATGCGTCTTTAATCATTCCCAACAAGCAATACGGGCATAGGTGCCGAAACCTATCCAGCCGTTTGCTTTCGATGCCGCCATGCGACTATTATGTGTACATGCTGCGGCAACTGAATTGTTAGCCTTCTGTATTCTTTTCTCAAGTGCTGTCGGTCATGACAGCTGCCGCAATGACGAGGCAACAGTTGCATCGCACCTTCCTACTGATGGCAGCGATGGCAGCAGAGGTTTGCCATGAGCCTTCGCGCGACGGTAATGGTCGTGTGTCAATCATGGTGCGACATTTCATTTATAAACATCATCAAAGAATACAGAACAATGGCAAATATCAATAGTCTGGGAATGGGCGAGACCCTTTCCAACGATGCACGTATCAATGTAAAGAAATCGCTGTTTGGCAGCAAAGTGTTATACTCACCCACAGGGAGCAAGGTCAAGGTCTTCAAGACCTCGTGCTCTCCTGAGATGGGCTCTCAGCTCAAGCAGCTGTTCACCGGCAATGGTGACAATCTGGCTGAGACGGTGAGCAGGTTGGGTAAGTTTGTGGAGACCGAGTTTGGCAACTTCCAGTTGCAGGGTTGTGTCTCAGCCGACCATGCGTTTGTAGCCCTTCAGCTCTATCAGTTTGGCACGCTCAACTACGACCCAGTGTCGCAAGTCAAGATTTTCGAGGGAGCCGAGGCACAAACTGTCGCCAGTCTCTTTTAGAACAAACAGTAAATAGATCATAGTGGTTACCCCGTGCGCCTGTGCGTACGGGGTTTTTAAGGTGGGTTCTATTAAGGTGGTTTCTATTAAGGTGGTTTCTATTAATTACCACCGAAATCAAATCATAAAATCCTGGGTTACGTTTTGCCATTTTTCGAGACTCTCTTCGGCTCAAATTGCCGGTTAGCCTGTGGCTGAAGTTCGGCTGCGCTCGGTCAAACGAGCAAGCTCGATGACACTTGCTGGCATGAACATTCGCTCAGTCGTTATGCCCGCATAACTCCTTTGCTCACTTGCCATTTGACCTCGAAGATAGTCTCGTAATTTGACAAAGCTAATGAATAGAACCCACCTTAATTCTTTTCATCATCGCTGCACAGCGACGGCCCTTGTGGGGGCCAAGCTTTCGAAAAGTCTTCATGACATGTGCAGAAAAGTAGGACTATTGATATAAAAAATGATAATTTATTTTGATGATTGATGCAATTCGCCTATATTTGCGATATTAATTATAGTTTAACTAAATCTTTAAATATGGGTTACAAAATCATAGACGTCGAGGGAATCGGCGAAGTATATGCCAAGAAGCTCACAGATGCTGGCGTCAACACTGTAGAAGAGTTGCTGGAGAAATGTAAGAAGCCGGCTGGCCGCAAGGCTCTGGCTGAAGAGACTGGCATCAGTGGCAAGCTCATCCTTACCTGGACCAACCATGCCGACCTGATGCGTATCAACGGCGTAGGCCCGCAGTTCTCCGAATTGCTCGAGGCAGCCGGTGTGGATACCGTCAAGGAGCTGAGGCACCGCGTGGCCGAGAACCTGCAGCCAAAACTCGAAGAGATCAACGAAGCGAAGAACCTTGTGAACCGTGTGCCTTCGGTAAAGGAGGTGCAGAAGATGATCGACCAAGCCAAGGAACTGCCGGTCGAGATGGAGTATTGACGGGCTGCTGAAACAGCGCACTCCTCAGGCTACCCACCACCTGTCCTCCCGGAAGTATAGATGGTGGGCAGCCAGCAAGATATGATGCCTGTACGGATGTCGTCACGGTGTCACCCTCGTTGGGACGCACTGGATGGCATGCCGCACAGGCTTATGTGTAGATGCGGCCTTTTGATATAATGCTCCAGATTAGGAATCAAGTTATTATTGTCCCGTAAAAAAATCCGATCCTTTTATTGCGTAATCAGATTTTATGCTTCACCTCATAAAACTGCTTTACCTCCCGCCACTTTTCACTATAGGGTGCTGATGCGTCAGCGGTGTTATCGGGTTCGCATCTCTATCCCTTGGTGCCTTCATGGCTGCGCATAGACAAGAGTATATGACTGCTCTCGTTGTCTGCTTCTGACCGAATCAGACTGTGATTCGAGTCGAAGCAGAACGTGATTCGAGTCGAAGTAGAACGTGATTCGAGTCGAAACACCGATGGGTTCGTGTGGAGAGCGGTTGTCATACGACAGGTATCATGTCACCGTGTGGCATGAACCGCCTTGCCTCCAGGTCGTTATGGACGGTCGGCAAGGATGCTGCTACAGTGAGGGTGATATATTCAGGTAGGAGAAGCAATGCTTCTCATAGGGCATCGAGCACATCGTTCATCCTTTCTTTGCCGTAGAGAATGATCTCGGTGGCCTTGTCGAAATCGAAGAGGCTGTAGGCGTTCATGGGCATCTCGGCATAGATGTCGGGTGGGGTGAGCTGCAGGGCCAGGCGTGCATTGTTTTGTATGGCGAGCTTTACCACCCGTGAGGTCATGTTCATGTAGTTGGCCGAGATGTCGTGCTTGAGGAGAGGCAGCTTCTGCCAGATAGACCTCTCGTTCTCGTTCTCGGGCCCGCCATATTTCTTGAGATAGGTCTTGAACGGCTGGTCGTCGGGGCCGCATACGTTGACGGCAGCCAGCAGGTCGCCCTTGCTGCGCTGCACGCGGTCGAGCGGCAGGAGGTTGTGTATGCTTCCGTCGACATAGATATGCTGTCCCTCAGACACCGGCTTGAAGAAGCAGGGAATGGACACCGAGGCACGGATGGCCATCTTCAGTGGGCCTTGAGAGAAAACCGCCTCTTGTCCGCTGACCACGTCGGTGGCACAGCAGCAGAAGGGGATGGGGAGGTCTTCGATGAGGATGTCGCCCACGAGGCTGTTGAGCATCTGCACAAAGTGTCGCCCGCTGGCGATATGGTCGAGCCCGGGCGAGATATCCATGAGTTGCATGATCTGCTTGCGGCTGAGATGAGTGGCCATCTCGCGCAGGGCGGGCAGTTTGCCGGCAGCATACAGTCCACCGACGAGCGCACCCATGGAGGTGCCTGCCACCGATGAGATGCGGTAGCCATGCTCGGTGAGTGCCTCGATGGCCCCGATGTGTGCGAAGCCGCGCGCACCGCCGCCGCCGAGCACCAGGGCTACGTTGCGTTCGGACGAAGGGTGGGCGAAAAGCCCTTTCCATAGTTGGGTCAGTGTCATGCGATGTATCTGATGAATCAGAGGCAAAATTACGAAATTCCTCGAAAACGAAATCTTGATATCGGGAAAATTGAAAAATATTTTCTACCTTTGTCATATCATGGACAAGAAAGAACATATACGTACACTTCTCGAGGAAGCCCTGCCGCTGGTCAACTGGGACTCCGACTTCCTCTTCAGCGAACTGGACTCTCTGGGTGTGACCACCATCCTGATGTTGTTGTCTCACGAATATGGCATCAGCCTCGAATCGCAGGATGCCACGCCCCGCAACCTCAAGTCGATCGATAGCCTTGTGGCGCTGGTGGAACACAAATTGGCCGAACAAGTATAATCATCATGGCAGACACACCGCGCATGACACTGGAAGACTATCTGCACGAGGCAGCACGGCGCCATCCCGATAAGGTTGCCGTGTGCTGTGGTGGCGACAGCGTGACCTACGCCCAGCTGTGGGCGCTGGTGACCGACCGTGCCCACGGGCTGAGCGCACGCAAGGGTAGGGCAGTGGTGTTCAGGGCCAGTCAGACCATCGACTTTGTGGTGACCTATCATGCCATCCATGTGGCCGGGGCTGTGGCCGTGCCCATCGAGGCCACGGCGTCTGACGGACAGCTGGCCGAGGTCACAGCCATGCTCGACGGCATGACCTTTGGTGCCGACATCGCCGACATCCTCTTCACCACGGGCACCACGGGCAGCCGCAAAGGCGTGATGGTGAGCCATCGGGCCATCGTGGCCAATGGCGACAACCTCATACAAGGCCAGGGCTTCGCGTCCGACCTGATGTTTGTGATTACCGGTCCGCTCAACCATCTCGGCAGTCTGTCGAAGCTCTTCCCCGTGGTGATGTGCGGGGCTACGCTGCACATCCTCGAAGGCCTGAAAGACCAAGGCGCGTTCTTCGATGCCCTGCGCCAGGCGCCGGGCCGCGTGGCCACGTTCATGGTGCCAGCCGCCATCAGGATGATGCTGTTGCTGGGTCGCCATCAGCTGGCAGAGATGGCCCATAAGGTCGACTTCATCGAGACGGGGGCGGCACCGATGTCGAGCAGCGACATGCTGCTGCTGAGCCAGACGCTGCCACATACCCGGCTCTACAACACCTACGCCTCTACCGAGACCGGCATCGTGGCCACCTACAACTATCGTGACGACTGCCGCGAGGGCTGTGTGGGGCGCTCCTTGCCCCATGCCCGCGTGCGCATAGCTCCCGACGGCACCATCGTGTGCGGCGGCGATACCCTCATGAGCGGGTATGTGGGCCGTGGCCCGCAGCCGACGATGGCACCCGGCAACGAGTTTGTGACGGCCGACCTCGGTCGTCTCGATGCCGAGGGACGACTGCACATCCTGGGCCGGGCCGACGATATGATCAACACCGGCGGCTACAAGGTGGCACCGGCGAAGGTCGAGGACGCCGCCATGTCGGTTGCCGCCGTGGCCGACTGTATCTGTGTGGCGGGCACCCATCCGGTGCTGGGCACGGTGCCCAGGCTGCTGGTGGTGACGCGCGACGGCCATGCCCTCGACCGTAAGGCCTTGGCCCAGGCGTTGGCCATGCAGCTCGAGCCCCATGAGGTGCCTGTGCAGTATGAGCAGGTGGATGAGATCAGGCGAACCTATAACGGCAAGCTGGACCGCAAGGCTTATCGCTGAGACGACGGGCAGGTGAGAACAGGAAAGACCCCCATAAACCACGAGAGATGAAGGTTATATTGGCAATAGACAGTTTCAAGGGATGCCTTACTGCAGACGAGGCGGTGGCCGTTGCCGCACAGGCCTGGAAGCACAGCCGCCCCGGAGACGAGGTGGTGGAGATGCCGGTGACCGACGGTGGCGACGGCATGATGCAGGTGTTCAGTAGGGTATATGGCTGCACGCCGATATCGGTGCCCTGCCACGATGCCCTCATGCGCCCCATAGCGGCCACGTTTGCCCTGCGTGCCGACGGCCTCTGCATCCTGGAGACGGCAGCAGCCTGTGGCCTCCACCTGCTCGGTGCCGACGAGTTGCGACCGCTCCGCGCCACGACCTACGGCGTGGGCGAGCTGATGATTGCGGCCATCGAGCGCGGGTGCCGGTCGATGCTCATCGGTCTGGGCGGCTCGGCCACCAGCGACTGCGGACTGGGTATGCTCAAGGCTTTCAGGCGCCATTGGGGCGACGATTGGCTGCAGGTGGTCAGGGGCCAGGGCCTCGACCTGCGGCTGGCCTCTGATGTCGACAATCCGCTCTTTGGTCCCCGTGGCGCCGCAGCTGTGTATGGCCCGCAGAAAGGAGCCGACCGTGCGACCATCGCCTTGCTCGACCGCCGTGCCGCCACCTTCGCCGCCACCGCCGCGCGGAAGATGGGCTACGACCGCTCCACGCAGCCCGGTGCCGGTGCGGCGGGCGGACTGGGCTATGCCTTCATGCAGTTTCTCGATGCACAGGTCACCTCGGGTGCCGACGTGCTGCTGCGCGCCGTGCGCTTCGACGAGTTGGTGGCCGGTGCCCACCTGGTGGTGACGGGCGAGGGCAGTGCCGACCGCCAGACGCTGATGGGCAAGATACCGCAGCGCATATTGCAACGTGCTGCCCGCGTGGGAGTACCCGTACACCTCTTAGCAGGACGCGTGCGCGATGAGGCTGCACTGTTGCAGGCAGGCTTTGCCAGCGTGCAAAGCATCAACCCGCCCGACCTGCCTCTCGAACAGGCTTTGAACCCCGACGTGGCCAGGCATAACCTGGCCGGTGCGGTGACGGTACTGGCCCAAGGGGCAGATGCCCGACAGGGTGCCGAGGGTTGAGATGTGCTGTTATCCCGAGAATTATTTGGATGGCATAGCTTTTTTTCGTAATTTTGGATATTGTTCCCGACGTGCGGACAAGCAGCTGACTGTGCTGCCGGCGTCAGGGGATCATTGGTAACAAGTAAACAGAAAAGGACTATCAAATGAACATTGTGAAGAAATATACCAATGGCGAGATCACTGTCGTTTGGCAACCCGCCTTGTGTGAACATGCCGGTATCTGCGCAAAGTCGCTGCCCAAAGTGTTTGACCCCCAGCGTAAGCCATGGGTGGAGCTGGAGCATGCCACCACCCAGGAGATCGTCGATGTGGTGAGCCGCTGTCCGTCGGGGGCACTGAGCATCCTGCGCAACCCGGAGGTGCGCATCGAGGTGGAGGACGACGGTCGCAAAGGTCGATTCGCCATCTATGAGAATGATGTCTATGCGGGTGAGATGACTTTCACCTGGGCCGGAGAGTCGAAGTTTATCATCGACCACACCGGTGTGGAGGAGGCCTTCGGCGGCAAGGGCTTCGGCCGGATGCTGGTGAAGGCTGGCGTAGACTATGCACGCGAGCGCGGGGTGAAGATCCTGCCGCTCTGTCCCTTCGCCCGGAAAGAGTTTCTCAGGCATGAGGAATACCAGGACGTGAGAGCCTGAACTTTTTAGTGCTTAGCGACAACACCCACAACGACAGGCAACCCAAAGGCGATGCCCGTCGTTGTGGGTGTTTTTTTTTGGTCTTCCGATATTTGGAGTGATGATATCGAGGATGAATATAGCCTGTTATCTTCGCAACAAGTCGTGCGGTGTCGAGGAAAGTCGTTGCAACAACACATCCCATCATCCGATGCCATCGCATCGACTTTTCACGACTTTTCACGACATTGCCAACCCCCTCACTCCAAATATCGGTTGACCTTTTTTTTTGTTGGTTGATGGCCTTGCGCCGGTGCCTGAAGACCGATATGGCGCAAGGCTGGTAGCTGTTGGATGTCGTAACCATGTGTGGGGGCAGACTGCTGCCATTGTCTTAAGGCTCATTACATATCGGTAGCCGCGGTGGCGGTGGCTGTTTAAATTTCATAAAATTAAGGTATTGCATATCCTGTCATACGGTTGTAACTTTGCAGCAAAGAAACAGAATGACAAAAAGCATAATGATGTATCAAGATTTATTCAGGATTACAGTCGGTATAACACTTGGCTTGGCCTCTTTTCAGAGCCTGTCCGCTGCCGGTGTCGACGCCGACTCTACCATGACGGGAAGACAGCTCCGTGAGGTGCAGGTCGTAGCCAAGTCGAAGACCCGTCAGCTGCAAGAGCAGGCTTACGCCGTGTCGGTGGTCGACATGGCCAAGCGCTATGGTGCCAACCCCACGCTGGGCAAGGTGCTCAACACCGTGACGAGCGTCAGGGTGCGCGAAGACGGCGGCGTGGGCAGCAACTACACCTTCGCCATGAACGGCTTCTCGGGCAACCAGGTGAAGTTTTTTCTCGACGGCATTCCCATGGACCATTTCGGCTCGAGCTTCAACCTGGCCTCCCTCTCGTCGAACCTGGCCGAGCACGTGGAGGTGTATAAGGGTGTGCTGCCCGTGTCGCTGGGTGCTGATGCCCTGGGTGGCGCCGTCAATATCGTGACGCGCCGAAATGCCAACTATCTCGACGCCTTCTATTCCATCGGCTCATTTGGTACGCATAAGGTGAGCATCAACGGTGCCTACACCCAGCCCACGACGGGCTTCACCGTGCGGGCCAACACCTTCTTCAACTACTCGAAGAACAACTACCGCGTCTACGCACCCGTGGTTGACCTCGCCACCGGTCTCAACACCGGCGACCAGTGGGTAGACCGCTTCCACGACCGCTACGAGTCGGCCGGCTTGCGCCTGGAGACAGGATGGATGGGGCGTTCGTGGGCCGACTACCTGCTGTTCGGACTCATCGCCTCGCAGAACGACAAGCAGATACAGACCGGTGCCACCATGGACGCTGTCTATGGCGACGTGGTGCGCAGGAGCTATTCGCTCATCCCCAGCCTGCGCTACCGCAAGACCAACCTTCTGGTGCCCGGTCTCGACCTCACGCTCTACACCACTTATAATATGGTGCGCACACGCCAGATAGACACGGCCGCCGTGGCCTACAACTGGCTGGGACAACGCGTGGCATCGGCCAGCAGGGGAGAGGGCTACCTCACCAACACCACCATCAAGGAACGTGAGTGGCAGGGCAACCTCAACCTCAACTATGTCATCGACGACCACCAGAGCCTCAACTTTAATCATGTGGCCAGCGCGATGTGGCGCAAGGAGAACGACCTCGAACACGCCGACTACAGCATGAACAATGTGTCGCAGACGCTCACCAAGAACATCTCGGGCCTGGGCTACCAGCTGCGCTACGCCCGCTGGAACGCCAATGTCTTCGGTAAGCTCTATTTCCTGAACACCGCCACACACAAGCTTTTCGACATCTTCCTCGAGACCGAGCACTACGAGAAGGTGAAGGCCCATCAGGAGCACGTGGGCTACGGCGCAGCTTTCACCTATTTCATCCTTCCCAGACTGCAGGCCAAGGCCAGCTTCGAGCAGGTGTACCGTATGCCCGAGGCCATTGAGCTCTTTGGCGACGGATTCATCCAGAAGAGCAATACCGACCTCAAGCCAGAAAACTCGAAAAACGTCAATATCGGGCTGACGTTCGACAAGCGGATAGGACGTCACCACCTGCTGGCCGATGCCGGGTATATCTACCGTTATACCAAAGACTTTATCTACAAGGGTGTGACGCTCACCAGCGACCCCACCACCTCCTACGAGAATGTGGGCAAGGCCATCACCCACGGCGTGGAGGGAAGTGTGCAGTACGACTATGCCAACCGGCTGCACCTCGGGTTCAACATGACCTACCAGGACATACGCGACCGACAGGAGACCGAGGTGGGCGGCGAGTCGTATGTGTCCACCGCCACGAGCACCAACCTCACCTACGGGGAGCGTATGCCCAACATCCCTTATTTCTTCTTCAACGGCGACGCCTCGTACAACTTCCACGACCTCTTGGCCAAGGGCAACACCCTCACCCTGGAGTATGGTCTCGACTATGTGTACAAATACTATCTCAGCTTCCCCGGTCTGGGCCGTCCCACCAGCAAGAAGTATATCCCCACGCAGTTCTCGCACAACGTGGCGGTCAATTACCTCATCTCCGACGGCAAGTATAGCGTAGGTCTGGAGTGTACCAACCTGACCGATACGAAACTCTACGACAACTACCGTTTACAGAAGCCGGGACGTGCCTTCACCATGAAGTTCAGGGTATTTTTGTCTAAAATGTAATTATCAGCAATCCACATGAGAAAATATATCTTCCACACCCTCCCCCTTGCTGCCACCCTCGTGGCAGCCACATTCGCGCTGGCATCGTGCGACGACGACATGGGCAGCACCGAGGTGCCCTACCAGCCCTACGTGCTGTCGCTGGGCATCACCTCAGGCGGTACCACCACCTATTATGTTGTCACCACCGACCAGCTCACCGACTCTACCAAGACCATCAGTGCCCTGGGTCAGGGCATCGAGCAGGCCGGCTACCGCGACTACCAGCAGGCCGAGCAGACCCTCTTCTCCATCGGCGGACTGGGCGTGACGAGTGCCACGGGCATACAGCGCGACGGCAACGGCTACCTGCAAGAGCAGGGTAACTTTGTATTTAATGCCACACCCATTGGCTTCTGCCAGGTCGACGGCCAGTCGATGGCAGCCATGGAGCTGCCCACCTCGACCGGCAAGGGCGGACAGCTGACCTTCTACACGGTAGACATCTCATCGCTGCAGCTCTACAACAAGGTCACCACCACCCCTGTGGCACCCATGGACAACCTGCAGTGGCCCTACGTCACGGGCATGCAGTATGCCGGGGGCAACCTCTATGTGAGCTATGAGCCCATGAATCCCAACACGTTTACCTCCGACTATGCCGACACCTCCTTCGTGGCTGTGTATTCGTACCCCGACTTCAAGTTCCAGACGCTGATGAAGGACACCCGATTCGGCAACATCGGATCGTGGAATGCCTTCAACGGTTTCCAGAAAGACGAGAACGGCGACCTCTACGCCATGTCGAACACGTCGATGGCCAACGGCTTCTCGCAATCGCCCAAGCACTGCGGGTTCCTGAAGATTAAGGCTGGCGCGCTCAGCTTCGACCCCGACTACAGCTTCGACTACCAGGCGCTCACCGGACAGAAGGTGGCCCACTGGCTCTACCTGGGCAACGGCAAGGTGTTTGCCGAGGTCACCACACGCCTCGACGCCTCGCCCTGGAGCGACGCCGACCTCAAATGCTGCATCATCGACCTGGTGAACAAAACCTCGGTCGACGTGCAGGGCATACCCGTACACAACGGCAATGGCGGACGCCGCTTTGCCTGCTTCTATGAGAACGGCACGGTGTACCTGCCCGTGAGCACCTCGAACGGTGTCTATGTCTACTGCACCGACGTGGCCACGGCCACGGCGCGCAAGGGTGCCCAGGTGTCAGCTTCCTTCGTAGCCGGAGTGTTCAAACTGAAGTGAAGTCATGCGTAAGTTCTTCAAGTTTCTGCACCTGTGGCTCGGACTGCTCTCGGGCATTATCGTTGTGGTGGTGTGCCTCACCGGCGGGCTCTGTGCCTTCAGAGATGAGCTGTCGGCCATTGGCGAGCCGTGGCGAGAGGTGGAGGCCCGTCAGGCCCACTTCCTCAAGCCCTCGCAGCTCCTTGGCGCCGCTGCCAAGGTGGCTGGCGGTCAGCAGCCCTCGGCCATTACCTACGGCCAGAAGACCGATGCTATATGGGTAGACTATGCCGGTGCCGAAGGTCAGCGCACCACGGTCTACCTCGACCCCTATACCGGACAGGTGCTCCACCTGAGCGTCACCAAGCCCGGCGACTTCAAGTTTTTCGATTTTCTCATGGACGGGCACCGCCGTCTCTGGCTGCCGCGTCCCTGGGGCCAGCAGGTGGTGGGCTATGGCGTGCTGCTGTTTCTCATCACCCTCATCACAGGGCTTGTGGTGTGGTATCCGCGCCGGTGGACACGCAAGGCCGTAGAGAGTCACTTCACCCTGCATCGTCCGTTCAAGGCCCGCCGACTGGTGTTCGACCTCCACAGCGTGGTGGGCTTCTATGTGCTCCTGCCCCTTGTGGTGGCCAGCTTCACCGGACTGGTGTTTGCCTTCGGCTGGTTCTCCTCGGGTGTGTTCCGTCTGGTATCGGGTGGCAAGCCCTACGTGGCTTACGAGATGCCCTCTACCGACACCACGCAGGTAGCCGGCACCCCACAGCCCCTCGATGCCGTCTATGCCCGGCTGACGAAGGAAGAGCCCCACGCGGTGCAGTTCTACTATGCGCTGCCGCAGGCTCCGGCTGATGTCTACCGGGTGAGCATCGTGCATGAGCAGGATTCTTACTACAAGCAAGACAACCGCTTCTTCGACGCGCGCACCGCTGCCGAGTTGCAGGGCAACGGTGCATATACCGGCAAGTATCGCGAGAAGAGCGGTGCCGAGCAGTTGATGCGTATGTCGCTCGACCTTCACGAGGGTAGGGTGCTGGGGCTCTTTGGCCGCATCCTCATGATGCTCGCCTCGCTGGTGGGGGCCTCGCTGCCCATCACCGGCCTCTTGCTCTACCTACGACGCAGGCATCCGAAAGGTGCGAGGGGAAATAAGCCTATCTGAGCCATGGGCTTGGATAGATATCATTTGATGTTGTTGTCTTCCAAGAACATCTTCATAAGTTTAGCAATCTCGGTATGGTGGCTCTCGAGTGCGAAGTGCCCGCTGTCGACGTATTTTACCACAGCCTTGGGCAGGTCGCGCCTGAAGGCCTCGGCACCGGCGGGAATGAAGCTCGGGTCGTTCTTTCCCCATACAGCAAGCAATGGGGGGCGGTGGTCGCGGAAGTATTTCTGCATCTCAGGGTACAGCCTTACGTTGGTCTGATAGTCGAAGATGAGGTCATCGTTCTGGTCCTTGCGTCCGGGCAGTTGCATGTAGGCATAGTCGATGGTATAGCCATCGGGTCCCACGCTGCCCTCGGGTGTGCCGTTGACATATTGTCCCTTGATGGTCTCCAAGGCGTAGGCAGAGGAGTATTGCTTGCGAAGCTCCGGCGTGGGATGTGCCCAGTATTCGGCACGGGCAGCCCATTTGGGGCCTAAGCCCTCCTTATAGCAGTTGCCGTTCTGCGAGACGATGACGTCAATGCGTTCGGGATGCCACATGGCGATGCGCATGCCCACCGGGGCACCATAGTCGAAGATGTACATCACAAAATGCTTCAGGCCCAAGGAGTCGATGAACGCATCCATCGTCTTGGCAAGATTGTCGAAGGTGTACGCATAGAACGGCTTCATGGGTGCCTCGGTCTGTCCGAAGCCGGGCATGTCGGGGGCTATCAGGTGATAGTCGTCCATCAGCTCGGGCATGAGCTCACGATACTGCACACTGCTCGACGGAAAACCATGCAAGAGCAGGATTGTGGGCTTGGCAGGGTCGCCTGCCTCGCGATAGAACACGTTCACATTGCCAACTTGTTGGAAGTGGTAGCTCACGCCCCACCTGTCTTGCAGATTACTCTGCTTGTTGTTTGCCACAGATGTCATTGCCATAATCAAACTGAAAATTAAAGACAAATGCGCCCGGCTCGTAGGCCACGATAGCCCTCACGCGCGGATTGAGGCCGGCAAACCATCCCGGCACGCCTCCCGCCGAATGCGTCACGAGAATGTTGTCGCCCACCTTCTCCACAACGTTGTTGATGGCAGCCACGTCGCCCCTGCCGTCGTTCCATCGGGGCCATTGGCCCATGCGCCATACGTCGAACCAAAACATCTCATCGGCCACGGGCCGGGTAGTGACGGTGGCCGTAGAGCATGAGGCCCTGCCACGTCCAGGCAGGTCTATCACGTAGGTGCCGTAGCCCCTGCGAAGCATCAACGTCTGGAAACCGTCCCTCCCATCGGGGGTGGTCTGCCAGCAGGCGCCACTGCCTCCATAGCCATGTAGGAAGATCATCGACAGGTGTTTGGCGTGCAGGGGTATCTGGTATTCCACATAAGCGTGGTCGCCCCTATAGCTCTGCCCCTCCTCGGCCTGTGTGGCCCAGCCCACGAACTTATGGTTATCGAATGTGCCGGGACGTTGCAGCGTGTTGCCACCCACAGAGAACGAACCCTGCTTGGCAATCACTATCGGTTGGGGCTCGTCTTGCGAAAGTACCCTCGTTGCCGTCGCTGTTAGCAGTGCCGTGATAAGCAATAAGGTCTGAAAGCGCTTCATACATCTACTGTTGTTATTGTTTACGACTTGTCTATGAGTGTCTCGTTTGCCGGGCTATAGCGGTTGCCTACAAGCATGATGCTGTCGAGTTGGCGGCGAATGTCTGCGAGTTCGCTTTCTGTAAACGTCAGCTCCGTAGCGCCCGCGTTCTCTTGAATACGTTGCAGCTTGCGCATGCCGGGTATGGGTACAATCCAATCTCTTTGCGCAAGAAGCCATCCCAAGGCTACCTGGGCGGGCGCGTACCCCTTCTGGGCGGCCAGTGCCCTGACCACGTCAGCCAGTTTGAGGTTTTGCTCCAGATTCTCAGCCTTGAACCGTGGCACGGTGCTGCGGAAATCGTCTTGGGCAAAGGTGTCGGTAGCCTTGACGGTTCCGGTGAGTATCCCCTTGCCCAAGGGCGAGAACGGAACGAGCGCAATGCCCAGCTCACCAAGCGTATCGAGCAGTCCATTGGTCTCCGGCTCGCGCCAAAACATGGAATACTCGCTCTGTACCACCGCTACGGGATACTCTTTGTGGGCTCGGCGTATGGTCTTTGGCGAAGCCTCTGAGAGACCGTAGTGGAGAATCTTGCCTTCTTTGATCAGCGCGCCCAGTGTGCCCGCCACCTCCTCGATGGGTACCTCCGGGTCGACACGATGCTGATAGTAAATGTCGATGTGGTCGGTGCGCAGTCGGCGCAATGAGCCCTCTACCGCCTCGCGGATGTGCTCGGGTCGGCTGTTTAGTATGCCCTTGTCGGTTTGTGTGCCGATGCCAGTAAAGTTGGTGTTTTCTACACGAAACCCAAACTTCGTGGCCAGCACCACTTTGTTGCGGATGGGCTGTAGTGCCTCACCAACGAGTTCCTCGTTCTTGAACTTACCGTATATCTCTGCCGTATCAAAAAACGTGATGCCTTCATCATAGGCCTGGTGTATGGCCTTGATACCCTCTTCTTTCGTAGGATAAGGAGGAAACGACTGCGAGAAGCCCATACATCCCATGCCGATGGCCGACACCTCAAGTCTGCTCTTGCCCAATATTCTTTTCTTCATAGCTTTTTTTTGAATGATTGATGATATATCCATCTGTAGTTATTTACCGGCCCGAAGCTTTTCACTGAAAAACTTCTGTATCTTGCCGCTGATCTGGTCTACATATTCCTTGACGTAGTAGGTGCGAATATGTGTAGCGCCGGGCACGATGAAGAGTTCTTTGTCGGCCGTAGAGCAGGCCTTGGCAAAGGCTTCTTCCGACATATAGCAGCTGTCGGCCTTCTCTCCGGCGATGACCCATTGAGATGTGCCACCACCACCACGGGGTATGACGCCCGTGCGTCGTATCCCGCCGGCGTGTAAACGTTGGCTACCACCTTGATTCCCTCCACGGTGTAATTCACTTTGTGAACATTCACCTTGGCGTCAACGTTGCGGTCGATGGCATCTTCATAAACAAGCCCTAAGGCATTGGGAACGAGCGTAGGCCCCTCATCCCCGTACTGTTCTGCGTTTGCTGTCATAACACTAATCATCAAAAACACGATTGATATTATCTTTTTCATTACTTTTATTCTGCTTTAGGTGGGTTCTATTAATTAGCTTTGTCAGCTTTCGAGACTATCTTCGAGGTCAAATTGCAAGTGAACGAAGGAGTTATGCGGGCATAACGACTGAGCGAATGTTCATGCCAGCGAGTGTCATCGAGCTTGCTCGTTTGACCGAGCGCAGCCGAACTTCAGCAGCAGGCTAACCGGCAATTTGAGCCGAAGAGAGGCCGAACGATGGCAAAACGTAACCCAGGATTTTATGTCTTGATTTCGGTGGTAATTAATAGAACCTACCTATATATTACTTGAATAAGTGTACTTTTTCCCGAAAACACACAAGTCTGTTGAGCTTTTGCATTCTCCAGGCGTAGTATCGGTGACGGTTGGTTGGTAAGTATGCCGGTGGTTTTGTTGGATTGGCAGACTTGTGGAGGATTGCTCAACATCCTCATAAATAAGGGTTGTGAGTTGTCGCAAAAAGTAGTACCTTTGTAGTTCGTCGGGAGAGGGGGCTAGATGTCGTACTCTTCCTATCAATATCTGTATGCAATGGACAAAGAACTGATTGACAAATACAACGTGTCTGTGCCGCGTTACACCAGCTACCCGCCTGCTAACTATTTCAAGGATTTAGACCAGGAACAATACCTGGAGGCTGTCGTGGAGAGCAACCACGCCCAGAACGGCAACATCTCTTTTTACCTCCACATGCCCTTTTGCAGGCGCTTGTGCCACTATTGTGGCTGCAACTCGTATGCCATGCCGCGTGAGGAGCAGGTGATGGGTTATCTTGAAGCCTTGCATCGGGAGATCGACCTTGTGGCACAGCACCTGGATAAGGGGCGCAAGATTTCGCAGATCCACTACGGCGGAGGCAGTCCCACGGCTATGCCTGTGGCTGCGCTGCGCGAAATCAACGACCATCTGCTCTCACTCTTCCCAACGATCGACCGTCCTGAGATTGCCATCGAGTGCCATCCCGGATATCTGACGCACCACGACTGGGAGCTACTGGTTGCGGCCCGATTCAACCGCTTCAGTCTGGGTGTTCAAGACTTCGATGAGGACGTGCTGAAGATGGTCAACCGCGTGCCCGCCCTGCTGCCGATGGAAGAGATAGTGGCCATACTGCGCCACGCCGGTGCCGGCATCAATATGGACTTCCTGTTTGGCCTGCCCCGCCAGACGGCCGACAGCTTCGACCGCACAATCGCGCAGGCGGTGGCATTGCGCCCCGACCGCGTGACAACATTCAGCTACGGCCACTGCCCATGGATCTTCAAGCGGCAACTCATGCTGGAGAAGGCCGGACTGCCCTCGGTGGAGGAAAAGTCGCTCATGTTTCAGCGGGCCCGTCACACCCTTCACGAGGCAGGATATAAGAGCGTGGGGCTCGACCACTTCGTGCTTCCCGACGATGAGCTGGCGGTTGCACAGCAGACCCACCAGCTGCACCGCAACTTCCAGGGCTACTGCACGCGGCGCACCACGGCGCAGGTCTATGCCTTCGGCGTGACAGGCATCAGTCAGCTCGACACGGCATACGCCCAGAACACCAAGGTCATCGACGAATATGTGTCGGCCATGGCTCAGGGAAGGCTTGCCGTGAGCAAGGGCTATAGGCTGTCGGCCCAGGAGCGTGTGGCCCGTGAGGTGATCGAGATGCTGATGTGCAACTACCGTGTCGACTGGAGCGTGCTGGCCGCTGGACTGAGGTGCAGTGTGGATGAGGTCAAGCATGCCGTGCATTACGATGAGGCACAGTTGGCAGAGATGCAGGCCGACGGCGTGATTCACTATGATGCCGACAGTCTGGTGATGACCGGTGAGGGCAACCCCTTCGTGCGCAACGTGGCGGCAGCTCTCGACCCACTGATGGTCAACACCACCAAGAAATTCTCAAAACCGATATAATATGCAACGAAATCGCGAAGTAATTGTCGTTGGAGCCGGCCTCACCGGTCTCACCTGCGCCTGGCAGCTGAAGAAGAATGGGCGCGACGTGGAAATATTGGAACGTGCCGACCGCATCGGCGGACTCATGCAGACCGTAGAGGTCGACGGCTTCGTCATGGAGCAGGGACCGAGCACGGGTACTGTAAAGTATGCCGAGGTAGCAGAACTCTTCGACGACCTACGAGGTCGCTGTGAAATCGAGGAGGCCGCCGCCGCAAGCAAGAGCCGACTCATCTGGAAGGGCAGCCGCTTCCACGCCCTGCCGTCAGGTCCCATCGGTGGACTGACGACACCGCTGTTTACGCTGAATGATAAGTTGCGCATCCTCTTTGAGCCCTTCCGCGAGAAGGGCACCAACCCCAATGAGACCGTGGGTGCGCTGGCCGAACGACGCCTGGGCAAGTCGTTTGTCGACTATGCCGTAGACCCTTTCCTCTCGGGCGTGTATGCCGGCGACCCTTATCGCCTGCCCACGCGGTTGGCCCTACCTAAGCTCTACCAGCTGGAGCAGTGTTATGGCAGCTTCATCAAAGGGGCTCTGGCCTTGGCCCGCAAGCCCAAGACCGCCCGCGAACAGCGTGCCACCAAAGCGGTGTTCTCGGTGAAGGGCGGTTTCCGAAATCTTATTGGCGCCATGGGCGAGGCCATCGGGGCCGACCGCATCTCGCTGGGCTGCCAAGATGTTCGTGTGGAGCCTCTGGGCAACCGTTGGAGGGTGAGCTGGGGCACCGAAGAGGTGGTGGCCGACCAGGTTGTGACGACCTGCCCCGCCTACGAGCTGCCGGCATTGCTGCCCTTTCTGCACGATGAAGAACTGAAGGTGCTCAGCAGTCTCTACTACGCCCCTGTAGTGGAGGTCGGTGTAGGCATACGCGACACGGAGGGAGTGGAATGGAAAGCCTTTGGTGGTCTGGTGCCCTCCAAGGAACAGAAGAAAGTGCTCGGCATCCTCATGCCCTCGGCCTGCTTTGCCCACAGGGCGCCCCAAGGCGGGTGCAACTTCGCTTATTTCATGGGCGGCGTGCGGCACCCGGAGGTGATGCAGCAGACGGATGATGAGTTGACAGCTACTGTTAACGAGGCATTGCACGACATGCTGAAATTTCCAGAGGGTAAGCATGCCGATGTGGTGCGCATCTTCCGCCATAAACATGCCATCCCCCAATATATGGAGGGGACCGACGAGCGACTGGCCACCATCGAGGCCGTGGAGAACCGTTATCCAACACTGCATATCGCCGGCAACATCAAGGATGGCATCGGCATGGGCGACCGTATCAAGCAGGCCGTAGATGTGGCCGCTGCCATCTGCCACTAGCATCATGAAGCGAACTATCCTGATCACTGCCCCCAGGGGTTATGCCGAGCGGTTGGACGACGCGCTGAGGGCTGTCTCTGAGCCCGATGTGCTGTGCTTCGAGCCGGTGGCAGTGCCATTGATCGAGACGGAGGTGATGGCCACGACCGACGGCGCAAGGACTCTGCAGTCTACGCTCCAGGATGCCGGCGTGGTGGTGTTTACGAGCAGGAAGGCGATAGAGGCGGTGTATTCGTGGTGTCGGCACGACATGGGCATGCTCTCTCCCGAGGCCAGCTATGTAGCCATCGGGCGGGATGTAACGCTGATGACTACATTGCTGGGCAAGCCTCAGGGCCTACCCGACTGCGAACCGAGTTTGATGGGGATTGTGAAGGCACTGGCTGGTATGCCCGATGCGAGAGAGCTACGTGTCGTGGTCCTGGGGCCCCGCGTGGAGGGTATGCCTGAGCCCGCCACGGTACCCGAGTTTCTGGAAACCTTGGCCGGCATTGTCGGCGAGGTGCGCTATCTGCCAGTCTATACCACGCGCATTGCCTCTGGCAAGACACGGCAGACGGTGCGCAACCTCTTACACGAGGGCATAGACTGTGTGGCGCTGACCAGTGGGGGAGAGGCGCAGGTGCTCAGGCAGGTCTTGGAAGAATCGCCCGAGGGTATAAGCCTGCTGGGCCACACCACGCTGGCGTGCTTTGGGCCCTATACGGCCAGATGTGCGCGGACAGCGGGGCTACCGGTGCATTTCGTCTCAGACAGGTATCACTCGTTCAGAGCGTTTGCCGAGCGGCTGAAGCATTACCTTTCTTCGGTCTGAACATCACAGCCACATAGACGAAGCTCAGCAGGGCGATGACCGTCTCGACCACATATACGCCTTGGTAGTCAAAATATTTGCCGATGCTGCCCGATGCCACGGCGATGAGCAGTCCGCTGAGGTGTGTGATGACCACCTGTATGGTAAAGTCGGTACCCTCGCGGCCAGGGCGTACCATCTGCATGGCTGAGGTATAGACCACCACCGTGGCCAGACCATAGCAGGCCTTGATGTAGAGCATGCCGATGACATACACCACAATGTTGAACGGCAGAAAACTGGTGAGGAGGAAATAGAGCGGTCCGACAACGATGAGGGCTGCAATGGCAAGGCGAGCCTTGGCAATGCCCACCCTGCGTACCAGCACACCCGAGAACCAGGCCATGACAAACGACACCGAGGTGCCCAGGATGCCGGTGAGGAACCCTATCTCCTTCATGCCATAACCCTGGTCTACAAGAAAGGGGCGGACGGTGGAGAGTATGCCGATGATGCCCATATAGAAAAGCACGAGAAATCCCAACTGTGGCAGGATGCTGCGACGTGAGAAAAACCAGATGAAGTCTGAGGGACGGGCCCGCTCCTTGGATTTACGGTCTTCTTGGATCTTGATGTTTTTGTTGAGCACCAGGGGAATGAGCATGCAGATGACAAACATGCCCAGGCAGGGCACCACTACCTGCCAGCCATAACGATGGAGCACCATCAGCAAAAAACCGCCACCCACCAGTGTGCCACCGAAACTGCCCATCGACTGCATGCTGTTGACAAGGCTCTGGTCGTGCTTCTTGAAGGAGAGGATGGCTAAGGCATCGGTGGCAATGTCTTGTGTGGCAGAGGCCATCATCGAGATGAAGAACAGGATGAGGATGAGCAGAAGGTCGGTCTTTACATCAAACAGTCCGGTGCAGAACAGGGCAATGGCATACACCAGTTCGGTAGAGATGATGGTCTTCTTGTAGTCGGCTACGGTGAGGCAGTGGCGGTCGATATAGGGCGACCAAAGAAACTTCAGTAGCCAGGGCAGGCGCACCAGATGGAGCAGACCGATGATCTGGAGGTCGTAGTGACCCTGTCGCATGGTGACCTGCAGGGCCGTCATGAGAAACGACTGCGGCACAAACTGTGAGATATACAGGCACAGGAATGTGCCCAGATTGATGACCTTGCCATTGCCGCCAACGGCCGTTGCGGGTATGGTCGCTGCTTTGCTTCCTGTTTCTTCCATGTTTATTCAGATGTTTTAAGCACGCTATCAGAAATTGACGCTGACCGATGTGCCGAAGGTCAGGGGCTTGCCTTTCTGAGCGTAGTTGCCCTTCGACGACTTGAAGCCATAGGCCATATAGTCGGTGTCGGTGAGGTTCTTTCCCCAGAAGTCCCAGGTGAGGCAGCCCTTGGTGAGGCTCACCTTGGCATTGAGCGTGGCATAGAAGTCTTGGCTCACCACATTGTCGTCGGCCCAATAGATGCGTCCCAGTCCGGTCATGCCGGCACTGATGATTACCTTGTCGAGCCACCCTGCGGGCAGCAGCGTATAGCTGCCATTGATGGCCAAGGTATGGTTGGGCACCATGGGCAGGCGGTTGCCGGTATAGTCTTCCTTGTCACTCTTCTTGTAGTCGAGATAGCGGGCATAGGTATAGCCATAGCTCATGTTGAGCTGCAGACCACTCAGGGGGCGATAGCCTACCGTCAGTTCCAGGCCCTTGCTGTCGGTATGTGCCGCATTGGTGATGAGGTTGCCTTGACCAAGGATGGTGTAGGTGGCTTGCATGTCGCGCCAGTCGATATAGAAGAGGTCGAACTCAGCCGTCAGTTTGCCATCCAAGAACATGGTGCGGGCACCCACCTCATAGTTCCAGCTGTATTCTGGGTCGTAGGAGCGCTCACTGGCTTCCTTGGCACTCTCGTTGAAACCGCCGGGCTTGTAGCCGCGTGTGATGCTCGCATAATAAAGAAAATGACGAGTGGTGAGATATTGCAGGGTGAACTTAGGGGTGAACTGTGTGAAGTGGGCCGAGCTGTGGAAGTCGAGCAGGGGTGACGTTGTACCGGTGGCGAGGTCGAGTTTCTCGCGATGATAGTCCGACTTGGCATGTTCGTAGTCGAAACGCAGACCGGCAGCCGCCGACAGTCCGCGCCAGAGGTTATACGAGCTCTGATGGTAGATGGCCAACGACTGGTTGGGCGTGATATTGTCGGTGGGTGTAGCTGTTCCGGCTGAGAAGGCGTTGTTCTGAATAAACTGATGGGTGTGCATCATCATGCCAAAGATGCCCGTGATCCACTGGTATCGGCTGTTGTTGTTCGACTTCAGCGTAAACTCCTGCGAGACCATGTTCTGGCGATAGTTGTTTTCTACAAACGACTTGTCGACGATGGTAAAGTCCTGGTCGATGGCCTGGTGCGACTTGATGTATTGGAACGATGTCTGGCTGTTGAAGCTGAGCCAGCTGTTGGCATAGCGCGCGTTAAGACCGGTGGAGGAGATGAGTCGGCGGAAAAGGCTGTAGCGGTTGTAGTTGATATCCTCTAGCCGGTCTTCCTCCACGTTATAGGGAGCATAAGGGTAGCCACCCTGGTCGCTGTAGATCAGCGTGCTGTTCAGATGAAGCGTCCAGCGGTCGGAGGGTTTCCAGTACAGGCCGATGCGCCCCTCGCCTTCATCCATGTCGTCGGCTTTGTCGTTGAGGTAGGCATTCTTGAACATACCGTCGTTGTGATGGTATGAGCCTGCGGCGCTGAAACCGAAGTGCTCGCTGAGCTTGGTATAGTTGGACAACTGGGCGGTGACATCGTTATACTTGCCATACCCCAGTTTGAGACGTGTGTTCTGGTAGTCGAGCGGGTTGTGTGTGTACACGTTGATGATGCCTGCAATGGCGTTTCGTCCGTAGAGGGTGCCCTGAGGGCCACGCAGCACGTCGATGGCGGCTATGTCGCTGAGGTCGATGTCGAAGGCCGACGATTCGTAATGTGGCACCCCGTCGACATAGAATCCCACGGCGGCACCTTTTGACTTGGCCCCGATGCCACGGATGTAGATGGGGGTGTTGGCCCGCGAGCCATAGTCGGGCATGAAGAAATTAGGCATGACAGCCGACAACTCCTTGATGCTGACCACCTGCTGGTCTTGCAACAGCCGGGCATCGGCACGCGTCGAGGCCGTGGGGGTGAGGTTTCTTCGGTTTTGTTTGAAATCGGTCACTACCACTTCTTCCAGGGTCACCTTCTTGTATGTAGTGGTGTCGGCGGGAAGATCGGGTGTAGTGTGTAATGTCAATGATAATAAAAGTAACTCGTTAAGCATCTTGTATGATATTGGTTCCGTTTGAAATTGTGTGCAAAGGTACAGGAAACTATTTTTCTTTACAATCCTCATTTATAAGGAAATTGCCGGCGTGCGGCCTAAAATCCTTATAATTGAGGATTGTACGTGTCAGCTAAAGTGCTTATTTTTGCCGCACGATGGAAAAGCCCAGAAATACATTATTACTCGACACAATCCGAGGCGTGGAGGTGCCCCGCCCGCCTGTCTGGCTGATGCGTCAGGCAGGGCGCGTGTTGCCCCGTTACCGTGCGCTTGCTGCGCAACATGGCTTTGATGGCCTCATGGCAGATGCCGACCTGGCAGCCACCGTGACATTGATGCCCGTAGAAGAGTGGGGGGTGGATGCCGCCATTCTCTTCAGTGACATCCTCGTGGTTCCCATGGCGATGGGTGTGGCGGTGGAATGGACCAGGCAAGGGCCACTGATACCGCATCCGCTGATGCAGTACGACTCTCCCCTGTGCCGGCTGGGGTGTGATATGCAACCGTTGGAACGGCCGTATCGTGCCATCGACAGCATCGTGGCAAAGCGCAAGGGCTCTGTGCCACTCATCGGTTTCTGTGGCGGTCCACTCACCTGTCTGTGTTATATGTTGCAGGGCAATGGCAGCAAGGATGGGTTTTCCGAGGCTGTGAAATATTTCTATACCCACCGCCAGACCACCCAACAGCTGGTTGAAGCCTTCACAGCGATGAGCATTGCCTATGCCCTGGAACAGGTGCGACATGGTGTCGAGGTTTTCCAACTCTTCGAGTCGTTTGCCGGTGTGGTGCCCAACGAGCTCTATCGTGAGCTCTTCCTGCCATCTGTCAGGTGCATCCTGTCGGCAGTGCGCGATCAGGGCGTGCCGACCATCTTCTTCCCCAAAGGTATAGGTGCCGGCCTCGAAATGATAACGCCTGATGTGTGCGATGTGGTAAGCATCGACTGGCAGACCTCTCTCGACCATGCCCGCCGGGTTCTCGACCCCGCCCTTGGCCTGCAGGGCAACCTCGACCCGCGACTGCTCTATGCTCCGCAGGCGGTCATTGCCAGTCGTTTGGAGCAATACCTGCCTTTCTTCCGCAGCCATCCACGCTGGATATTCAATCTGGGGCATGGGCTTACCAAGGACATTCCCTATGAGAACGTCTCCTTCGTTGTGGATTGGGTGAAGCAGGCTGCATGGCGATAAGCTATTTGCCGAGGTGCAAGCCCAGAATCATCAGAAACAGATATATGATAACGGAAATTATGATAAATACATTGATATACCTCAGCTTTGTAGCCTAAGGATTTACACCTCGTCAAACTCTACAGGATATACAACGGTGCCATGAACAGCACATGCGCAATGATATCGTCGTCGTCGGTGGTTACCAGCGAGAGTCCGGGAATGAAAACCGAGCCATTCTTCCGCAGCGCATCTACAAGCAGTGCCTCGGCTTCCCTTGCAAAGGCTTCCTGATGAATGTGGTGAATTGCCGCATGGTCGAAAGGCGATTCTTGGCGTATGTCCATGATATGTATGGTGTGATTATTCCCTCACTTTCATCTTGAGTTTACCCGTAAAGCTCACCGTGAGTTCCACCTGGAAAGTGCTCATGCTGTCGGGAATCATGAGCGAGGCGATATAGTGGATGCCATCCTGGTCTATTGCTTTGAAAACAAGGTCGCTCAATATCGATTGTGAAAGAAAATCTACGGGTACAAGACTGGTAAACTGTTGTTTGCGGAAATCGCCTGAGAACAATTTTTGGGCACCATGGTATATATTCAGGTTGACAATGTTGTCAAAGTAGACATTGTCTACCTCCACTCCGTCATCATTATATGACGTCTTGATAACCTTGTAGGTTGTTGGGTTCACCTGCACATAACAATGGTATTTGCCATTGCCATGAGTGACGATGGTATCGCGCTTGATGAGCTGATTCTGGTTGATAGGCTGAGGATGCTGATCTGTGAACATCATGTTGTCATCAGCGTTCTGGCTTATAGTGAGTCTCACCTGGTCGCCGTTCTGGTTGCGGAACACAAAGAGATGCGGAGTGAGGTTCACGATGGCATATTTCACGTCGTTGGCACCATGGAGCACCAGTGTGTCCTTGAATATCTGGAAATAGACGGGCTGGCTCGTGGAATCGGGATAGAAGATGGTGTCACCCTTCACCTTGAAGGCTACGTCCTGCTCAAATTCGTCGACCCAGATGCCCTGTAACATCTTTTTGGCACTGAGGTCCTCTTGTGGCACCTCCCCCTTGGCTCCCTTGTCTTTGCATGAGGAGACGAGTGAGGCTAACAAGAGCAGCAAGAAAAAATATTTCTTCATCATGATCTGTTTAATCGCTTCTGCGCCGTTCGCAACTTTTTTAGGGTTGCAGGCTGACGCGGTCCGTACACCTATATTATATATAGAGACTGCTTATATAAAGTGACGGCAGGCAAGCGTTCGGCTTAGGACCGGAGCGTATATGATCTGGGCAACGTTAGTCGAAAAGAACTGCCTCGCCCAGCGAGCAAGCCTTGAGGTCCTTGTCGCTGGTCTGCACATCCTTGGGGGCGATGGGCCACTGGATATTGATGTTCTCGTCGTTCCACCTGATGCTTGCCTCATGTTGCGGGGCGTACACATTATCGACCTTGTAAGTGAAGATGGCTTCAGGACTGAGTACGAGAAAACCGTGTGCAAAGCCACGGGGAATGAAAAGCTGACGCTTGTTTTCTTCAGAGAGTTCTACGATGACGTGCTTTCCAAAAGTTGGAGACGACTTGCGGAGGTCTACTGCCACATCGAGCACCTTGCCTTTGATGACGCGCACGAGCTTGGCTTGCGAGAACTCACCTTTCTGGTAATGCAGGCCGCGCAGCACGCCGTAGCTAGACTTCGACTCATTATCCTGAATGAAGTCCACCCGACCAACGTGAGCCTCAAACTCCGCTTTTTTCCATGCCTCGAAGAAATAGCCACGGGCATCGTTGAAAACCTTGGGCTCGATAATCCATACCCCATTGATCTCTGTCTCTTTAAATTCCATGTTGTCGCTTCGTGATTACATACTATCTATGCCACAAAGATAATCATTTCAATCGAATAAAAAACCTCTGACCAAGTTTATTTTTGTTTTTTCGATTTTTGGCAGGTAAAAGTTATCGGGTTATCCGATTTTTTATTAATTTTGCAATTGTGATTGAATTAGACAGACATATAGAAATCTTGTTGCTGAACAACGACTGTGTTATCCTGCCAGGATTTGGTGGGTTTATGGCTCATCATGTCGATGCCCGTAGAGATGATAGCGATGGCTCTTTTCTGCCACCGTTACGAACCATAGGATTCAATCCCAAACTCACGCTCAACGACTCGCTGCTGGCACAATCGTATGTCGAGGCATACGACATCAGCTATCCCGATGCAGTGATGCGTATCGAGGACGAGGTACGCGAACTGAAGCAGCACCTCGAGAATGACGGCAGCTACGAGTTGAACGACATCGGGCAGCTTCGCATGAACGATGACGGGCATTACGAGTTCGAGCCTTGCGAGGCAGGTATCCTCACCCCCTCGCTCTATGGGTTGAGCAGTTTTGAGTTGAGATCGGTTGCCGACATCAACCAAGAACTGGCCGCCCAGCTTGCTGCTGAAGAGAAGCAGGCATTGCCCACGCTGACAGTGGAGTCGACGTCATTGTCTACGACAGCCGAAGAAGAGACCTTGGAGGCAGCTGGCAGCCGGCAGGTGGCGCTGTGGCGTAACCTCGCCGTGGCCTGCATCGCCCTGCTGGTATTCCTGCTTGTGCCGGCTCCACTGGCCAACAACAGCCGACTGCTGGAGAGCAAAATAGACACAGGACTGTTGCAGCGCATCATGCCCAAGAACTTTACTGTGGGCGAGACCAGCATCAGAGAGGCTGTGGCCCACCGTAACGACAGGCCCTCTGCCACTGCCGCCGAGGCAATGCCTGCCGAGGTGTCTAGCACTGATAAGCGTGGTTTCACGCTTGTACTGGCCAGTAAAGTGAGCCAGCGCAATGCGTCCGAATATGTGGAGAAGCTCCATAAGGATGGCTTTGAAGAGGCTGAGGTTTTTACACGCCGAAAGAATACAAAGGTAATTTACGGCAACTATAAGACCCAGGGAGAGGCTTATCGCCAGCTGAACCAGCTCCATGGCAAGGCACCTTTTGCCGAGGCGTGGGTCATGGAATTTTAAATCGTCACTATGAAACGAGTTCGTTGCCCGAAATGCGACCAATACATCACCTTTGATGAGACCCAGTATGAAGCCGGCCAGTCGCTGGTCTTCGTGTGCCCGGAATGTAACAAGCAGTTCGGGCTGCGAATAGGTGTGTCGAAACTCAAGAACATCCAGCGGGAGGCAAACCCTGAGGACGAGGCCCGCGAGGCCGACCAGGGCTGCGGACAGCTTGTGGTCATCGAGAACGTGTTCCACTACAAGCAGGTCATCCCCCTGCAGATGGGCGACAATGTCATTGGACGTTATATGAAAGGCTCGGGCATCAACTGTCCCATCGAGACCGTTGACCCTAGCATCGACATGACCCACTGTGTCATCAATGTCAGCCGTGACAAGAAGGGCAATCTCAAATACATCCTGCGCGATGGGCCCAGCAACACCGGGACATTTGTAGATAACGAGATTCTTGGCGACCGCGAACGAAGGGTCATCGGCCACGGCACACTCTTCACCATTGGTGCAACATCGGTGATTCTAAAGACACACGACGAAGAAGGCCAATAGATGACCAGCTAGCAGTTTGCTTGCAGTTTGGAAATATTATTGTCCTTTTTCTTACATTGTTTCTTGATTGTGAAAGAAATTACGTAAATTTGCAGTGTTATTAATGCAAATTGCAAATGAAGCCAACAGCTATAATGCTCTTACATTGTCCGGACAGGCCCGGCCTCATCACCGAGATTACGAAGTTCATCACCGACAACAAAGGTAATATTGTCTATCTGGACCAGTATGTAGACCGCGAAGACGGTATGTTCTTCATGCGTATTGAGTGGGCCCTGGAGAGTTTTCTTATTCCGCGCGACAAGATATATGAATACATAGATACATTATATGCTCAGCGTTACCAGATGACGTTCAACCTTTACTTCAACGATGAGCGACCACGTATGGCTATCTTCGTGAGCAAGATGAGTCACTGTCTGTACGATCTTCTGGCCCGTTACAAAGCTGGCGAGTGGGATGTCGATATTCCCTGCATCGTGAGCAACCACGAGTCGCTGCGCTACATCGCCGAGCAATTTGATATCCCCTACTATGTGTGGTCTATCAAGAAAGACCACAGCAACAAAGCTGAGGTGGAGGCCGCGGAGATGGAGCTTCTGAAGAAAGATCGGGTGACGTTCATCGTGCTCGCCCGTTACATGCAGATCATCAGCGACAGCATGATAGAGGCCTATCCCCACCACATCATCAATATCCACCATTCGTTCTTGCCGGCCTTCATCGGGGCCAAGCCCTATCACCAGGCCTGGGAGCGTGGCGTGAAAATCATCGGTGCCACCAGTCACTATGTGACCGCTGAACTCGATGCGGGTCCCATCATCGAACAGGACGTCATGCGGGTGTCGCACAAAGACACGCCTGAGTCGCTGGTTCTCAAGGGCAGAGACCTGGAGAAAATCGTGCTCTCGCGTGCCGTGACCAAGCATATCCAGCGTAAGATCCTCACGTACAATAACAAGACCATCATATTCAATTGAGCCATGGAGGTAGCTATCGTCAAATACAACGCCGGTAACATCTACTCGGTGGTCAACGCCCTCAGGCGCCTGGGCATCGAGCCGCGTATCACTGATGACGCTGAGACACTGCAGCGCGCCGACCGTGTGCTCTTTCCCGGCCAAGGCAACGCACGCACCACGATGGACTACTTGCGCAACCATCGCCTCGACAAGGTCATCCGTGACCTGCGACAGCCGGTGCTGGGTATCTGTGTGGGGCAGCAGTTGCTGTGCAGCCACTCCGAAGAGGGCGATGTAGACTGCATCGGCATCTTTCCCACCGAGGTGAAGCTGTTCAAGCCGAAACGCCACGAGGAAAAGGTGCCGGCCATCGGATGGAATGCCTTGCGCCGTGTCAGCTCGCCTTTGTTCAATAACATCGGCGATGACGACTACGTCTATTTTGTGCATAGCTACTATGTGCCCACCTGCGAATACACCATTGCCGAGGCCGAATACATCACCCCCTATTCTGCTGCACTGCACAAAGACAACTTCTGGGCTACACAGTTCCACCCGGAGAAGAGTGGTAAGGTGGGCGAGCAGCTGTTGAGGAATTTTCTTGAAATGAAGTAACAACCGTGGAGATGACCATAGAATTGATACCTGCCATCGACATCATTGACGGCAAATGTGTGCGACTGACCAAGGGCGACTATGCCCGCAAGACGGTCTACAACGAGGACCCTGTGGCCCAGGCCAAGGAGTTTGAGCAGCTAGGGTTCAAGCGGCTGCATGTGGTCGACCTTGACGGCGCCAAGTCTAAACACATCGTCAACGACCGGGTGTTGCGTGCCATTACCACCGAGACAAGGCTTACGGTCGACTTCGGCGGTGGCATCAAGACCGACGAGGATATCGAGAAGGCCTTCGAGGCCGGTGCGGCCATGGTGACGGCCGGAAGCATTGCTGTGACACATCCCGAGCTGTTTGCCGACTGGCTCAAGCGTTATGGTGCCGAGCGGATGATTCTCGGGGCCGACGTGCGCAATGGCAAGGTGAGCATCAACGGCTGGAAGGAGGACTCGCAGGAAGACCTGCTGCCCTTCCTCAAGCATTACGTAGAGGCGGGTGTGAAACACGTATTGTGTACCGAGATCTCTAAGGACGGCACACTCGAGGGCCCTGCGCTGCCGCTCTATCGTGAAATTATGGCCCACTACCCTGCCCTTCATCTCATTGCCAGCGGCGGCGTGAGTAGCAGCAGCGACATCCAACAGCTCGATGCCGCAGGCATCCCAGCTGTGGTGTTCGGTAAGGCATGGTATGAAGGAAAGATTGATATAAACGAATTAAATATATGAAGTTCAGCGGTTTAGCCAAACGCATTGTACCCTGCCTCGACGTCAAGGACGGCGAGACGGTGAAAGGCACCAACTTTGTCAACCTACGCAAGGCAGGCGACCCCGTGGAACTGGGCAAGAGCTACAGTGATGCCGGGGCCGACGAACTGGTGTTTCTCGACATCACAGCCAGCTTCGAGGGCCGCAAGACCTTCACCGACATGGTGACACGGGTGGCACGTGAGATCAACATCCCGTTTACCGTGGGCGGAGGCATCAATGCGCTGGAAGACGTGGAGCGTCTGCTCTACGCCGGAGCCGACAAGGTGAGCATCAACTCCGCTGCCATCCGTCACCCGGAGCTCATCGATGAGATAGCCGGAAAGTTCGGGTCGCAGGTATGTGTGTGTGCCATCGATGCACGCCTCGACGACGATGGATGGCATTGCTACGTCAAGGGAGGCCGCGAGCGCACCGAACTGGGACTCTTCGACTGGGCACGTGAGGTAGCCGACCGCGGTGCCGGCGAGATACTCTTCACCAGCATGAACCACGATGGCGTGAAGCAAGGCTTTGCCAATGAGGCTCTGGCCCGTCTGGCCGACGAGGTGCCCATACCCATCATCGCCAGTGGCGGGGCTGGAACCATGGAGCATTTCAGGGATGCCTTTTTGGATGGCAAGGCCGATGCCGCACTCGCTGCCAGCGTGTTCCACTTTGGCGAGATTGCCATTCCCGACCTCAAGCACTATCTCAGAGAAGAAGGTGTGAATGTGCGACTATGAGTACGGTCGGAAAGTTTCGAGCACATACACACAATAGGAAACCAAAACAAGAGTTATCATAACATGCAAATAGATTTCAATAAACTGGGAGGCCTCGTGCCAGCCATCATCCAGGATGCCGTAACCAAGAATGTCCTGATGCTGGGTTTTATGAACCAGGAAGCCTACGACAAGACTGTGGCCACCGGCAAGGTGACCTTCTGGAGCCGAGGGCGGCAGTGTCTGTGGACCAAGGGTGAGACCTCGGGCCACTACCTCAACCTGGTCAGCATCCAGAACGACTGCGACAACGATACCCTGCTGGTGAAGGTACACCCCGACGGCCCGACCTGTCACACGGGCACCGACACCTGCTGGGGCGATGACAATACGCTCAACCCCATCCTATTCCTCACCGAACTGCAAGACTTCATCGACAAGCGTCATGAGGAGATGCCCGAGAACAGCTACACCACCAGCTTGTTCAAGAAAGGTGTAAAC
>JBHAFS010000121.1:0-9434 GCA_041856205.1 Prevotella sp.
ATTGCAAGTACACGAAGGAGTTATGCGGGCATAACGACTGAGCGAACTTGCAATTTGAGCCGAAGAGAGGCCGAAAGATGGCAAAACGTAACCCATGATTTTATGATTTGATTTCGGTGGTAATTAATAGAACCCACCTTTAGGCTTGATGAAGATGGGGTCTATTAATACCCCTCACCCCACCTGTACGGAGCCGCCAACGGCTTGACGGCCCGGTGAAGGGTGACCGGGCTATGTATCCTGTTCTTCAGGCAATTCGGTCTTCCGGCAAGCCGGTTCGATGTGTATCATGACATGGCACCGTTGCTGACGTACATGCTGCGCATGCTTCCCGAAGCGTGGTTCGACTCGAAGCAGGGCGTGGTTCGACTCGAAGCAGGGCGTGGTTCGACTCGAAGCAGAGCGTGGTTCGACTCGAAGCATGACAGCCCGACGGCAATCCCTGCGTGGCATCACGGCGCTCAGGAGGCAGGAGAACTGTCGTGTGGCTGCCTGAAAGCAGGCAAATCATTGCCATGGCTGTCCATTTTCGGAAACTATACCAACCGGGGTTTCTGACTGATCGCCCTATCATTGTCTTCTATGAAGGAAATAAAGGTGGGTTCTATTCATTAGCTTTGTCAGATTTCGAGACTATCTTCGAGGTCAAATTGTAAGTGAACGAAGGAGTTATGCGGGCATAACGACTGAGCGAACTTGCAATTTGAGCCGAAGAGAGGCCGAAAGATGGCAAAACGTAACCCATGATTTAATGATTTGGTTTCGGTGGTAATTAATAGAACCCACCTAAACAAGGAGATGTATGAAAACAACAACTCCAGCAATGGCGACAACCGATGATGTTGCGGCGCGTTGCTGGAGTTGTTGTATGTATATCAAGTCGTATATATAGGATAAGGTCAGAGCTTGCCCTGGTCGCCGAGGTAGCTGTCCTTGAAGCCGAGGAAGTAGAGCACGCCGTCGAGTCCGAGGGTGTTGATGCTCTGCCGGGCGTTGGCCACCACACGCGGCTTGGCATGGAAGGCGATGCCCAGTCCGGCCTCGCTGATCATCGGCAGGTCGTTGGCACCGTCGCCCACGGCGATGGTCTGTGCCAGGTTCACCTTCTCCACCTGTGCGATGAGTTTCAGCAGCTCGGCCTTGCGGCGGCCGTCCACCACCTCACCCACGTAGCGTCCGGTGAGTTTGCCGTTGTCGTCGATCTCGAGCTCGTTGGCATACACGTAGTCGATGCCGTATTTGCGCTGCAGGTATTCGCCGAAATAGGTGAACCCGCCACTGAGGATGGCAATCTTGTAGCCGCAGCGCTTGAGCACCTCCATCAGTCGGTCTACGCCCTCGGTGATGGGCAGATGCTCGGCGATGTCCTGCATCACGCTCACGTCGAGACCCTTGAGCAGTGCCACACGCTCGGTGAAGCTCTCCTTGAAGTCGATCTCGCCGCGCATGGCCCGCTCGGTGATGGCCTTCACCTGGTCGCCCACGCCGGCGCGCTCGGCCAGTTCGTCGATACACTCGGTCTGGATGAGTGTGGAGTCCATGTCGAAGCAGATGAGCCGTCGCATACGGCGGTACATATTGTCTTTCTGGAACGAGAAGTCGATGCCCAGCCCCTGCGACAGCTCCATGAGCTCGGCCTGCATGGCCTGCTGGTCGGCCGGTGTGCCGCGGAGCGAGAACTCGATGCACGCCCTGACATTGCGCTCGGGGTGCTTGATGCTCTGTCGGCCGGTGAGTCGCAGGATGGAGTCGATGTTCAGGCCCTGTCCGGCGATGATGCGCGCAGCCTCGGCAATTTCCTGTGCAGAGAGCGTGCGGCCAATGACCGTGAGGATGTAGCGGTTCTTGCCCTGGCGGTCTACCCATGCCTCATACTCATCGTCGGTGATGGGCGAGAAGCCGATGTTCACGCCCAGCTCGGTGGCCTTGAACAGCAGTTCCTTCATCACCTGTCCCGAGCTGCGCTCGCTGATGCGGATGAGGATGCCCAGCGACAGCGTGGAGTGGATGTCGGCCTGGCCGATGTCGAGCACGTTGGCATCATACTGTGCCAGGATGGCCATGACCGAGGCCGTGAGCCCCGGGCGATCCTGTCCTGTAATACTGATTAATATCTGTTCTTCTTTATCGATGTCTGTCACCATGATATATGTTTGTTTGCTGATGCAAAGGTACGACTATTCACTGACATTACTGCTTTTTGTCGCCAGTTTCTCCCAGCGGTCAGTCTTTCTCGTACATGCTCGCGTCGATCTTCAGTTCTTGGTAGGTGCGCGCGATGTCATCTTTGGTGATGTCGAAGATGGTGTTCACCTCACGCGGACTGTCGTGCAGCGAATGGGCGATGAGCCAGTCGTAGGTCTTCTGCAGGTAGAACACGCGCGCCAGATAGCCGTGCGAGCCGCCCACAAACCAGTCGAAGCGCAGCAGATGGTCGTTGCCGTCCTGCTGCAGGGCACTCACCACACGCTTCGACTCTTGCACCGACACCGCCTTGTCGGCCGTGCCGTGCATGATCCACAGGGGCACGCGCCCCAGCGGCTGCACGTCGCGCCGCGAGCATCCGCCGCAGAGTGCCATGGCGGCGGCCACCTTGTCGGGATAGGCAGCCACGAAGTCCATGGTGCCGTAGCCGCCCAGGCTCATGCCCAGCACATACACCCGTGTGCTGTCGACGCTGTAGTGGCTCTTCATCCATTCCAGCAGGTTGTTGAGTTTCTGGGGATTCCATGCTCCGCCGGGATTCTGCGGTGCCACCACGAGCATGGGGATGTGCTTGCCCTTCTCTATGGCATCCAATGTGCCGTAGCGCAGCACGCGGTCGAGGTTATTGCCACAGAGGCTGGCACCGTGCAGGAAGATAATCAACGGGAAGGGATGGCCATCAGCCTCATAGTCGTCGGGCGTATGTACCCAGAAGTCGTAACCGCCGGGGATGACGCCGCGACGGGCCTCGAACGACGAGGGCTGCGCCGACACCATCAGGACCGACAGTAGCAACAGACATATATATAGAATCTTTCGCATGATGGACAAAGATAGGGAAAAAAGAAGCTTATGCCAAAGATGATAACATTATTTTCCCTTTCTGCACGGTCTTTTCACATGAAAAAACACTAACTTTGCAAAAACAACACACACTTGTATGGGAAATTCCGAACTTTATATCCTGACCGCCGTCTTTGTGCTGCTCACCGTCATTCTGGTGTGGATGGGTGCCAAGTTGATACTCGACATGCGCCGCCGCAAGCAGCAGCGCGAGCAACGGCGCAAAGACTTCCAAGAGCGTCTGACCAGCCGCAGGGGCAGAGGCTCCGTGGAGCCCTAGCCCAGATACTGCCTCAGCGTGGAGGCATACTTGCTGTAGCGGATCTTGCGCAAAGCCTTCTCGCGCACCTGCCTGATGCGCTCACGCGTCATGCCCATCTCGTCGGCAATCTCCTCCAAGCTCTTTTCCATGATTCCTATGCCAAACGACTCTTTGATGATTTTCTGTTCACGCGGATTGAGCACCTCTTTGAGCAGGTCGTTGATAAACTGGTTCATCGACTCCTTATCAAGGCTGCTATCCGACCTGAAGTCATTGTCGTCTGAGGAGAGAAGGTCGGCCATCGAGTTGTCATCCTCGTTGCCCAGTGGGGCGTCGATGCTCGTGGTGCGGCCGCTGGCCCCTTGGGCAGCATCGATCTGATCTTCGTCTATTCCAGTGAGCTGTGCCAGTTCATGGATGGAGGGCACGCGTCCATGCTCTTGTAAGAACTGCTCCGTGACGCGGTTCACTTTTCCGGCGATGCCCACCTGGTTGAGTGGCACACGAACTATTCGGCTCTTCACCGCCAGTGCCTCCATGATGCTCTGCCTGATCCACCACACGGCGTAAGAAATGAACTTGAATCCTCTGGTCTCGTCAAACTTCTCGGCAGCCTTCACCAGTCCCATGTTACCCTCGTTGATCAGGTCGGTGAGCGAGATGCCCTGGTGTTGATACTGCTTGGCCACCGAGACCACAAAGCGCAGGTTGGCACTCACCAGCCGGTCGCGTGCCCGCTCGCCTTCTTTGCCTCCATTGCGAATGGTCTGCGCCAGAGCTGCCTCTTCATCGGGCGTGAGCATTGCTGCCCGCGCAATTTCTGTAAGATAGCGGTCTAGAGCCTCACTGTTACGGCTGGTAATGTTCTTCGCAATTTTCAGTTGTCTCATTTCTTAGGTCTTTAAGTTCTTCAAATAGATAGAGACAAAGTTACAAATAAATCTTTTAACCGCAATACTTCTTGCAGATTTTTGCTTAAAAATCATCATTTTGCTAAGACTGTCATTCTTTCTTCACAAAGAAGAGTTGTCGGGAAAAGTAGGATCGAGCCATGCAGTCGTTTCTGAATAGCTCAAAAGACAGGTGACGAGCAAGCAACACTTACCTAAGATTAAAAAGCGTAAAAAAACTTGTTTAACCTGATTTTTTTTATATATTTGCGAGTAGACAGTAATTCATTACAACCTCCCCCCTATGAGAACGATATTCCTCCTGATGCACTTCATTCTGTTGGCGGCCTTACCGACTGCTGCCCAACAGACCGCAACCATCACCGGCAAGGTGACGGCCGATGATCATGGCAAGCCCATAGCAGCCGCCTCGGTGGTGGCCGACGACGGGCACACTGCCACTGTGACCAACGAAGACGGACTCTTCAGTCTCAAGGTGCCCAAGCCCACCCGGCATGTCAAGGTGTCGTGCCTGGGCTATGCCACACGCACGGTGGAGGTACCTACCGACGGGCGCACGCTGAATATCAAGCTCCACGCCACTGCCGTCACCCTCAACGTGATTCTTGTGGCTGATGCCGAAGACGTGCTACGGCTGGCCATCAGCAACATACCGCAAAACTACGCCCCACTTCCCCTGCTACAACAGTGCTTCTACCGGGAGACGACCCGAAAGGGAAAGAAATACATCTATGTGGCCGAGGCCATCACTGATATGTACAAGACCCCATATAGCAAAGACATCTATCAAGACCGCGTGGCCATTCGCAAGGCCCGCCGACTTGTGTCAACACAGGCCTCCGACACCCTCGGCGCAAAGATTGCAGGCGGCCCGGTGACACCGGTGAACCTCGACATCGTGAAAAACCGCGACTACCTCTTTTCCGAAGAGCAGCTGGCTTTGTACAGCTTCTCCATGCGGCCGGCACCCCTGAGCGACGGTCGTGCACAGGTGGTGGTAACCATCAAGCCCAAGCGCGTGGCCGACTATGCGCTGTTCATGGGCGACTTCTACATCGACACCGAGACACTGGCCATCACACACATCGATCTCGAACTCGACATGAGCAACCGCGACAAGGCCACAAAGTTCATGCTCGAGAGCAAACCCTTCGGCGTACGCTTCAAACCCATTTCCCTTGAGATACACATCAACTACAGGCCCGACACATCTGGCAAACTGTCGCTCAACTATATCCGCTCAGATGTCAGCTTCCGCTGCGAGTGGAAACGCAAGCTCTTCGCCTCGCCCTACGTGGTCACTTCTGAGATGGTGGTCACCGACGAGACCTCTGCCAATGTGGAGCCCATCAAGGGGCGCAGTTCATTCCATAGCCGCGAGACGCTTTACGACCGGGTGGATTATTTCAGCGACCCGATGTTCTGGGAACAGTATAATATCATCGAACCCTCACGAAGCTTGGAAAAAGGCATCGAGGGATTTATCAAAAATATCAAGAAGCACCTATGAAAGGCATGGCTACGATAACAAAAACCCTTGTCCGCATCACGCGTGCAAGGGCCTTTTCTAGTGGTTAATCCCGGTACATCCAACCGGGGTTACTAGCAATCAAATATTTTTTGAATATCATTTATTCACCATTTCTTAGTTAGTCATGTCTGGTTCCGTAAGGTATGGTTGACACTACATCCAACCCTCATCATCTAAATTCATTATCATTACAACCTCCAACTGCCTTACTGCAGATGGTGCAAAGATACAACTGTCACCAACATATTACCTAAGCAATTTGATTCAAAATATGTCAAGATTAGATTTTTAGGCCAATTTTCTATGTCAAAAGATGTCAATATCAAGAAAAAGAGTTATATTTGCACACAACAAAATAATACTGCCTTATGACGTTCATACATCGACCGGCCTTTCTTGCCAGAACGCTAGAAAGGCTGAAGAAGTACACTTTGAAAGACCAGGAACTGGTGGCAAGGGTACAGCGAATAGTATATGTGTTCTATTCGGCATTGGTTATCCTTCAGTTGCTGGCCAACTTTATCGGCATTTACGGCCCCGACAATCCGCGCATCACCCTCCTGGAGGTGGCCTGCCTGGCTGGTGTCCTCGTCACCATCTACCTTCAGAAGTCCGATAAGCTGAGCGTGGCCAGCGCCCTAAGCAGCGTATTGCTGCACGGACATGTACTCGACATCGTGGTGATGTTTCTTTGCGCCTACGGCTACACGCCCCAAGACCGAATGTTGTGCATGGGTATCATGCTGCTCATCGGCATTTCCATCGTCACCTCTATCCTAGCCTTCCTCAAAACATGTACCATCATCCTCTGCACCACCGGCGTAGCCGCCATCATCACCTGCATGGCACTCGTGGCTGACCAAGACCTCACCAGCTTCGGCATTTATGTCCTGCTGACCGACGTGGCCATTGTGCCCATGCTCCTCATGGTGACCCAGGGCACCCTGAGCCTGTACCACGACAACAAGACCTTCACCGCTGAGGAGCAGGAACTCTTCAACGTACTGAAGCTCGAGAAATCGCAAGTAAAGGCGTTTGTGAAACTGGCCAAACAGCAAACCGATGTCAACGGTGCCGTCAACCTGATGAATATCCTGGGTGACAAGGCTCAGCAGAATGTCATTACCAACGTGAAAGCCATCATGACGGCAAACGCCACGGAGCGGCATAAGATGGAGATGCTGTTTCCGGAACTGACACCCACACAGATTGCCATCAGCCGCTACATTCTCTCAGACAAGTCGGTGAGTGAGATCTGCATACTCATGAACAAAAGCGAGAGCAACATCACCACCCAGCGGTCCAGTATCCGCAAGAAACTGGGGCTGGGCACCACCGACGACCTCAAGGCTGAGCTGATGAAGCGCATCAACAGCCATGAGGACGACGCATGACACCCAGTGGGCCCATACCCTACAGCAGAGGGTCAACGATACGTGAGCACCTCGCGTTCGCCTTTGAGGGCGGCCAACGCCCCTTCGGCCAGCGAGAGCATCTCGTCCTCACCCGGATAGCAGTAGACCGGGGCAAGAAACTGCACACGCTCACGCACCCCGCCGGTCACGTAGGCCGAGTGGGCCAGTCCACCCGTCAGCAGGATGGCGTCGACCTTACCGCCGAACACCGCGGCCTTGGCACATATCCATTTGGCGATGTTGTAGACCATGGCATCGACCACGAGCTTCGCCTGCTCGTCGCCCTCGGCTATCCTGCGGCCCACCACCCGCATGTCGTTGCTGCCCAGATAGGCAAACATACCGCTCTGGCGCCGAATCTTGGCCATGAGTTCCTCTTCCTTATATTTTCCGCTAAAACACATCCTGATGAGGTCGCCCACGGGCAACGACCCCGCACGCTCTGTGGTGAAAGGGCCCTCACCGTCGAGGGCGTTGTTGGCATCCACGGCCAGACCATGGTCGTGGGCCGCCACCGAGATGCCGCCTCCCATGTGGCAGATGATGAGCTGCAGGTCTTCGTAGCGCTTGCCATGCTCACGGGCATGCCGACGGGCCACGGCCTTCTGGTTCAGGGCATGCCACACCCCATAGTGGGGCAGCTCAGGCAGTCCGGTGATACGGGCCACGGGCGACAGCTCGTCTACCACGCCGGGGTCAACGATATATGCCGGACAGGGCACCGTGCGTGCGATGTCGTAGGCCAGGATGCAGCCCAGATTGCAGGGGTGGTCGTGCGACGAATGGCGGTTGTCGTCGATCATCTGCTCGTTCACGGCATATACGCCACTGGGTACGGCCTTTGAGATGGGTCCGCGCCCCACCACTGCGTCGAAGTTGAGCGGGATATGGTGGGCTTTGAGCTCGTCGAAGACCAGTTGTTTACGGAAGTCGTATTGGTCGATGGCCCGTTCAAATGGTGTCAGTTCCTCCCTACTGTGTGCGATGTCGATGGCGTGCAACGGCGTGGCATCCTCGTAGACAGCAATCTTGGTGGAGGTGGAACCGGGGTTGATGGCTAAGATGTGCATAACTGTTTCTCTAGGTTTTGTATGGGTTACTCATTCTTGGTGTTCACGATTGACTGGCACTGAGCAGGCAGCTCATGGCCAGACTATAGTATTTTGTCTGGGCATCGTCGGCCCGCGAGGGCAGCACCACGGGTGCCACGGCCCCTTGCAGGATGCTGGCCAGATGGGCGTTGCCGAAGAGTGTCACCGCCTTGTGGAACACGTTGCCACTCTCAATGTCGGGGAATACCACGGCATCGGCATCGCCCTCGAGTGGCGAGTCGATGCCTTTCACCCGCAGACTCTCTGGCGAGCACGAGGTCTTGAGGTCGAGCGGACCGTCGACCAGACACCTGCCGAATTGTCCCTCGCGGGCCTGGGCCACGATGTCGCGATAGCCCACGGTATATGGGAAGTGGCGCTCGTTGACCTCTTCCACGCAGTGGATGAGAGAGATGCGAGGCTCGTCAATGCCCATGGCATGACACAAATGCGAGATATAAGCCACCTGCTGCACCCGTTGCTCATGGGTGGGGAAAGGAATGACGGCGGCATCGGTAAAGAATAGCAGTTTGTGATAAGACGGTATCTGTGCGCAACCCACCTGGCAGAGCAGCTGTCCCTTGGGTAGCAGACCGCCGTTATGGCGCAGGATGGCACGTAGCATGACGTCTGAATGGATGAGACCCTTCATCAACACGTCGGCCTTGCCCGCTTGTACCATTTCCACGGCAACCTCGGCGGCCGCCTGCGGATGCTCCATGTCATCGACGGGCACGGTCACGACAAAACCATCGGCCTCGGCTTTTCGCAATGCCTCCACCGAAGAGGGGTCTCTGGGATTCACCACTGCCACACGTCGCGTGATGCCCTTTGTCTTGAGCATCTCAACCAACTGGCTAAAATCTTGTAGTTTATTCATCATAGTATATCGTTTAATGAGTATCCTGTACAAATACGCCTGCGGTTTCCCTCACGGACCTACAGCACGCCAGACAGCCCAACGTCTTTCACCCGGAAAGCCGAGCAAGCGCCATGGGCAAGGATTGCCCTGATGGCCGAGCGATGCCTGTCTTATGCAAAGACAGTGCGAGCAAGCGCCATGGGCAAGGATTGCCCTGATGGCCGAGCGATGCCTGTCTTATGCAAAGACAGTGCGAGCAAGCGCCATGGGCAAGGATTGCCCTGATGGCCGAGCGATGCCTGTCTTATGCAAAG
>JBHAFS010000122.1:0-28986 GCA_041856205.1 Prevotella sp.
CACCTTGGGGAGGTTGAGGCGCTGTCCGAACACGAGCATGCGCGAGTATTTGCTGCGGGCCTGCGTCTGTATGCCCCACGACCACCGTGTCTGTAGCCTGTCGCCCCAGAAGCTGCCGTTCCAGTTGACGATATAGGTCAACGGATTCTTAGAGGCCTCCAAAGGCCGTATGCTTGTGGCATTGCCTTCCACCGCCGCTGCCACGGCACCGTATTCGTCAGCAAAGCTGCCATTGTTGGCATCGCTGACCTCAACCAGCTATCTCCTGCGTGGGCACGGGGCTGTAGCTCACCACCACACCGGCCATGAAGTTGTCCATATTGTCTACCATATCTGAATACTGGTAGATATACATGGGGTTCTCATCAAACTCGAATCCTCCCCATATCTGACACATCTTGCCACCTTCTACCTTCAACTTGTCGGTGAGATGATAACCCACCATCATGATGTCGGTAGCCTTGGCAAAGTTATCCTCACTCTGGGCTGTGGTCGACTTGTTCAGCCGATGACGCAACCGGTAGTAGAGCTTGTCGGTGAGGTTGCCCTTGATTTCAATGCGCAACTGCTTGTTTGCGAAATGTGTGCCCCAGCTGTCGTCGGCCCCCTGCTGCACCTGGGCGCTGGAAGCATAGTTGAAGTAGACATTGAACATGTCGTTGTGCTTCTTCAGTTTGAGGATCTCTTCTGACAGCGATTTATACTTGTCGTCCTGGGTTCCATAACCATGGTTGTCTTGTGCCCCAACACCCACTGTAAAAGCCAGCATGATGCCGAGAATAATAGTTTTTTTCATCGTTTCAAAAAAAAGGATAATAATGGTTTGTCAACTTTTTAATAAGCGAACAACACTCCCGGAGGGCCTGCCAGCCGCAGGCTCTCACCAGAAAACCGTCACGACGGACGGGGGAAGGTTGTCAGAAAGTGAAAAGACTAATACTCCTCGAAGTATTTCTGAATCTGCTGCCAGTCGCGGGTCTTGGTCAAGGCCAGCATCAGGAGCACACGTGCCTTCTGAGGATTCAGGTTCAGCGATGCCACAAAATGGTATTTGGCATCGTCGACCTCGCCATTGAGGTTGGTGGGGCCGAAGGGCACACGGCTGGAACGCACAATCTGGATGCCACCGTTCTGGGCAGCCAGGGCCACGTCGAAAACATCCTTGTAGAAGTTGCCGTCGCCCACGCCAGCCAGCACAATGCCGTCGTACTTAGCGTTGACAAAGGCCTGCATGGGCAGCGGTGAGCAGTTGGCATAGCCGTAGACGATGCCTACCTTTGGCAATGAGGTTGTGTTGGTCACATCAAATTCCGACTGTAATCCTTGACGCGACACCGACTGGCGAAGGTACACAGGCTTGCCATTGTACACATAGCCCGTGGCCCCGTAGATGCCTCCCTTGAAGGTGGCACAGTCGGTGGTGTGTGTCTTGACCACCGACTTGGCATCAAACAGCTCGTTGTTCATGCAGACCAGCACTCCATGTCCCTTGGACGCAGGGCCGGCCAGTGCGCACACAGCGTTATAGAGATTGGCCGGGCCATCGGCGCTGATGGCGGTAGAGGGGCGCATGGCACCGGCCAGCACCACAGGCTTATCGGAGTGAACAGTGAGCGAGAGGAAATAGGCTGTCTCCTCCATCGTGTCGGTGCCGTGGGTGACGAGTACCCCGTCGTAGCCCTCATGGTTGAGCAACTGGTTAATGCGCTTGGCAAGTTGCAGCCATACCACATCGTTCATGTCTTGACTTCCGATATTGACGAGCTGCTCGCCAGATACGTCTGCTACATCCTTGACCTGCGGAACGGCGTCGATGAGGGTCTGAATACCCACTTGCCCGGCCCCGTAAGCTGAGCTGGTGGCCGAAGCCGACACGCCAGCGATGGTGCCACCAGTGGCGATGATTCTAATCTTGGGCTTTTGGGCAAAGGTGAGCGTTGAAATCAACAGGGCAAAAGCCAGGAAAAGGGAAAACTTTTTCATTCTCATAATAGTATAATTGTAAGGTTGATAATAAATAAGATGAATAGACAAAAGCTAGATGCGCGTCATCAGAGCAGCTGGATAATACAAAACGCCACGCCAATCGAGACGATAGTGGTAATGAATCCAGGTATCTGGAAACTATGGTTCACCACATAGCGGCCCACATGTGTGGTACCCGTGCGGTCGAAGTCGATGGCTGCTACCTCGGTGGGATAGTTGGGCAGGAAAAAATAGCCGTTCACGGCAGGAAACATCGCTACGAGCAACAGGGGATTGATACCCAACGCAATACCCACGGGATAGAGCGTTGTCACGGTGGCGGCCTGTGAGAACAGCATGATACTCATCACAAACAAGGCCACAGAGAAGAGGAAGGGAGCCGTCTGGGCCATGCCCGAGAGTGCATTGTTGATGATTTCTGCGTTGCCTGTATAGAAGGTGGAGCCCATCCAGGCGATACCAAAGATACTCACCACGGCATTGATGCCGGCTCCGAAGATGTTGCCCTTGACAACCTCTTTTACATCGGTTTTGCCCACCAGCAATATGAGGATACTGTCGCTCATCATGATCATCTCGATGGTCTGCGACATCGTCACACCCTCGGGCCGCAGACTCGGACAGAATCCAAACAGCACCACCACGGCCACACCAAAGAGAAATGCCCATACGGAACGGCGAGCCCTCGGCGAGGGATGCTCCTCGACCTGTTCGAGATGACGGGCAGCCGCCTCGGGGTTGATGATGCCGGCAGCCACGCGGCGGCGGTATTCTGGGTCGTCCTCAAGCTCACGCCCCACCCTATTCTGCACGAAGGCAGCCACCAAGATGGCAATGAAGCTGGCCGGTATACAGACCAGCAAGATGGTGCCGAGCTCGACCCCATGCGACCCAAGCAGATCTTGTGAGATGATGGCCGCCGTGGCCGCCGACACCGGACTGCCAGTGATGCCCAGCGAAGCGGCTACCGTAGCCAGACTCACGGGGCGCTCGGGGCGTATCTTGTTGGCCTGTGCTATCTCGCTGATGATGGGTAACAGCGAATAACTGGTGTGTGCCGTTCCGGCCACCACGCAGAAAAGCCACGTACAAAGCGGTCCGTAATAGGTGATCTGGGCAGGATGGTTGCGCAGGAACCGTGCAGCTACACCAACAAGATAATCGAGTCCACCAGAGGCCTGCAGGGCGGCAGAAGCCGTGATTACAGCAAGAATGATCATCATCACATCGATGGGAGCCGACCCCGGCGGCAGACCGAAACCGTAGACGAGGACAAAGACACCAAGCATGCCATAGATGCCAAGTCCCACGCCACCGACACGGGCGCCAATGAATATCATGGCCAGTACGATGGCCAGTTCTAACAAAATCAATGCCGTAACCATAATGTATCAGATAGATTGTCAGAGTTAGTATGAATTGTTGCAAAAATAAGCAATTCGCTGACGAGTGCATTTACAAATAAAGGTTTATTATTTGCAAATTTCGAAACAAAGTGTTATTTTTAACGCCGAAACACGATTGTCGAATCACAATCATCATGCTCAGCCTATGAAATCACAAGGAAACCTGAGCCTGCCTGAACTGGCGGCCCGATACCGCATATCACACATCTACGGGGCCAGCGTGGCCTATTTTTCCTCGGCTGAAGGCGGCCAGCAAGACCTGCGCGCCGTGACCGACACCATCTGCTGCTACGAATTCAACCTCATCCGGCAAGGTGAGGCACATGTCATCATCGACGGCAAACGTTATACGCTCGAGCGCAACTCGCTACTGGCACTTACCCCCTACCAGCCCGCCAAATGCCACTTCCCGCCGGACGTGGTTGCGGAGGGGATGCTCATAGACAGCAACTTCTACGACAGCATATCCACACCCACCCAAGGACAAACAGGGGCACTGCCCAATCTCAGGGTCAGACACAACTATATATATAAGCTATCACCCGAACAGGCCGAAGAACTCAGCGACCTGTTCCAGCTCATACGCAAGGTGCTCAGGCACAATCGCCTCTACCAGCTGGAGATTGTGAGGTCGCTGGTGCGCACCTGCCAGTTCTTTGTCAGCGAACTGTCGTTCAGCACGCAGATTGTCACGCCCGACACCAGACGCAAGGAGCGCATATACAACATGTTCATGCACTTGGCCCAACGCAACTTCAGGACACATCGGCAGGTGCCGTTCTATGCCTCCCAACTCAACATCACACCGACCTATCTCAACCGGGTGGTGCTCGAGATTTCGGACAATACGGTGGGTAGTCAGCTTACGCTGCTGACTTATCATGAGGCGTGCAACCTGTTGAGGTCGAGTGAGATGAACATTGGGGAGATTGCCGATACACTGAGCTTCCACGACCCAAGTGCCTTCACCAATTTCTTCAAGCTCCACAGTGGATGCTCACCCACCGAATACCGCAACAAGCCATGAACGGTGACTTGGTGGGTTGGTGGACTTGCTAGTAACAGGGGAAAGGCATACCATGCAACGGCGAGCCATGAGGCTGTGTGGCTCAGGGTTTCATGAGCTGCAGTTCCTGGTAGATGCGCTGCACGGGCAATCCCATGACATTGAAGTAGCTGCCACGGATTCCTGTGACACCCACATAGCCAATCCACTCTTGAATGCCGTAGGCCCCGGCCTTGTCGTAAGGTTGGTAGCGCTCGATGTAATAGTCGATCTCGGCATCGGTGAGTTCGCGGAAGGTCACATCGGTGGTGACAGAGAAAGCACGCTGGTTTCCCGTGGTGGTGAGGCACACGCCGGTGATGACTTGGTGGGTGCGGCCGCTCAGCAGGCGGAGCATACGGTGGGCATCGGTGGCATCGGCAGGCTTGCCCAGCACCTGATGGTCTACAACGACAACGGTGTCGGCGGTGAGCACGAGCTCATCGGCAGCGATGGTATAGGCGGCCGCCTTCTGCTGCGCGATATACTGGGGTATCTGCCCCACGGGCAGGTCGTGCGGATAGCTCTCGTCGATGCCCTGGAGCACCCGCACCTCGAAGTCGAGGTCGAGGCCTGCCAAGAGCTCCTTGCGACGCGGGGAATTGCTGGATAGTATGATTTTCTTCATGTGGCAGAATATGATATGTGTGGCAGGTCACCAGCCGAAAGCCTTGGCATTGCTGAGCCATTTGCCCTGAGCTTGCAGCACCTGTTCGAGCACATCGCGCGCGCAGCCGTAGCCGCCACGCCGCTGAGATATATAAGTGGAGATGGCCTTGACCTCGACACAGGCATCGGCAGGACAGCAGGGACAGCCTACACGGCGCATGACCTCGAAGTCGGGGATGTCGTCGCCCATGAAGATAACCTCCTGGTCGACGAGTCGGTACTTACGCAGGAAGTCTTCGTAGCTCTCAATCTTCACAGCGGCACCCATATAGATGTCCTCCACGCCGAGATAGGCGTAGCGCTTGGCAATGGCCGGCGACTTGCCGCCGGTGATGATGGCTATGCGGGGCCCCATCTTCACAGCCAGCTGTATGGCATACCCGTCTTTGATGTTGATGGTGCGCAGGGGCTGCCCCTCGTCGTCCATGCCTATCGTCTCGGCCGAGAGCACACCGTCGACATCGAAGACGACAGCCTTGATTTTCTTTAGGTCGTAGTCAATCATCGGTCTGCACGATGACGTTCTCCCACTTCAGCCGTTCCTCGGTCTGCGGCTGTCGCACATCGGCGGGATGACCGATGCCGAGCACGCAGAGCACTTCCATGTTCTGTGGCAGTCCTAAGATGCCGTGGGCCATAGCGTCGGCCGTGCGTCCGTCAGCGAGTCCTCGCCCACGCATTTGCACCCAGCAGCTTCCCAACCCGAGGTCTTCAGCCTGCAGTTGCATGGCGATGGCGGCAATGCTGCCGTCCTCGATCCAGCAGTCGTTGGCAGCGGGGTCGCCCATGACGACGATGGCCAGCGAGGCCTTCTCGAGAAACTGGGCACCCGACTCCTTGGCAACAGAGAGACGCTTGAGGTCTTGTTTGCGCGTCACCACGGCAAACTGCCAGTTGCGCTGCCCTTTGGAAGTAGGCGACATGAGTGCTGCTCGCAGAATGAGGTGCAAGTGCTCCTTGCTCACCGCCTCGTCGGTAAACTTGCGGTGGCTGCGGCGCTGCTGAACTAAGGTCTTGAAATCTTTATTCATATCTTTGATCTTTTTTGTTGATGAGGGCGTAAAGTTGGCCTGCCAGGGCTTCAAACCTACACCGAAATGCAGAGTTGGCCGAAACTTGCCGGTGACTCTGATGCAAACTTACATAAAAAATCCCATAAAGGGCATACCGACGAGGAGAAAAAAATGAAAGGCTGGGCAGGTTTGATGGTTTGTCGGAATATTGGTCGGATGATGACCGAGATTGTTGGTAGTTTGAATAATTTTCCCTAATTTTGCCCATGTAAATATGTACCATGTAAAGCTATACTCCAAGGGGGAGGTGTTGCCGGAGATGACGTGCAACAACTTTTTCCACAGTGCCGAGCTTTTTCACATCCTTGAAAAGACGCCCGGACAGAGACCTTACATGGCTGTGGCAACCGACGACGACGGGAAAATGGTGGGCCACCTGCTGGCCCTGGTGCGTCGGCGGGGCTCGTGGATGCCACCTTATTTATATACACAAGGACGCATCTACGGTGAAGGCGATTACGAGGAAGATGTCCCACGTGAGGAGGTCTTCGGTGTGCTGTTGCGCCACCTCACCCGCAAGCTGCGCCGACAGCTGTGCCTTTATATTGAGTTCAGCGATATCTCAAAGAAGATGTTCGGGTACCGCTTTTTCCGACAGAACGGATATTTTGCCGTGAGCTGGCAGGAGGTACACAACTCGCTGCACTCTCACTCGCCCTACGAGCGTATCTCTGACCGCATGGCCCGCCGCATAGACCGGCTATACAAGCAGGGCGTGATGACACGCGAGGCCCAAACCGACGAGGAGGTGCACCAGTTCTACAAACTGCTCAACGGCTTCTACCGGCTGAAGATGCGACGCATCATCCCACCCGAGCATCAGATCCGAGGGATTTACAAGAGTGACTACGGACGCATCTTCATCACAACCTACAAGGAGAAGGTCATCGGTGGCTGCCTGTGCGTTTACACCGAAGGCAACGCCTATCTGTGGTATCTGGCCTCGCGCCGCAAGAGTTACCCTCACCTCCACCCAAACATGATGACGGTATGGCATGCCATACTGTGGGCCTGGAAGCACAACTATGCCCATATCTTCTTCCTCGATGTAGGCCTGCCCTACAACCGCAACCCTTTCCGCAGGTTCATTCTCAGCTTCGGCGGCAAGCCAGTGTCGAAATACCGCTGGTTCAGGTTCTCCATCGGCTGGGTGAACAAGTTTTTCTCTTGGTTTTTCCGCGAATAGGTGCAAGCTACAGCCTCCATGTTGCAATAAATCGCCTATTCACACGTTATGTGCTATGTATGAAACATAGAGTGTTAGTCTTGGTGATGCTTCTCACCTGTACCCTGGCTGCCACCGCACAGACCTTCACGCTGCGCGGACGTGTGTCTGACGAATCGAACAACCCCATAGAACTGGCCAGCGTGACCTGCCTGTCGCAAGGCAAGGCCACCGTGACCTCGCTCAAAGGCGAGTTTAAGCTGACGCTGCACAGTGCCGACTCGGTGGCGGTGACCTTCTCGATGCTGGGCTACCGGTCGAAGACGCGCGTGCTGCGCAACCCCAAGGGCACGCAGACGCTGCAGGTGGTGCTTTATGAGTCGACACGCGAACTGAATGAGGTGAGCATCACGGGGCAGAAGATACAGTCGGGACAGACTCAGGAGATCTCGACGAAGCAGCTCAAAGGCATGCCCTCGACAACTGGCAACGCCGTGGAGGAACTCATCCAGAGCCAGGCCGGCGTTTCCACCCACTCGGAGCTGTCGTCGCAATATAACGTGAGAGGAGGTTCGTTCGACGAGAACTCGGTCTACATCAACCAAGTGGAAGTGTTCAGGCCGTTCCTCGTGCGCAGTGGACAACAGGAGGGACTGTCGGTCATCAACCCTGATATGGTGGAGAAGATTGGATTCTCGACGGGAGGCTTCGAGGCCAAATATGGTGACAAGATGTCGTCGGCCCTCGACATCACCTACCGCAAGCCCAAGCGCAGGGAGGGTAACGTCACAGCCTCACTGCTGGGTGCCAGTGCCTACATCGGTGTGGCCAACAAGAAATTTTCATGGTCGAACGGTCTGCGGTACAAGACTACGAAGTATCTCTTAGGGTCGCTGGAGACTAAGGGAGAGTATCGTCCAGATTTTATTGACTACCAAACGTATATGACCTATACGCCCAACAAAAGATGGAGCCTCGATTTCATCGGCAACATCTCTGACAACCATTACAATTTCTACCCAAAAGACCGCGAGACGAAGTTTGGCACGCAGGACAATGTGCGCGCCTTCAGGGTGTATTTCGACGGCCAGGAGAAAGACGTGTTCCGTACTTATTTCGGTACGATGGGCCTCACGCGTCACTACGGCGACTCCACCTCGCTGTCGTTCATCGGGTCGGCATACTCCACCCGCGAACAGGAGCGCTACGACATCCAGGGACAATACTGGCTCACACAGACGGAGACATCAGAAAACCTTGGCGTAGGAACTTATTTCCAACACGCCCGAAACTACCTCAAGGCACATGTGGAGAGTGTGAAGCTGCTGCTGAAGCACACCACCCGGCAGCACCAGATAGAGGGTGCACTGACCTACAAGTGGGAGCATATCGAAGAGAATGCCAACGAGTATGAGATGCGCGACTCTGCCGGATACAGCGTGCCCCACACGGGCAAGGACCTGAATATGATCTACACGCTACGGGCCAGCAACACGCTCAGCGCCCACCGACTGGAGGTGTACCTTCAAGATACCTGGCGCTTCAGGTCGGCAGACGACAATACGCTCTACACGCTGAACTACGGACTGCGTTTTGCCAACTGGAGCTTCAACAAGGAGTCTATATTGTCGCCCCGCGTGGCCTTGAGCATTATCCCGGCCTTTGACCACAACATGAGTCTGAGGCTGGCCACAGGACTCTACTATCAGGCACCGTTCTACAAGGAACTGCGCGATACCAACACGGTAAACGGCGTGACCTATGCCACGCTCAACAGCAAGATCAGAAGCCAGCGGTCAATCCACTTCATCGGAGGCATGGACTACCGGTTTAACATGAACAACCGACCTTTTAAGTTCACTGCTGAGGTGTACTACAAACTGCTGGGCAACCTCGTACCCTATTCGGTGAACAACGTGAAGGTGGTGTACTATGGTGACAACCAGGCCAGCGGTCATGCGGCAGGTATCGACCTGAAGCTCTTTGGCGAATTCGTGCCGGGCAGCGACTCATGGGTGTCGCTGTCGCTCATGAGCACACGCATGAAGCTCAATGGCGTGTCGATACCCATGCCCACCGACCAGCGCTTCGCCGTGAACCTGTTCTTCACCGACTACTTCCCCGGCACGCAACGCTGGAAGATGAGTCTGAAACTGGCGTTGGCCGACGGTTTGCCCTTCTCGGCTCCCCACCGCGAGCTTGAAAGCAACAACTTCAGGGCTCCGGCTTACAAGCGTGCCGACATCGGCATGAGCTACCGGCTCTTCGACAATCAGGACCATTCGCGCAAGAGTATCTTCCGCAACATCTGGCTGGGGCTTGACTGTCTGAACCTGCTGGGCATCAACAATGTCAATTCTTATTACTGGATTACGGATGTCACCAACCAGCAGTATGCTGTACCCAACTATCTCACGGGGCGGCAATTCAACGCCAAGGTGATGTTTGAGTTTTAGATTGATGAGCTAATGAACCAGTAAGGCTAGATTGTCAGGTGGCTGACAGACAGGGTTGCCGGTTGACTATTCGATGGTTTACTGCTTGAATCGTCTGGGCCCTCTGCCTGACTGTATAGAGGACATTTGGGGATACTGCAAACAAAAAAGTCACGCACAACATGGAGTTGAGCGTGACAATATTTTTATCTTTCATTTGTCCCCGTATCAAAAGTTGTAGGAGAAGCCGAGGGAGACAAACTCCTTGAACTGCCAGTAGCCATGCTTGTCGTCACGCTGGGCGCCGTCATCAAATCGAGGGAATACGAAAAGCTTGGACGAGATGTACTTGTTGAACTGGAAGGTGAAAGTATTCTCCCACTCCAACTCGCAACGCTTATAGGTGGTATATCCGTAAAGACGGGTAAGCCAGCTTATATTATCAGAGAACTTCCATTTCAGGTCGACGGTGAACAGCGTACCTATATCGTGCAACGAGCGGTGGCCCTCGTCGAGACCATATCGTGTGGCCAGTGCCAGTCGACCCACATATTTGTAGTTATAGGCAGCCGGGGCAAGATGCACAGTACCGGTCAGCCGGCTCTTTAACCAGTCGACGGTGTAGTCCATACCGACAGAGACGTTGAGGTTGAATGGCGACATGAAATCGGACAATACCATATCCTGATTTGCCTTATAGTTGCGCATAAACTGAGTGTAGGCCAGCACCTGCACAGTGTAGTACCACCGCTTAGTGGCTTGGAGCCCCAACTTACCTGTGTAGCGGAACAAGTCTTCTGAAGTCTTGAGGCTATGTACAGTATCGCTCTTCATGGTCTGGAAACCCAGTTTAACCTCAAGTTTGTTGTCCCACTTTACCTTTTGTTTGTTGTTATAGTTGGCCTCGAAGGTCGCAGAGCCCACCATCGAATAGTTGCTCTCGCCACCTTTATACCAGTTGCCCGAGATATAGTTTTGCAGGAACTGCAGATAATAGTCACCCTTAATGGTCCAGAAATTGGGCTTTAGCACTACCAAGTCCAAGGGCTCTGCCTCTGGCTCCCGTGGTGCAGTCTTGTTCACCAAAGCGGCCGGCTGCTGCACCACCGTCGTGGGCTCGAGCACACTGCCAGTTTTCTCCAGTCGACTCTGGGTGTTGACTACCAACTCAGGATGCCTGAGATACATCGACAGTAGCTGGGCATCAACGGGCGTGAGCGTGCCATCGAGTGCAAAAGCCTTTCGCGTGACATCGCGATAGAATGTCAGTGGCAGGAACATTGGAGCCATGTCTCCTTGGCTCAAGGTTCCGGGAACCTGATTTTCAGGTGCATACAACTGAACACCGAAGGTTTTCAACGAATCTTCGTATTGCTTAGATAGCTGCATGGACGAAGCGCTTTGCCGCCGCGGCAGACGGTCGTTACCCTGACCAAGGGTGAAGGTCGACACCAATAAGAGGCCGAACACCAAAGGGAGTCTAAAGCTCAATGCTTTCATCATCAGATTATATGTACGAATTTTACTGTGCAAAGGTACTAAAATTAACGCAAACTCTCGGCCTTTTCATTTTTTTTTCGCACTGCAGCGGTTGCCGTATATGTTCGGCTCCAAAGTTTCAAAACGTTTTAGTTGTTCATATCATAAAAATATACTACCTTTGCAGATATTTATAATAAGAATTTTTTAACTGTTAAAGATTGTGGCAGAAACAAAGTACATCTTCGTCACGGGCGGGGTGGTTTCTTCGCTTGGTAAAGGAATCATTTCGTCATCGATAGGCAAGCTTCTCCAGGCAAGAGGCTACAACATTACCATCCAGAAATTTGACCCGTACATCAACATCGACCCGGGCACGCTGAATCCATACGAGCATGGCGAGTGCTATGTCACCGTCGACGGTATGGAGACCGACCTCGACCTGGGCCACTATGAGCGCTTTACCGACATCAAGACCACCAAGGCCAACTCACTCACAACGGGCCGTATCTACAAGGCGGTGATCGACAAGGAACGTCGCGGCGACTATCTGGGCAAAACCATCCAAGTGGTGCCCCATATCACCGACGAAATCAAGCGCAATGTCAAGCTGCTTGGCCAGAAATATCACTACGATTTTGTCATCACCGAGATAGGAGGCACCATTGGCGACATCGAAAGCGCGCCATTCATGGAGGCTATCCGCCAGTTGAAGTGGGAGCTGGGAAAGAACGCCCTGAACGTACACCTCACCTATGTGCCCTACTTGCGTGCCGCCGGCGAGCTGAAAACCAAGCCCACCCAGCACTCGGTGAAAGAGCTGCAGAGCGTGGGCATACAGCCCGACGTATTGGTGCTGCGCACTGAAAAACACCTGTCGGAGCAGGTGCGCAAGAAGGTGGCTGCCTTCTGTAATGTCGATTTCGATTGTGTCATCCAGAGCGAAGACCTGCCGAGCATCTACGAGGTACCGGTGAACATGCAAACGCAGGGCCTCGATGTGGCCATACTCAAGAAGCTCGGCATTGCTGTAGGCGAGAAACCCTCGCTCGGTCCCTGGCGCGCTTTCTTAGAGCGCCGCAACAACTCTAAGGAAGAAGTTCGCATCGGACTGGTTGGCAAGTACGATCTTCAGGATGCCTACAAGAGCATCCGTGAAAGCCTCTCGCAGGCAGGCACCTACAACGACCACAAGACGATCATCACTTTTATCAACTCGGAGCTCATCACCGAAGACAACGTAGCCGAGAAACTGGCCGGACAAGACGGCATCGTTGTGTGCCCGGGATTTGGGCAGCGAGGCATCGAGGGCAAGATTATTGCCGCCCACTACACCCGCACCCACGACATCCCCACCTTCGGTATCTGTCTGGGCATGCAGATGATGGTCATCGAGTTTGCCCGCAACGTGCTGGGCTATGCCGATGCCAACTCACGTGAGATTGACGAGAAGACACCACACAATGTCATCGACATCATGGAGGAGCAGAAGAACATCACCAATATGGGCGGCACGATGCGACTCGGTGCTTACGAGTGTGTGCTCAAACAGGGCTCCAAGGTGTTGGACATCTACGAGTCTGAGCACATCCAAGAGCGTCATCGCCACCGTTACGAGTTCAACAACGACTACATGCAGGAGTATGAGCGCAACGGCATGATGTGCGTAGGCCGTAATCCTGAGAGCGACCTGGTGGAAATCGTAGAGATTCCCGGACTGAAATGGTATATCGGCACACAGTTCCATCCCGAGTACCAGAGCACGGTGCTCAATCCTCACCCGCTCTTTGTCGATTTCATCAAGACCGCAATAGAAAACAAGAAATAACCTCTCACCAACAACATGGATAAGAATTCTATCATCGGCTTTTCGCTCATCGCCCTGGTACTTATCGGCTTCAGCTGGTATTCACGCCCTTCGGCCGAGGAGCAAAGAGCACAGTTTGTCAAAGACTCCACGGCACAAGCCAACCGTGCCAAGGCCGAGAAGGCTGCCAAGGCTGCCGCTTTCGAACGCCGGCAGGCTGCCAAGCAGAAAGTGGCTGCAGACACCACTGCCCTCTTCTATGCCGCACTCAACGGCCAGGCAAAGGATGTGGTGCTCAAGAACGACAAGGTGGAGCTGACGCTATCGACAAAAGGGGCTCTGGTTAAGAAAGCCGTGGTTAAAAACTACAAGGATAATATATCGGGCGCTGATGCCGTGACCATCTTCAATGGCGACGACCAGCACCTGACATATACATTCTCGGCCAAGGAGATGAACATCTCTACTGCCGACCTCTTTTTTACGCCTTCCAACGTTACCGACTCTACCGTGACCTTCACAGCCGAGGCCGGAACGGGCAAGAGCATCACCCTGACCTACCTTCTAGGCAAAGACTATCTCCTGCACCTTGCCGTACAGGCCAACGGCATGGGCGGCCTCTTCGCGCCCAACACCAGCACAATGGATGTGAACTGGCAGGAGAAATGCCGTCAGCAAGAGAAGGGCTTCTCGTTCGAGAACCGCTATGCCACCCTCACCTACCATAACGTGGATGGCGGCACCGACTATCTGAGCGAGACCTCTGAGAAGATCGACGAACCCATCGAAGACAAAATCGACTGGGTGGCCTTCAAAAACCAGTTCTTCTCGGCAGTGATGATTGCCAAGCAAGACCTGGGCACCAACGCGCTCATGACTTCCATTCCCCAGCAGAAAGGCTCGGGCTACCTCAAGCAATACGAGGCCAAGATGAAGGCGTACTTCGACCCCACAGGCAAGACAGCCACTGAATTCGAGTTTTTCTATGGTCCCAACGACTTCCGCCTGTTGCAGAAGATCGAGAAAGAAAGTTCCTTTGGCAAGCAACTTCAGATGGAGCGTCTGGTGTACCTCGGATGGCCGTTGTTCAGATACATCAACCGTTGGTTCACCATTTATGTCTTCGACTGGCTCAGCCAGTGGTTCTCCATGGGCATTGTGCTCATCCTCATCACCATCCTGCTCAAGGTCATCACCTATCCCATGGTGAAGAAGAGCTACATGAGTTCGGCCAAGATGCGCGTGCTCAAACCGAAACTCGATGCCGCCACGAAGCAGTATGACAAGCCCGAAGACCAGATGCAGAAACAACAGGCCATGATGGCCGAGTATGCCAAATACGGCGTGTCTCCCCTCTCAGGCTGTCTGCCCATGCTCATCCAGATGCCCATCTGGATTGCCATGTTCAACTTTGTGCCCAACGCCATCCAGCTGCGCGGCGAGAGTTTCCTCTGGATGAAAGACCTCTCGGCTTACGATGCCCTCTTCCAGTGGGACAAGAACCTGTGGCTCATCGGCGACCACCTCTCGCTCACCTGCATCCTGTTCTGCGCCGCGCAGATTATCTACAGCTGGTTTACCATGCAGCAGCAGAAAGACCAGATGGTGGGTCAGCAGGCCGAGCAGATGAAGATGATGCAGTGGATGATGTATCTCATGCCACTGATGTTCTTCTTTATGTTCAACGATTACTCGTCGGGGCTCAACTTCTACTATTTCGTGTCGCTCATCCTCTCGGCAGCCATCATGTTCGTGCTGCGCAAGACTACCAACGAGGAGAAGTTGCTTATGATTCTGGAGTCGCGCTACAAAGACAACCAGAGTAATCCCCAGAAGATGAAGGGTATGATGGCCCGCATGCAGGCCCTGCAGCAGATGCAGCAAAAACAGATGGAAGAACAGCGGCGCAAGCAGCAGGAACTCAACCAAAAGAAAAAAGGCTCGTAGTGGTACCCGCAAGGCCATTGCTCGCCCAGACCGGAACTTACAGAACCCCAATGGGCTTACTGTAAGTTCCTGTTTTTTTCTAGTGACACGCTTCCCAGCCTTTCTACCATCACATGGTTTTACCTTCGTTGGAAATATGGGAAGAAGCCACTCTACCAACAGACACACAAATCAACCCACTAATATGAATAAAACCATAGCTATCGCCCTGAGTGCCCTCTTACTCGGCACCCCGGCAATGAATGCACAAACCATGATTGAGAAAAACAACATCACGCTCACCAGCGACCTGATGACACCCGAGGCCCTCTGGGCCATGGGACGCATCGGCAGCGCACAGGCCTCACCCGACGGCCAACAGGTGATTTACCAGGTGAGCTACTATAGCGTGAAGGAAAACAAGAGCCACACCATGCTCTTCATCCAGCCCACCAAGGCCGGCAAGAGCATCGTGACACCCACCAGGCTCACCACCGATACCAAGAACGAGACCGACGCCGCATGGATTGAGGGCGGACAGAAGATTGCCTTTCTGCGCGAGGGTCAGCTCTGGAAGATGAACCCCGACGGCACGGAGCGCGTGAAGCTCACCGACTCGAAGATCGACATCGAGGGCTTCCGCTTCTCGCCCGACGGCAAGCATGTCATCCTCATCAAGAGCCTCGACTACCACGGCTCTATCCAGAAAAACCCCGACGACCTGCCCAAGGCCACGGGACGACTGGTGACCGACCTCAACTACCGCCACTGGGACCACTATGTGGAGAGCATCCCCCATCCCTTCGTGGCTGAGGTGAATGGCGACCGCGTGACCGACGGCATCGACATCATGGAGGGCGAGCCCTACGAGTGCCCGCTGGCACCATTCGGCGGTATCGAACAGCTCGACTGGAGCAAAGACTCCAGGCAGGTGGCCTACACCAGCAGAAAGAAGACGGGTGTAGACTATGCCGTATCTACCGATGCCGACATCTACCTCTACGACCTCGCCTCGGGCAAGACGCGCAACCTCTGCAAGCCCGAGGGCTACCAGGAGCCGAAGGTAGACCCCACCAAGAGCATGCGCAACCAAGCCGTTAACCATCAGGCAGGCGACATGAACGTGGGCTACGACATCAACCCCAAGTTTTCGCCCGACGGACAGTATGTGGCCTGGCAGAGCATGGCCCGCGATGGCTATGAGAGCGACCGCAACCGCCTCTGCGTCTACAACCTGACCACCGGCGAGAAGAAGTATGTGACCGAGAAGTTCGACTCCAACGTCGACGACTACTGCTGGGGTGCCGACTCCAAGACGTTCTACTTCATCGGCGTATGGCACGGTTGCGTGATGGTCTATCAGACCAACCTCAACGGCGAAGTGAAACAGCTCACCGACGGCTGGTACGACTACGGATCGGTGCAGTTGCTGGGCAATGGCAAGCAGCTGCTGGTGACCCGCCACTCCTATCTCCACCCCGACGACCTCTATGTGCTCACACCCAACAAGAAAGCCAAGATGGCTGCCGTGGCACAGATCACCGACGAGAACAAGCACATCTTCGACCAGCTCGCCCTGCCCACCGTGCAGCAGCGCTGGGTGAAGACCACCGATGGCAAACAGGAACTGGTGTGGATTATCCTGCCGCCCCACTTCGACGCCAACAAGAAATACCCCACCCTGCTCTTCTGTGAGGGTGGCCCGCAGAGTCCGGTGAGCCAGTTCTGGAGCTACCGTTGGAACATGTCGATCATGGCTGCCCACGGCTACGTGGTAGTGGCCCCCAACCGCCGCGGCCTGCCTGGTTTCGGCAGCGAGTGGAACGAGGCCGTGAGCCAAGACTGGACCGGCCAGTGCATGGACGACTATCTCTCGGCCATCGACGATGCCGCCAACAACCTGCCCTTTGTCGACAAAGACCGTCTGGGGGCCGTGGGTGCCTCGTTCGGCGGCTTCTCGGTCTACTACCTCGCCGGCCACCACAACAAGCGCTTCAAGTGCTTCATCTCCCACGATGGTGCCTTCAACCTGGAGTCGATGTACACCGACACCGAGGAGGCCTGGTTCTCCAACTGGGAATACGACGATGCCTATTGGAACAAAGACCAGACGGCTGCCGCCAAACGCACCTACGAGAACAGTCCCCACCGCTTCGTCGACAAGTGGGACACACCCATCCTCTGCATCCATGGAGAGAAAGACTACCGCATCAATGCCAACCAGGGCTTCGGAGCCTTCAACGCCGCACGCCTGCGCGGCATCCCGGCCGAGCTGCTCATCTATCCCGACGAGAACCACTGGGTGCTCAAACCCCAGAACGGCGTGCTGTGGCAGCGCACCTACTTCAACTGGCTCGACCGCTGGCTCAAGAAATAATCACGTTGCATAACAACAAAAATCACATTATATGTCAGATCAACTTCAGAAAACATTGAGAGACTCGGCCGCCCTGCGCTGGACGGCACTCTTGCTCCTGGCACTCGCCATGTTCTGTGCCTACATCTTCATGGACATCCTCTCGCCCATCAAGGACCTCATGCTCACCCAGCGCGGCTGGGACTCCACGGCATTCGGTACCATGCAGGGCTCGGAGACGTTCCTCAACGTGTTTGTGTTCTTCCTCATCTTCGCAGGTATCATCCTCGACAAGATGGGGGTGCGCTTCACGGCACTCCTCTCGGGTGCGGTGATGCTGGTGGGTGCGCTCATCAAATATTATGCCGTGAGCAGCAGCTTCATCGGCAGCGGTCTGGAGACCTGGTTCACCCAGAACCTCAACCACATTCCAGTGTTCGAGCAGCTCGGCGTGTCGCCTTTCTATGAGGGCATGCCTGCCTCGGCCAAGGTGGCCGCCTGCGGCTTCATGGTCTTTGGCTGCGGTGCCGAGATGGCGGGTATCACCGTCTCGCGCGGTATCGTGAAGTGGTTCAAGGGTCGTGAGATGGCCCTGGCCATGGGCTCAGAGATGGCCTTGGCCCGCTTGGGTGTGGCCACCTGTATGATCTTCTCGCCGTTCTTTGCCAAGCTGGGCGGCAACGTCGACGTGTCGCGCTCGGTGGCCTTCGGCGTGGTGCTGCTCTGCATCGCCATGATGATGCTCGTAGTCTACTTCTTCATGGACCGCAAGCTGGATGCCCAGACGGGCGAGGCCGAGGAGAAGGACGACCCCTTCAAGATCAGCGACCTGAAACAGATTCTCACCTCCAGCGGCTTCTGGTTGGTGTCGCTGCTCTGCGTGCTCTATTATTCGGCCATCTTCCCCTTCCAGAAGTATGCCGTGAACATGCTGCAGTGCAACCTCACCTTCACCGAGGTGCCCGCCGACTCGTTCTGGGCCTCTACCTCAGTGACCATCGTGCAGTATGTCATCATGCTGCTGGTGGCCGCCACCGCCTTCATGTTCAACTTTATGAAGAACAAGGCCGTGAAATACAGCGTGCTCTGCCTCTCGGTGGTAGCCCTTGTCACCTATTGTTATATGGGCTACATGCGTCAGTCGGCCGAGTCGATTTTTGCCGTCTTCCCCCTGCTCGCCGTGGGCATCACCCCCATCCTGGGCAACTATGTAGACCATAAGGGCAAGGCCGCCTCGATGCTCGTGCTGGGCTCGCTGCTGCTCATTGCCTGTCACCTCACCTTCGCCTTCGTGCTGCCGGCCTTCCAGGGCAACGAGATCGGCGGCGTAGTGGTGGCCTACCTCACCATTCTGGTGCTCGGCTCCTCGTTCTCGCTCGTGCCGGCCTCGTTGTGGCCCAGCGTGCCCAAGCTCGTCGATGCCAAGATCATCGGCTCAGCCTACGCCCTCATCTTCTGGATCCAGAACATCGGCCTGTGGCTCTTCCCCATGCTCATCGGCAAGGTGCTCGACAAGACCAACCCCGGCGTAACCGATGCCACACAGCTCAACTACACGGCACCGCTCATCATGCTGGCCGGCCTTGGCGTGGCAGCTCTCATCATCGGCCTCATCCTGAAGGTGGTCGACAAGAAGAAGGGCCTGGGCCTCGAAGAGCCCAACATCAAGGCATAAGGCTGAGCCCCGGCATGACCTGACCAACGTGGTCGAGGCACCCTCGGGGCCCTGCATCACCAATCACACACAGAGGGTAGGCAGCCACTAAGGCAGTCTACCCTTTGTTCATATTCGTCCGCCCCCCCATTACACCACAACCCCACTACCCCACTTATGCTACCACACGCACAACAATCCCCTCTCCAGCCTCGTCCCTCCGCGGCCCGGCGCTGGTTTGTGCTCTTCCTCGTTGCCACGGTGATGATGGGAGGCTACATCTTCTGGGACATCGTCTCGCCCATCTCCACCTCGCTAAAGGCCTCGCCTGTAGATGGCGGCATGGGGTGGAGCGCTGCCGAATATGGCTTCTACGCCGGCAGCTATTCTATCTTCAACATCTTCCTGCTGATGCTCTTCTTCGGCGGCGTCATCCTCGACAAGTGCGGCATCCGCTTCACGGGCCTGCTGGCCACGGGCATCATGCTGCTGGGCGCCGTCATCAATTACCTCGCCGTCAGGCATATCAGTCCCACGGTATATGTAGACCTGCCATTCACCCTCTTCGGCCTCATCCCGGCCCACCTCAAGCAGCAGGTGCTCGTCGCGGCGCTGGGCTTCGGGCTCTTCGGCATGGGCTGCGACATCACGGGCATCACCATCTCGAAGATTGTCACCAAGTGGTTCACCGGTCACGAACTGGCCTCGGCCATGGGCGTGCAGGTGGCCATGGCGCGTCTGGGCACCGCCTCGGCGCTGAGCTTCAGTCCGCTCATCGCCCTGCAATGGGGCATCTCGGCACCCATCCTCACCGGTGCCGTGGTGTTGCTGGCCGGCTTTGTGCTGTTTGTGGGCTATTGCTTCATGGACAAGGCCTTCGACCGCCATACCCGCAAGCCCAGTGAGGACATGGCTGAGGAGCAGTTTAGCTTCGGCGACTTCGTCAAGGTGCTCAAGAATCCCGGCTTCTGGCTCATCGCTCTGCTGTGCGTGTTTTTCTATAGCTCCATACGCCCCTTCATGAAGTTTGCCACCGACATCATGGTGAGCCGGTATGGTGTGGCCGAGACCACGGCAGGGTGGATCGTGGCCGCCATCCCCTACGGCACCATCGTGCTGACACCGCTCTTCGGGTCGCTCTACGACCGCGTGGGGCACGGCATCCGCCTCATGGCCATCGGCTGCATCGTGCTCACCGCCAGCCATGTATGCCTCATTCTGCCCCTGACCCACGAGCCATGGTTTGCCCTTGTGGTGATGGTGCTCATCGGCATCTCATTCTCGCTCGTGCCCAGTGCCCTCTGGCCCAGCGTGCCCAAGATTGTGCCGCTCAGACAACTGGGAACGGCTTACAGCATCATCTACTATGTGCAAAACCTGGGACTGATGCTCATACCCATGTGGGTGGGAAACGTGGCTGCAGCACATGTCACGGCCGACGGCCGCACCGACTACGCCCTCCCGCTGCTCATCTTTGCCATGCTGGGTGCCCTCGCCGTGACAGCCACGCTGCTGCTCTTTATCGTCAACCGCAACAAGGGTTATCACCTTGAGGAGGCCAACCAGCAACGGCCTGCTACGACATCGATGCCGAGCAAGGGCGAGGAGAACGCCTGACAGCAACGAATCGCTACCAGAAACACACGGCATACCCTGCCTTTCAAAAAGCCATAAATCCCTGCTGATGATGCAACCCATACCCTGCGGCAGGCTGGTTCGAGTCGAAGCACATTCTCATTCGAGTCGAAGCACGCTCTCATTCGAGTCGAAGCACGCTCTCATTCGAGTCGAAGCACGCTCTCATTCGAGCCGAAGCGGCATGGCAAAAGGTTTGTTTGGCAACGTTGGATCATTGCTTTAGCTAGGTCAACACTATGCTTTTGAACTGCTAAAGAGACGTTGGATAACGAAAAGGGCAGGCATCACAAACAACAGCACGCCCGGAAGACACCTTTTCCGATGCACCATGGAGGTGCATCAGTGGGTTGTCTTCCGGGCGTTGCGTTGTGTCATGCCCCTATCCGGGGGAGACTGGCAGATGCTATTTCACCGTCTTGTTTTCAAAGACATTCTTGCGAATCTTGGTCAGGTAGTGCTTCATGCCATCGGCATCTTTGTGGTCGATGATCTGCAGCAACTCCTTCAGTTCGTCGCGTATCTGCGACACCTGGTCGTGGGTGTAGGGATTGAAGAGAATCTCCTGCAACAGGTAGTTGTCTTCAGAGAGCACCCCCTTGGCCGTGCGCATGTGGCGCTTGAAGGTCGTGCCGGGCGCATCCTGATGCTTCATCACCGCCGCAAACACGAAGGTAGAGACGAAGGGAATGCTCAGCGAGTAGGCCACCGTCTTGTCGTGCTCCTCAAAGGTGTACTCGTAGATGTTGAGTCCCAGCTTCTGATAGAGGTCTTTGAAGAAGATACGTCCCATGTAGTCGCCCTCGCTGATGATGATGGCATTCTCCTCAGAGAGCTGGTTGAGGTTGGCGAAGGTGGGGCCGAACATCGGGTGTGTGGACACATACCTGAATCCGGTCTGCTCATAATAGTCTTTCAACCCAGTCTTCACCGAGGAAATGTCAGAGATGATGCAGTCTTTGGGCAGCATGGGCAGCATCTCCTCGAAGGCAGGAATGGTATATTTCACCGTCACGGCATTGATCACCAGCTCTGGTGCAAAGCCTTTGACCTCCTCCAGGTCGGTGAAACGTTGGCAGTTGTAGGTGAACCGCAGGCGCTTGGGGTCGCGCTCGTAGACCGCCACCTCGTGGTCGAAACTCAACAAATCGATAAAGAAAGAGCCCATCTTCCCGGCTCCCATCACCAATATTTTCATTTGCGTATATGCTTTTTGGCAGGTTGGTGCTTGGCCTACTGGTTGATGATCTCGATTTGCTGGCGCACGCTCTCCTGGTGTATCAGCTCGAAGATATGGGCCGCACACTCGGCATCGATGCCGCAGAGGCTGGCCTGCGCCCCGCGTTTCTCCAGAATCTCGTTGTAGCGGTTGGCCTGGAAAACGGTCATGTTGTGCTCCTTCTTGTATTGTCCGATCTCACGGCATACCCTCATGCGCTTGGCCAGCAGCTCCAGCAGCTGGTTGTCGAACTCGTCGATCTGATGGCGCAACACCTGGATGCCCTCAGTGGTCGACGACTCCTCGCGCACCACCAGCAGGCTGAGGATGTAGTCGAGCACGTCGGGGGTGACCTGCTGACGGGCGTCGCTCCATGCCTCGTCGGGGCTGCAGTGGCTCTCTACGATCAGTCCGTCGAAGCCCAGGTCCATGGCCTGCTGGCAGAGCGGTGCCACCAGTTCGCGACGGCCGCCGATGTGGCTGGGGTCGCAGATGATGGGCAGGCTGGGTATGCGGCGGTGCAACTCCATGAGTATCTGCCACATGGGCAGGTTGCGGTAGATTTTCTTATCGTAGCTCGAGAAGCCGCGGTGGATGGCCGCCAGCTGTTTGATGCCGGCCTGGTTGATGCGCTCCAGGGCACCAATCCACAACTCGAGGTCGGGGTTGACGGGGTTTTTGACGAACACCGGCACGTCGATGCCCTTGAGCGAGTCGGCCACATCCTGCATGGCAAAGGGGTTGGCCGAGGTGCGGGCACCAATCCAGAGGATGTCGATGTCGTATTTCATGCAGAGCTCCACATGCTCGGGCTTGGCCACTTCCACGGCTACGAGCATGCCTGTCTCGTCTTTCACCCGCTTCATCCAGGGCAGGGCCATCTCGCCGTTGCCCTCAAAGCCTCCCGGTTTGGTGCGCGGTTTCCATACGCCGGCACGAAACATGTGGCAGCCTTTGTCTTTCAGCTGACGGGCGGTGGTCATCACTTGCTCCTCGGTCTCGGCACTGCAAGGGCCTGCAATGACGAAGGGGCGTTCATTATCACTCGGTAATTTCAACGGTTCGAGTACGAGTTCCATATTGTTATTCTGTTTTTAAGCCTCCCCTAGGCCCCTCTTCCGTAAGACGAGGGGGAGTAGGCAGAAGTTCTGCCATAGATGGCAGTTTGTTGTTGACGATTGATTATTTGTTGCTTGTGATTACACTTCTCATGCTGCGGTAATGCCCCTAACGGCGGCACCCGGTGAGACTCTTGATTCGCTGGAGCGCCTCGGCGATCTTCTCATCCTTGGCACAGAGCGATATGCGGATATAGCGCTTGCCGTTCTTTCCGAAGATGAAGCCCGGCGTGATGAAGACGCGCGCCTCGTGGAGCACCTTCTCGGTGAGGTCTTCCACATTGTCGTAGCTGTCGGGAATCTTTCCCCAGAGAAACATCCCCACCTGCCGGGAATCGTACTGGCAGCCCAGCGTGTCCATGATCTGCTCGGCGAGGATGCGGCGGCGACGGTAGTTCTCGATGTTGTTCACCCGGTGCCACTCCTCGCTGTTGGTATTGAAAGCCTCGGCGGCGGCCAGCTGTATGCCTCTGAAAGAGCCATTCTCGATGTTGCTCTGCATCTTGAACATCCACGATATATAGTCTTTGTTGCCCAGCATCATGGCCACCCGCCAGCCCGGCATGTTGTGGCTCTTCGACATCGAGTTGAACTCGATGCAGCACGCCATGGCGCCCGGCACCTGCATGATGCTCATGGGATGGTCGTTGAGGATGAGCGAATAGGGGTTGTCGTTCACCACCACGATGTTGTGGCGATGGGCGAAGTCGACCAGCTTCTCGAAGGTCTCCCTGGTGGCCACGCCACCTGTGGGCATATTGGGATAGTTGCACCACATCACCTTCACACGGCTGAGGTCCATCTGCTCCAGCGCCTCGAAGTCGGGCTGCCAGCCGTGGTCCTCACGCAGGTCGTAGTTCACTATCTTCGTGCCGAAGATATTGTTCACGGCTGTATAGGTGGGATAGCCCGGGTCGGGAATGAGCACCTCGTCGCCAGGGTTGCAGAAGGCCAGCGTGACATACATGATGCCCTCCTTGGAGCCTATGATGGGCTGTACCTCGGTGGCCCAGTCGACGTCCACGCCATACACCCGATGGTAGAATCCGGCCATGGCCTGCCTCAGCTCGGGCAGTCCGGCGGTGGGCTGATAGCCGTGGGCATTGGGGTCGCGAGCTACCTGACAGAGCCTCTCGATGGTCTGCTCGGAAGGCGGCATGTCGGGGGAGCCAATGGCCAGTGAGATGATGTCCTTGCCCTCGGCATTGAGCTGAGCGACCTCTTTCAGCTTCCTGCTGAAATAATACTCTTGTACTGAATGAACTCTTTCTGCTGGTTGAACCATAATTGCTTGATTATATCGTATCTTCTTTCAATGTCTGTAATGTGTCCTCCTCTGTGCCTACTCACACCGTGGGAGCAGCATCGCTCTTGGCTACAGCCTCTGAGCCTGCCTCCTGATACTCACCGATGATCTTGATGTCGCTGGTCAGGGGGGTGATGGCGTCGATCGACTGGCGGTAGCGGATAAGGTCGTCGAAGGTGATGTCTACATAGAAAAGGTATTCCCACTCACGACCGATGATGGGCAGCGACTGGATTTTGGTGAGGTTGATGTCATAGAAACTGAGAATGGTCAGCACCTTCGACAGGGAGCCCTCGGAATGGGGAAGCGAAAATACCAGACTGGCCTTGTTAGACCGGCTGAGGGGTCGCAGGAAGTCGGCCTTCAAGGGATTGGACACCACCAGGAAGCGTGTGAAATTGTGCTTGTTGTCCTCGATATGGTCTTCGAGGACCTTCAGCCCGTAGATGCGGGCGGCATCGGCATGGCAGATGGCAGCCCATCCCCTGCATCCATGCCGTCTGATATACTCGGCACTGCCGGCTGTGTCTTCGGCTTCCACAGCCTTCATCTCAGGGTGGTTGGCCAGAAACTGGCGGCACTGTGCCAGGGCCACGGGATGCGAGTGTACTTCGGTGATGGTGCTCCAGTCGTCGTCGGGCAGACAGCAGATGCAGTGGCAGATATGGAGCTTGTGCTCCCCCACGATGGTGGTGCCGCTGGCACGCAGCAGGTCGTAGTTGTGGAGCAGCGAACCGGCGATGGTATTCTCGATGGCCATCATGCCGATGACTGTGGGGTCGCGCTTGATGCTCTCGAAGACCTGCTCGAAGGTAGAGCAGCAAATAAGTTGTACCTGTTCGTCCTCGAAATACTCGTGTGCGGCGATGTCGTGGAACGAACCACGAACGCCTTGTATGGCTATTCTCTTCATATCCGTTTTCTTGTCTCTTCTGCTACAATCAAAAATCCCGCCTCATTTCTATGAAGCGGGACTCTGATGCAAACCTTATGAGGTTGTTATCTTTGACCTAAGTTGAAATCTACACGCAACTTCCCGCTTCACAATTGCTTGCAAAGTAAAAATAAAAGTAATAAAAAGATGCGTAAGACTTCATAATCTTGTTTTATTTCTATGATTTGTGTGCAAAATTATAACAATTATCTGATACTGGCAAACATTTCATTATGATTTTTCAGAAAAATTTTACAGCCTGTCAATCATCGTGCAAAGCAGAGGTCAGGCAAAGGGGTTGACGCTCTTGTAGGCCTGCTCGGTCTTACGGGCAATATCATCCTTGCCGTCGGACCCATATTCGCCATCGGCTAACTGGGGGTTGAGCTCTATCACCATGCGTGCATCGGCCTCGGCACCCTGCTTGTCGCCGGCGGCCAGACGTATGGCTCCGCGCTCCTTGAAGGCGGCAAGACAGAAGGGGTTGAGGTCGATCACCTTGCCATAAGTGTCCTGGGCACCGCCATGGTCGCCCCGGGCCTCCTGGCAGCGGGCCTTCAGCAGCAGGCTGTCTTCCTGCTCGGGCAGGGCCTCGAGAATCGTGTCGGCATCAGCCTCGGCACTATTCACATCGCCCATCTTCAGCAGGGTGTCGCCGCGAAGCAGATAGGCATCCCAATAGGGTTCGTCCTTCGACACCGAGATGGCCTTCGACAGCAGGGCGACGGCATTGATGTAGTTGGCCTGCCCTATACAGGCGCGGGCATAAGCGTAGTTCATCTGGGGGTTGTCGTTGTCGAGTTGCTTGGCCTTCTCGCAAGCCTCGCTCATGAGCTGGTAGTCTTCCATCATATAGGCCACTTCGGCCATGCGCAGCCATATCTGCACATTGGCAGGCTCTGCCTCAGCCAGTCGCAGCAGCTGCTCATGGGCAGCCGGCAGGTCGTTGCTGCGAATGAAGGCCTGCGAGAGATAGTCGCGCGTCTCTAGGTCGTCTTTCAACTCCAATGCATGGGTAAAGCATTTGACGGCGTAGGCAAACTCATTCTGCCGCAGGGCAGCCACACCGTCATACTTCAACACATCGAAGTTTTTCTCTTCTTGCAACTTCTTCTCTTCCTCTGGATTCTCTGGGGCACCACCAAACAATTTCTTCAAAAAACTCATAACCTTCTATTGCTCTTATTTTTCTTTCAACTGCTTGTAATGAACATTGGGAATGGCATCTGCCTTCTCGAAGTGAGGCCAGTATTCCTTGGGCATCACCCACTCCTGACCGGGCTCGCGCATACCCTTGAACGAATATTTGGCATTGATGTAACCGTCAGAGCCGTCGGCGGCCAGCACAAAGCAATAGGCCAGGCGCTTGTAGGCCACAATGCGGTCGCCGTCTTTTACGGCGGTCTCTATCCAACTCTTCTGTGGGATGGCCACCGACAAGATACGGGCCTTGGGGTAACGGGCCTTGAAAGCCTTGCGACACTCTGCGAGCATTCCTGTGGAGTCGGCATAGAAGAGGTTGCGGGTGTACAAGGGCATATACTTCACACCATCGATCTCAACGAGGTCGCTGTCTTTCTTGCTCTCAAAGCCAAGGAAGTCAGATATATCCTTTCCGGCCTTCTGGACACCCTTGCGGGCATGGCCATAAAGTTCGGTAATTCGTGTCTTCACGCTCTTGTCTGTTTCTTTATAGACTTGAGCATTCATGGGCAAGGTCACGGCAAGCAACCATAGGGCCATAGTCAAATTCTTCTTCATAGGTTTGCTGTTTATGTTTAAGGTGGGTTCTATTAATTAGCTTTGTCAGATTTCGAGACTATCTTCGAGAGCAATTTGCAAGTACACGAAGGAGTTATGCGGGCATAACGACTGAGCTCACTTGCTAATTGAGCCGAAGAGAGTCCGAAAGATGGCAAAACGTAACCCATGATTTCATTATCTTGTTTCGGTGGTAATTAATAGAACCCACCTTAATAGTGAAGACCACGCTTTCGCTGATCATGTTACATCGCGTGAGGCGGAAATGCTCGGCCTCATCGGTCAATACCGTGCAGGCGGGCCTGTAGCGGCTGACGATAGTTGCAAAGTTAGCAATTATGCCTTTGAATAAAGGCTGTCTTTAGGGATTTTTATACAAAACAATAATAAAAAAAGCTAATCACTAATGCCCTAATCACTAGGTTTCACTATATTTGCAACCGTATTCTACGATGACAGAATTACACGAACAGAAAGGAAATAATATGAACAGATATGTCTTTACGGCCTTGGCAGCTGCCCTGGCACTGCCCATGAGTGCCCAGATGGACAAACGACTGGGCGGGCGGGCGACAGCGTCGGTTCCGGGCACCAATATGGTCAACCTGAGCCCATCGACAGGACTGACCGCCCAGCCCATGAGCTCGGGCTACCTGCTCACACCGGCCACCTCATACGCACCCATGCCCGTCGACCGCTATAGACAGGCATCGGCGTCGCAGCAGCAGGCCTTGACCGATACGACCTATTATGGCCCCGAAGGACGGCTGCCCGCCGATGATAGCCCGGCCTCCTACCCTGCCCCCTACTCTTCGTACTATACCTATGGCATGCTACACGAGGGACTGAACGCCAGTCTTGACCTGAGTGTCTTCGCCGAGTTTGGCAAGAACGCGCGCAGCGGTGCCGGATTCGGGCAGCGACTGTCGGCCACCTGGCTGCAACCGTTGGGTAAAAGAGGGTGGCTGGCTGCAGGAGGCTACATCAACCACATCAACTGGGACGGGGCCAGCATCACCACGGGTGGCATACAAGGACAGTTGGGTTACCGGTTCAACGACCACTGGTCGGGCTATGTGTACGGCCAGAAGTCGATCGTGAACAACGGCATCACAGGCGTGAGCCCCTACTACTGGGGGCGGGGCATGTATGGCGTCTCACCTTATATATATAATGAGCTAGGCGATAAGCTGGGTGCCGCACTGCGGTGGTCGCCCAGTCGCTCGTTCTTCCTTGAGGTATCGGTCGAGAAAAACTGGTATCCTCACAACACACCCACCTACTTCGCACGCTGACGGACGGCTATCCTGTCTTCGGCCTCCAACCTTCTCACCCTTATTCAATAATCCCACCCACGACAGCTGTCGCAGGTGGGATTATCGCTTGTTGGACCCATGACCGTTTGGACATTGTGCCCGAGGTTCAATCTGAGAATCGTAACCGCAGGCTGTTGAGCACCACGCTGACGCTGGAGAACGCCATGAGGGCCGAGGCCCACATCGGCGTAATCTGGAAATCGATGCCGAAGAGGTAGAGCACACCTGCTGCCAGCGGAATGCAGACGATGTTATAGACAAAGGCCCAGAAGAGGTTCTGCCAGATCATGTGCACCGTCTTGCGGCTGAGCGTCACAGCAGCGGGAAGGGCACTGAGGTCGTCGCCCATCAGCGTCACCTGTGCCACGTCCATGGCCACGTCGGTGCCACGCCCGATGGCAATGCTCACGTCGGCCTGCGCCAGAGCCTGGGTGTCGTTGATACCGTCGCCGATCATGGCCACCCGGTGGCCCTCGTCTTGCAGGCGCTTCACGAGTTGCTCTTTGTCGTGGGGCAGTACCTTACTGTGGTAATGGGCTATACCGGCCTTTTCGGCCCAGTACTTGGCAGCCTCGTCTTTGTCGCCGCTCATCATATAGACCTCGATGCCACGTCGGCGCAGGTCGGTCATGGCCTCACGGGCATGGGGTTTCAAGGTCTCGCGAGCCTCCAGGGGCAGATGCTCGGCCTTGGTGA
>JBHAFS010000123.1:0-19682 GCA_041856205.1 Prevotella sp.
GCTCATCGCAGAATATCTTGTCAGACCCGCAGGCGGGTCTCATAGGAGAATATCATTTACCTATACAAAGTCGAGCAATTATTGGTCTGAAACTAATTTTAAAAACACAAATTTATTAACTGAGCCATTTTCTGCCTCCCCCCCTACACCCTAAACTGCGCTTGCCTTTGTCCATAGGCTGTCGCCACCACGTCTTGGCCATTCTGTGCAGTCTGCCCATATCTTTTGTGGCTCCATTATGGCTAAGCCCTGTGTTTGCACTTTACTTTATTCAACCATGTTGCATGGCACAAACTCTATGTTTCATTGCGCAAACTACTTTTATCACAGATTGGCTAATTTTGCATCGTCCTTCAAACAATAATATATCTAATGTCCTAACAATAATATATCTAATGTCCGCACGCATTTTCCAAATTCTTGCACTTACGTTTCTGCAAGGAGCCCTAAGCCTACGATGGCCGATAGGGCAAACCGCCTGACATCTCACCGTCTGTCCCGATAAGCGACGGAGCATATCTGCCATGTGAACATATCTGTCTATCAAATATCTATCATTATAAATCATATCTAATTAAGTCTATCCGAAAATGAGAAATGAAAGTTTTCTAACCAAGTTCATGGGACTGTTGTTGCTATTTGCAATGGTATCTCTGGGCGCCGCTGCACAACATGTGGTGAGCGGCAAAGTAACGGATGCCACTGGTGAACCCATCATCGGTGCCACCATCAAAGTGGTGGGCACATCCGACGGTGCTGTCACCGACCTTGACGGCAATTTCAAGGTCAACGCCTCACCACAGGCCCAGCTCACCGTGTCGTTTGTGGGCTACCAGACCCAACAGCTGGCGGTGAAAGGGCAAGACAACCTCTTGGTCACGATGAAAGATGACAACAAGACACTGAGCGACGTGGTGGTCATTGGCTACGGCCAGATGAAGAAGGCCGACCTGAGTTCGTCCATCGCCATCCTCGATGCCAAAGAGGTGAGCAAGACACCGGGCGGACTGAGTGCCGGCCTGCAGAGCGCCGTTCCTGGCGTGCAGGTCACCAACGGCCGCATACACATCCGCGGCGTGGGCAGCATCAACAACACCGACCCATTGTATGTCGTCGACGGCATGATCGGTGGAGCCGTGCCCGACGAGAACAACATCGCCAGCATCCAGGTGCTGAAGGATGCCGCCTCGTGTGCCATCTACGGTGCCCGTGGTGCCAATGGCGTCATCGTCATCACCACCAAGCGAGGACAGGTGGGCGAGGTGAAGGTCGACTACAACGGCTACCTGGGATGGAAGGGCTTCACCCACGAGATCGACCTGCTCGACGGACAACAGCTGGCCGAACTCATCAACGAGGAGATGTACAACCAGAACCCCGCGCGCACCGACTATATGGCCGGACTGTCAGACCCGGCCTCCATCGGCGAGGGGTATAACATGTTCAAGGCCATCACACGCACCGGCAGCTATCAGAAACACAATGTCAGCATCAGCGGCGGCTCGAAGAATGCCAACTTCCGCATCACGGGGGTCTATGGCAAAGACAACAGCCTCTATATAAAAGAAGGTGGTGAGAACTATGCCGTCAACGTGGTCTCCGACTTCAGGAAGGGCATCTTCGGGTTTGGAGAGACGATGACCATTGGTCGCAACCTCACTCACAACTCCGACATGCTCAAGCTCATTGCCATCAAATGGAGCACGGCCTGCCCTATCTACGACCCCAGCTCGCCCACAGGATATGCCGGTGCAGCCCTGGGCACCGACATGGAGAACCCCAGGGCCACGGCCGACAACACCTGGAGCCGCAGTGAGGCCAACACGATGAGTGGCAATGCCTGGGTGACGGCCGAGCCCCTCAAGGGACTGGTGTATAAGTTCAACCTGGGTGTGGACCTGTATCGTTATAACAACCGTTCCTATGATGCCGACTATACCGTGGGCGACTACCAGCGCAACTCGCCCGACACCTATTCGATGAGCAACAGCCGCAGCAACCGTTTCCTCTATGAGCATACCCTTACCTTCGACCACAACTGGGGCGCACACCACCTCAACGTCATGGGCGGCATCACCTCGGAGGAGACTCGCGGCTATGGCTTCAATGCCAGCGCAAGGGCCATGCCCAGCCAAGAGGTGCTCATCCTCGGTGCCACCCAGAAGGCCACCTCCAAGGAGGTGGGCAGCACAGAGTCGCATACCTCGATGTATTCTTACCTGGCACGTGCCATGTATAGCTATGCCGGCAGGTATATGCTCACGGCCAATGTACGCCGCGACGGCAGCTCCAACTTTGCGCGCCATCATCGCTACGGCACCTTCCCCTCGTTCTCGGCAGCCTGGCGTATCAGCCAGGAGGGATTCATGAAGAACATCGGATGGCTCGACGACCTGAAGCTGCGCGCCAGCTGGGGTAAGCTGGGCAACTCGAACATCGCTCCCTACCAGTACCAGAGCACGGTATCGTTCAACAACGTGCGCTATTATTTCAACGACACGGAGAACACCGGTGCCCTGCCCATGACTCCCTCCAATCCAGATGTAAAGTGGGAGGCCTCGACCTCAACCGACTTTGGTTTCGACCTCACCATGCTCAACAACCGCCTGAGCATCACGGCCGACTATTTTATCAACAAGACACAGGACATGCTCGTCAACGTGCCTATCGCCCGTAGTGCCGGCTACCTCAGCGTGTTCCCCACGATGAATGCCGGCAGCATCGAGAACAAGGGTATGGAGCTCCTGGTGTCGTGGCGCGACCATGTAGGCACCCATTTCGACTATGGCATCAGCGCCAACCTCTCTACGGTGAGCAACACCGTGAAGAGTCTGGGAGCCAACAACGAGATCTTCGCTGCCTCGGGCATCACCTGTACCCGCGTGGGCAACAGCATCGGACAGTTCTGGGGCTACAAGACCGCAGGCCTGTTCAAGACCGATGAGGAGGCTGCCGCCTACGTCAACGACAAGGGCGAGCGCCTGCAGCCCAACGCCAAGGCCGGTGACATCAAGTTCCTCGACCTCGACGGCAACGGTAGTCTGGGTGCCGGCGACATGACATTCATCGGCAACCCCATCCCCAAGTTCTCTTACGGCTTCACCTTCGACGCCTCCTATCGTACCTCGGTGGGCACCTTCGATGCCATGATGGTATGGAACGGCAGTCAGGGCAACGATATCTACAACAACACCCGCTACTATGGCGAAGGCATGTATCACAACTACGCCTGCTTCGCCTCGACGCTCGACCGATTCCGCGCCGAAGACATCACCTTCACCAATCCCGTGAGCGGCAAGACCACGTTCTATGCCAAGAACACCGACACCGACATGCCGCGCGCCGTCTATGGCGACCCCAACCAGAACATGCGGCAGAGCGACCGCTATGTGGAGGATGGCAGCTACCTGCGCCTGAAGAGTCTGCTCATCGGCTATACCCTCCCCTCGGCATGGTGCCAGAAGATGTATATGGAGAGCCTGCGCTTCTATGTGGGTGCCAAGAATCTGCTGACCTTCACCAACTACACCGGCTACGATCCCGAGGTGGGCGACCAGAACACCAGCGGCACCAACCTCACGCGCGGCGTCGACGGACTGACCTCATGGGATGCCACCTTCCCCAACAACAAGGAGTTTTACATCGGCTTGCAGGTAACCTTCTAACCCAACCATTAACACGACATACAATGAAATACAAACTTATGACATATTTGGCTGCAGCCAGCCTGGCAACAACCCTGACAGGCTGCATGCCCGAGATGGACCTCAACAATCCTTCAGAGGTGTCCACCGAGACCTATTATCAGAAAAAATCGCAACTGGAGAACGCACTAGTACCGGCCTATCAGGCCCTCATCGGCCGCATCCAGGGTGGATATTGCTTCACCACGCTCTTCACCCTGCTCGCACCGGGCGACGATTATCAGCGCACCTACAAATGGAGCAACATGTACCAGGATACCTACAACGTGCCGGCCAGCGACGATGCCGCCATGGGCCCGTGGCAAGACTGGTTCAACGGTATCATGGCGGCCAACCTCGCCATCGAGAAGATCTCCAACTTCAAGGGCGACGATGCCACGCAGGAAGAGCTCAATACCATGCTTGGCGAAGCCTTGTTCCTGCGCGGTCTGTTCTACCTCAACCTGACATCACTCTACGGCGAGACCATCCCCCTCTACGACCATGCCATCGCCACCAAGGACGACTACTATCCGGCCAACGCCCAGCCCGGGCAGGTGTATGCGCAGATCGTGTCCGACTTCAGCCGCGCCGCCGAACTGCTGCCCGCGCGCAGCAAGCTATATGCCAATGCTGCCAACAAGGGCAGGGCCACTCAGGGCAGCGCCCTGGGCTACCTGGCCAAGGCCTACCTCTGGAGACCCTTGCTGGAGAAGGGGCAGAAGGCCGAATACGACAAGGCCGTGCCGGTGTTGAAGAAGCTCATCGACAGCGGCGAATACCAGCTCAATGCCAACTTCCGCGACAACTTCACCAACAACCCCGCCCTGGAGAACGGCGTGGAGAGCATCTTCGAGGTGCAGATGCACAATGGCAACAACTGGATGGGCGGTGACCTCAGCGACTCGTGGCGCTGGTGCAACATCGGTCTGCCCGATGGCACCGGTGGATGCTGGTGGAACCTGGCTCCCACGCCCATGGCCTACAACGAGTTTGAGAACGGCGACCCCCGCCGGTACATGACCCTCTGGTGTCCGGGCGGTGCCTATTTCACCGACGACAAGGGCAACACCGTCACCTTTGAGCAGATGAACGAGAAGTGTACCTCTGACAAAGACCTCTATGGCACCCGCAAGGCCTGCCCCGACGTGCAGCTGCCCGAGATCGACGACGACTACAACGACCCACTCATGCGTTATGCCGACGTGCTGCTGATGTATGCCGAGGCCCTGCACTTCACCGGGCACGACGGCACTGACGTAACCGATAAGTCAGGAGCCAAATATTGGATTCAGCAGGTGCGCGACAGAGCCAACCATGTGGTGCCCACCGAGCAGTCGCACCTGTGGTACTCCAAGGAGCCCGGCACCATCCCCACGGTAGACGAGCTGCTGGCCTCGGCACCCACCATCAATGGTTTCAAGATGGACAACCTGATGAATGTCATTCAGCACGAACGGTGCGTGGAGCTGATGGGCGAGTATTACCGCTACTTCGACCTCATGCGCTGGGGAATGGCCGACGGCAAGTATCTGGAGCCGCTGAAAAAACTCGGCTGGACCGAGCAGGCCATGCACCTGCCGTTCCCGCAGCAGGAACTGAACAACAACCCCAATCTGAGAGGTAATGAGAGAAACTGATTTGTTTGATGGGCAGAAGGAGGGTCGGCCCTTGTGGCTGGCTCTTCTTCGTGCCCGTCGTTTTACGATTGTGGATAAAAATATTGAAGATGTATTGGCCACTACACAACTATTGGCTAATTTTGCAGCTAACCTCCGAGGCTCCCTATTATCCTGATGTAGTATAAACCAATTGAGATATGTATCGAACACTGACATCACTCCTATCCACTTTCCTCGTCTGCACCTCTGTATCGACGGTCTTGGCGCAGACGTATCCTTACCAAAACCCGCAGCTGTCGGCCCACGAGCGGGCCGTCGACCTGTGCAGCCGCCTGACGCTCGACGAGAAGGCGCAGCTCATGCTCGACGAGTCGCCGGCCATCCCACGGCTGGGCATCAAGAAGTTCTACTGGTGGAGCGAGGCCCTCCATGGTGCTGCCAACATGGGCAACGTGACCAACTATCCCGAGCCCATCGCCATGGCGGCGTCGTTCAATCCCAGCCTACTCTACCGTGTCTTCGATGCCACGAGCGACGAGATGCGGGCGCAGTATCACCACCGCATGTCGCAGGGTGGCGAAGACGAGAAGTTTCACAGCCTGTCGGTGTGGACTCCCAACGTCAACATCTTCCGTGACCCGCGCTGGGGGCGCGGACAGGAGACCTACGGCGAAGACCCCTATCTCACCAGCGTCATGGGCACTGCCGTGGTGCGCGGACTACAGGGCCCCGAGACCGCCCGCTACCGCAAGCTGTGGGCCTGCGCCAAGCACTTCGCCGTCCATAGCGGTCCCGAGTACACACGCCACACGGCCAACCTCAACGACATCATGCCGCGCGACCTCTGGGAGACTTACCTGCCGGCCTTCAAGGCCCTCGTCACCGAGGCCGGCGTGCGCGAGGTGATGTGTGCCTACCAGCGCCTCGACGACGACCCCTGCTGCGGCAACAGCCGTCTGCTGCAGCAGATCCTGCGCGACGAGTGGGGATTCAGATATCTCGTGGTGAGCGACTGCGGTGCCGTGAGCGATTTTTGGGAAAACCATAAGTCGTCGAGCTCGCCCACCCATGCCTCTGCCAAGGCCGTGCTGGCCGGTACCGACGTGGAGTGTGGCTTCAACTATTCCTACCGCAGTCTGCCCGATGCCGTGCGCCGCGGACTGCTGAGCGAGCAGGAGGTCGACAAGCATGTGGTGCGCCTGCTGGAGGGCCGCTTCGACCTGGGCGAGATGGACGACCCGTCGTTGGTGGAGTGGAGCCGCATACCCTATTCGGTGATGTCGAGCAAGAGCCATGCTCAGCTGGCCCTCGACATGGCGCGACAGAGCATCGTACTGCTCAAGAACGACGGTGTGCTGCCGCTGCGCCTCGCCCGCGGCGAGAAAATAGCCGTCATAGGTCCCAACGCGGAGAACAAGCCGATGATGTGGGGCAACTACAACGGTGTGCCCAACCACACGGTGTCGATCCTCGACGGCATCAAGGCCGCCTGCAAGGAGGTGGTATACCTCAGGGGCTGCGACCTCACCGACACCACCGTGGTGCAGCCGCTCTTCGACCAATGCAGGGCCGGCAGCAAGGCCGGACTGCGTGGCACCTTCTGGAACAACACCACCATGGAAGGCAAGCCCGTCAGCACTGAATACTACGATGCTCCCGTGGCTGTCACCACCGCCGGCATGCATGTCTTTGCGCCCGGCGTGAAGGTCGAGGACTTCTCGGTCCGTTACGAGACCACGCTCACGCCCAAGCAGAGCGGCGAGGTGGTGATCAACGTGGAGGGCTGCGGCCACTTCGAGCTCTATGTCAACGGCAAGGAGATGCAGAAGGTACACTCGTGGCGCACCACGCCCACGCGCACACCACTCCAGGTGGAGGCTGGCAAGCACTATGACATCGAGGTGCGCTATGCCTTTGTCAAGACCTGGGGTGCCAACCTCAAGGTCAACATCGGCACAGAGCAGCCCATCGACTATGCCGCCACGCTGGCCCGCCTCAAAGGCATCGACAAGGTGGTCTTCGTGGGCGGCATCTCGCCGGCGCTGGAAGGCGAGGAGATGCCCGTCGACATCGACGGCTTCAAGGGCGGCGACCGCACACATATCGAACTGCCTAAGGTACAACGCGACTTCATCGAGGCCCTCAGCCGTGCGGGCAAGAGCGTGGTGATGGTCAACTGCTCGGGCTCGGCCATCGCCCTCACGCCCGAGACGGCACGCTGCCGGGCCATCGTGCAGGCGTGGTATGCCGGCCAGGAGGGCGGAACGGCTGTGGCCGACGTGCTCTTCGGCAAGGTCAACCCGTCGGGCAAGCTGCCTGTGACGTTCTACCGCAACAGCCAACAACTGCCCGCCTTCGACGACTATTCGATGAAGGGCCGCACCTACCGCTACTTCGACGATGCGCTCTATCCCTTCGGCTACGGCCTGAGCTACACCACCTTCAAGATTGGCAAAGCCACGCTCACCGCCGACGGCCGCCTGAGCATCAGGGTGACCAACACCGGCAGCATGGCGGGCAGCGAGACCGTGCAGCTCTATGTACGCAGTCTGGCCGACACCGACGGACCACGCCTGAGCCTCAAGGGCTTCACTCGCGTGGACCTCAAGGCCGGCGAGGAGCGCACGGTGAGCTTCGACCTCAACGACCCGAAGGTATTCGAACTCTTCGACATCGACACCAACACCATGCGGTCGAAGCCGGGCAAGTATATGCTCTACTACGGCACCAGCTCGGCCGACGACGACCTACAGACACTGGAATATGAAAAACGTTAGAAAGATATGGATGGCAGCCGCCACCATGGCATCGGCCGTACAGCTCAGCGCACAGGTGGTGACAACCGCCTCGGGACAGGTGGAGGGTGTGCTCACCGACTCATCGCAAGTGATGGTCTTTAAAGGCATACCCTATGCCCAGCCCCCGGTGGGCGAGCTGCGCTGGAGGCGCACAGTGGCCGTAAGGCCGTGGGACGGCGTGCTCAAGGCCGACCACTTCCGCGACATTGCCCTGCAGACCGACCAGGATAAGGGATCGTTCTACGAACGCGAGTTCTTCCGCTTTGGCACACCCCACACCAGCGAGAACAGTCTCTACCTCAACATCTGGGTGCCGCAACGAGCCCTCAACCACCCCGAGCAGCGCCTGCCCGTGTGTTTGTGGATCCACGGCGGTGCCTACCAGAATGGCTATAGCTACGAGATGGAGATGGATGGTGACCAATGGGCACGGCGTGGCGTGATACTCGTGACGGTGGCCTACCGCTTGGGCGTGACGGGGTATCTCTGTCATCCCCTACTGGCCAAGGAGTATGCCGACGGCTCATCGGGCAACTACGGCACCTACGACCAGCTGGAGGCCCTGCGCTGGGTGCATCGCAACATCGCAGCCTTTGGCGGCGACCCTGCCAACATCACATTGATGGGACAAAGCGCCGGAGGCGGTAGCGTGAAGAATCTCGTGGCCTCGCCGCTGACCCGCGGCATGGTGGCCAAGGCCATCATCCAGAGTGCCGGCGGATTGGGCAACTTCCTCTCGGGCAACGACCCCGAGGCATATATGCAACGCAGGGGTAAGATGCTTATGGACTCGCTGGGCTTCACCACACTCGAGAAGATGCGCGACGCGAGGGCCGACGAAGTGCGCGACCCATGGACGATGACCCGGCGGCAGAATATCAACACCATGGCAGTCTTTGCACCCCATGTGGGAGGTGAGCTGCTGCCCCGCTCGTTCGACGATGCCGTCGTGGACAACAGTGTGGCCGACGTGCCCTACCTCATCGGCTACACGGCCGACGACATTCGGCCCATGGAGGATGTCATCAACCGCTTTGCCGATGTGCGCGACTCGCTGAGCCGACAGCCGGTATATTGCTACAAATTCGCAAGACGATTGCCGGGCGACGATGCGGGTGCATTCCACTCCTCTGAACTTTGGTATATGTTTGGCACTCTGGCATGCAGCTGGCGGCCCTTCACCGCTGCCGACTACCTGCTGAGCCGACAGATGATCGATTGGTGGACCAACTTTGCCAAGTTTGGTAATCCCAATGGCCCCGGCAGTAAAGGCAAATGGAAATCGTCTACACGACGGAAGCACTACTTCCAGGTGCTGGATATCCCACCTACTCGTTGACAAGAGTGGGATAAGAATAACTATTCATTCATGATATGCACAAGATCAACAGGTTTATGATCTTGTGCATTTCTTCTGTATCTCGTGTTAAATCATAAGCATTTACTTACTTTAGCTTACAATTTATACAAAAACATTAAATTATTTACAATAAACTGTTGGAGTTTCCTATAATTTCCGTATCTTTGCATGAAAAACATATATCAAGCGTTATGAAGCATCAGTTGAGAAGTGCTGTATGTACCGAAGGCCGCAGGATGGCCGGGGCCCGCGCACTCTGGGTCGCCACAGGTATGAAGCACGAGCAGTTTGGGAAACCCATCATCGCCGTCGTCAATTCGTTCACACAGTTTGTACCGGGCCACACCCATCTGCATGAGATAGGACAGATTGTTAAGCAGGAAATCGAGCGCATGGGCTGCTATGCAGCCGAATTCAACACCATCGCCATCGACGACGGCATCGCCATGGGCCACGACGGTATGCTTTATTCGCTTCCCTCAAGAGACATCATCGCCGACTCGGTGGAATATATGGTCAACGCCCACAAGGCCGACGCCATGATCTGCATCTCCAACTGCGACAAGGTCACCCCGGGCATGCTCATGGCCACCATGCGCCTGAACATCCCCACGGTGTTCTGTTCGGGTGGACCGATGGAGGCCGGGCGCTGGCGCGGCGAGAACGCCGACCTCATCACGGCCATGGTTAAGGGCGCTGACCCCGAGGTAAGCGATGAAGAGGTGCAGCAGCTGGAGCAGAGTGCCTGTCCGGGCTGCGGCAGTTGCTCGGGCATGTTCACCGCCAACTCGATGAACTCGCTGACCGAGGCCATCGGCCTCTCGCTCCCTGGCAACGGTACCATCCTGGCCACACATGCCAACCGCATCGAGCTCTTCAAGCAGGCTGCGCGCCAGATTGTGAAGAACGCGCTGGCCTACTATGAGGACGGCGACGACAGCGTGCTGCCACGCAGCATCGCCACGCGCGACGCCTTTATGAACGCCATGACGCTCGACATCGCCATGGGCGGCAGTACCAATACCATCCTTCACCTGCTGGCCGTGGCCCAGGAGGGCGAGGTCGACTTCAAGATGAGCGACATCGACAGGCTGAGCCGCCACGTGCCCTGCCTGTGCAAGCTGGCACCCAACACCCAGAAATACTCGGTGCAGGAGTGCAACCGCGCCGGCGGCATACTGGGTATCCTGGCCGAGCTCAACAAAGGCGGACTGATCAAGACCGACGTCAGGCGCGCCGATGGCATGACCATTGGCGAGGCCATCGACAAATACGACATCACCAAGGCGCAGGTTGACCCCGAGGCCGACCGTATCTACCACAGCGCGCCCGGCCACCGCTTCTCGACGAAGATGGGCAGCCAGAACGAGCAGTGGCCCACGCTCGACACCGACCGCGAGAACGGCTGCATACGCAGTCTGGAACACGCCTACACCAAGGACGGCGGACTGGCCGTGCTCTTCGGCAACATCGCACAAGACGGCTGCGTGGTCAAGACCGCCGGCGTGGACGAGGAGCTCTGGCATTTCTCCGGTCCGGCCGTGGTGTTCGACTCGCAGGACGACGCCTGCGAGGGCATCCTCAGCGGTAAGGTGAAGAGCGGCGACTGTGTGGTCATCACCCACGAGGGCCCCAAGGGCGGTCCGGGTATGCAGGAGATGCTCTATCCCACATCTTATATTAAAAGCCGCCACCTGGGTAAGGCGTGCGCACTCATCACCGACGGCCGCTTCTCGGGCGGCACCAGCGGACTGAGCATCGGCCACATCTCGCCCGAGGCAGCAGCAGGCGGCAACATCGGCAAGATCAAGGACGGCGACATCATCGAGATCGACATCCCCAACCGCTCTATCAACGTCAGGCTCAGCGATGAAGAGCTGGCCGCAAGGCCCCAGCAGCCGCTCAAGCGCAACCGTGTGGTCAGCAAGGCCCTCAGGGCATACGCTCAGAGCGTGAGCTCGGCCGACAAGGGCGGCGTGAGGGTAATCGACTGAGAATGGAGTAATGTGGTTTTTAATGATTTTAGGAAAAGATGAAAGCAAATACAACAGATCAGCAGACAGGCATGGCTCAAGGACAGCAGCGTGAACAAGACGCGCCATGGTCGGGCGTACACATCGGCGAGGAATGTTCGGGGTCAGAAATACTGATGCGCGCCCTCTACCAAGAGAATGTCAAGACCATCTTCGGCTATCCCGGCGGAGCCATCATGCCTGTGTATGACAAGCTATATACCTACACCCAGAGGCAGCAGCCCTGGTTCGACCATATCCTGGTGCGACACGAGCAGGCCGCCGCACACGCTGCCGAGGGCTATGCCCGCGTGACGGGTGAGGTGGGCGTGGTGATCGTGACGTCGGGCCCCGGCGTCACCAACACCCTCACGGGTGTGGCCGACGCCATGATGGACTCCATCCCCCTGGTGGTCATCGCCGGACAGGTGGGTGTGAATGCCCTGGGCACCGATGCCTTCCAGGAGGTAGACCTCGTGAACATTGCGCAGCCTATCACCAAGTGGAGCTACCAGATCAGGCGCCCCGAAGACGTGGCATGGGCTGTGAGCCGTGCCTTCTATATCGCCAGGAGCGGCAGGCCCGGACCAGTGGTGCTCGACCTCCCGAAAAACGCGCAGGTGGGCACGGCGAAGTGGCTGCCCGGCAAGACCGACATGGTAGACTCGTACATCCCCTACCCTAAGGTCGACGAGGAGGCCGTCAGGCAGGCTGCCGAACTGATCAACAACGCTAAAAAACCCATGGCCTTGGTGGGTCATGGGGTGGAGATCGGGCAGGCGCAGGCCGAGCTCATGCAACTGCTCGAGACGGCCGACATACCGGCCGGTCTCACGCTGCTGGGCCTCTCGGTGCTGCCCACCGACTATCCGCTCAACGTGGGTATGCTGGGCATGCACGGCCGCTACGCACCCAACCTCAAGCAGCAGGAGTGCGACGTGCTCATTGCCATTGGCATGCGCTTCGACGACCGCGTGACGGGAACGCTGGAGACCTATGCCAAGCAGGCCAAAATCATACACCTCGACATCGACCCCAGTGAGATCGACAAGAACGTGAAGACCGACGTGGCTGTGGTGGGCGACTGCAAGCAGAGCCTCGCCATGCTCAACCAGCTGGTGAAGAAGGCCAGCCACACGGAGTGGCGACAGTCGTTCAACACCCTTTACCAGGTGGAGAAGGAGCAGGTCATCGATCGCGACACCCACCCCACCGAAGGCCCGCTGCTCATGGGCGAGGTGGTCAACGCCGTGGCCGAGGCCACCAAGGGCGACGCCGTGCTGGTGAACGACGTGGGGTTGAACCAGATGTTCTCGAGCCGATACTTCAGATTCAACAAGATACGCAGCATCGTAACCAGCGGCGGACTGGGCACCATGGGCTTCGGACTGCCTGCCGCCGTAGGTGCCGCCATCGGCGCCCCCTCGCGCACGGTATGCCTCTTCATGGGCGACGGCGGATTCCAGATGAGCATTCAGGAACTCGGCACCATCATGGAGAACCAGACACCGGTGAAGATGATTGTGCTCAACAACAACTATCTGGGCAACGTGCGCCAGTGGCAGGACCTGATGTTCGGTCACCGTCACTCCTTCACCCGCATGGTCAACCCCATGTATGTCGACATAGCCAAGGCCTACCACATCCCCTACGACGTGGTGATCGACCGCGAGGATCTCGCTGCAAAGGTAGCCACGATGCTCGCCACCGATGGCCCCTACATCCTAGAGTGTGCCGTCAAGGAGGACGAGAACGTGGAGCCGATGGTCACACCGGGCAGCGCAGTAGACGAAATGAAGTTGCATTTGGACATTTAATGTTATGGAGCAGAAGTTTTATACCTTATTAGTATATAGTGAGAACCTGGCCGGTATCCTCAATCAGGTGACAGCTGTGTTCAGTCGTCGGCAGGTGAATATTGAGAGCCTCAACGTGTCGGCATCAAGCATCAAGAATATCCACAAGTACACCATCACCTGCTGGAGCGACGAGGACCAGATCCAGAAGATCACCAAGCAGATTGAGAAAAAGATCGATGTCATCAAGGCCAACTATTACACTGATGACCAGCTCTTCATCCACGAGGTGGCACTCTACAAGATCTCCACGCCCGTGCTGCTCGACAATCCCGAGGTATCGAGGGTGATACGCCGCCACGATGCCCGCATGATGGAGGTCAACCCCAAGTATTCCACCGTGCTGCTTGCCGGTCTCACCGAGGACATCGCCGACCTCTACAACCAGCTCGACGGCTTCAACTGTCTGCTGCAATACTCCCGCTCGGGACGCATCGCCGTCACCCGCAGCTTCGAGGAGCCTGTCACCGACTTCCTCAACGAGCGTCACATCGACTGACCAAGCCCACTCACGATGAACACCGAAGACGAGAATACAGCCGCTCTGCTACCCAAAGTGGGAAGCTATACATTTCTGGCAGAGCCGTTCCACTGCGATTTTTCAGACCATCTCTTCATGGGACACCTCGGCAACGCCATGCTCAACGCCGCCGATTTCCACAGCAACGACAGGGAATATGGCATGCACTACCTCAACACCATCCACCGCACCTGGGTGCTTTCGCGGCTGGCCATCGAGATGGAACACATGCCTGTGGCCTACGACCGCTTTGTGATCGACACCTGGGTGGAGGATGTCATGCGCTTCTTCACGAGTCGCAACTTCGCCGTGACCAGTGCCGACGGCAAGACGGTGTATGGCTATGGCCGAAGCATCTGGGCTATGATCGACACCGAGACACGACAGCCCGTAGACCTGCTGACGGTGAAAGACGGCCTCATTGGCCAATACATAGAGACCGGGCGGCAATGCCCCATCGAGAAGTCGGGCAGGGTGAGGATGGACAAAAACGCCGAACGCATGCGAACCATCAACACCTATTATAGCGACGTGGATGTCAATGGACATATCAACTCGGTGAAATACATCGAGCACGTGCTTGACCTCTTCGACCTCGAATGGTATCGCACGCATCGCATCAAGCGTTTCGAGATTGCCTACGTGGCCGAGAGCCATCAGGGCGACAAACTCCATTTCTACAAGCAGCAGACCGGCGAGCACGAGTATGCCGTGCGCATCACCAAAGGCGAGGGCGAGGAGAATGAAGTTGTAAGATGTTTGGTAAATTTTGCAAAAGAATGAAAGATTATTTGGTCAGTTGCTTTTCATTTATTACCTTTGTGCTCGAAAACAATGCATAAGTAATTGCATATTGATAAAGAAACAGTTATTTTAACGTTATAAACAATATTTATTATGGCAGAGATGAATTTTGGTGGCGTTGTTGAAAATGTTGTCACCAACAAAGAGTTTACATTGGACAAGGCACGTGAAGTGCTGAAGAACGAGACGATTGCCGTGATCGGTTATGGTATTCAGGGCCCCGGTCAGGCTTGTAACCTGCGCGACAACGGGTTCAACGTCATCGTCGGACAGCGCCAGGGCAAAACCTACGAGAAGGCTGTGGCCGACGGATGGGTGCCCGGCAAGACCTTGTTCTCTATTGAGGAGGCTGCCGAGAAGGGAACCATCGTCTGCATGCTTCTCTCTGACGCCGGTCAGATTGCAGCATGGCCTACCATCAAGAAGTATCTCACACCGGGCAAGTCTCTGTACTACTCTCATGGTTTCGCCATCAACTGGCAGGACCGCACGGGTGTGGTTCCTCCCAACGACATCGATGTCATCATGGTGGCTCCCAAGGGATCGGGCACCTCACTGCGCACGATGTTCCTCGAAGGCCGCGGCCTGAACTGCTCTTACGCCGTTTATCAGGACTTTACGGGCAAGGCCGAGGAGAAGACCATTGCCTTCGGTATCGGTATCGGTGCCGGCTATATGTTCAAGACAACGTTCCAGCGCGAAGCTACCTCTGACCTCACCGGTGAGCGCGGCTCACTCATGGGTGCCATCGAGGGACTGCTCGAGGCTCAGTATGAGACCCTGCGCGAGCACGGACACTCACCTTCGGAGGCTTTCAACGAGACTGTAGAGGAGCTCACGCAGAGCCTTGGCCCGCTGTTCGCCGAGAAGGGAATGGACTGGATGTATGCCAACTGCTCGACCACAGCCCAGCGCGGCGCCCTCGACTGGCGTCCCCGTTTCAAGGCAGCCATCAAGCCGGTGATGGAGTGGCTCTACCTCAGCGTGGAGAACGGCACAGAGGCACAGATCTCTATCGACAAGAACTCTCAGCCCGACTATCGTGAGAAACTGAACGCCGAGCTCAAGGAGATGCGCGAGATGGAGATGTGGCGTGCTGCCGAGACGGTGCGTCAGCTGCGTCCCGAGAACAACTAAATGTCGACTCAGACCTAGCTTTTCATTATTATAAATGTCAGCCCCGGATATCTCATGATATCCGGGGCTTTTATGTGACAGGCAGGCTTATTCACGTGATGAGCATGTTGTCCACTCCTCAGCCTATACTCGATACTAAGGTGTGGGCACGCTTACACAGGAGACCGCACTGCCCGAATTGACCAGCAGTGATAATACGATGATATTGACATCACCAGCATATACGCATGGTAGGAGCTCTTCGGATTTGCCCCATGAACCGCTTGACAGTATATGCATAGACTGTAGGTCGTTACAGAGGTGAAGCGTGCTATTGCCGATCAATCGTCCCACAAGCTTTTCCTCACGTCTCCCCAATGATATCCAAAGTTTGATTGTTTTGCACCAATATCCCCCTCGTCGCCAGGCTTTATGCCGTTGTTGGGATTATGGTCTACGGCTATACTCCACGTTTCCATCAAAGACTCTAGATTGACATTTACAATCTCTAATACTGGTCTTATATATCTCTTCTTATTCATTTTCATTTGCTGTCAGTATTATTTGATAGTTATTTTCTTCCCCTTGTATATGTAGATACCTTTTTGAGCGGGATGACCAACTTTAGTTCCATCCAAGCTATAATAGTCAGAATCATTAGAAGAATCCTGCTGCGTGAAAACAGAATTCACACCCGTGACTTCCGAATCGCCATACATGATAGAAAAGGCTTTTGCATTACCGGCCTGTACGCTTGGCATGCACAGATAAGCCTTGAAATAAGGGAATGTCGCGTTATCGCTCAGTAAAACTAATTTGCCCTGACTACTACTAAAGGCATAAAGGCTAATACCGGATTCGTTTCTAATAGAAGTATCTTCTACGGCGCCGACCATCCGATAGTTGGCCGAGTTGTACCCAAGGCTTGTAACTGTAGCCATATTGTGTGCCTGGTCTTCATCCATCTGGCAGTATGAAGTGACACTCGCTGTATTCTTACTTCTGATAAAAGCTCCTACATATGCCGGCACATAATAATCGTCTAAGCTATAAGCGCGAACAAAAGGGTTGGAAGAGTCAAAAGCATGAGTATAATCTACAGGAATATATGGCTTAATATCGCTGGCATCTAACCCTGAAGGATATTTGACATCGAATGGGTAGCAAACCGTACCGCCATTGTTCCTCGTTGATTGAGGGATCTTATATGTGATACTAAGTCTGTGGTTATTTACCTCCCAGCTGTTTTGGTAAGATAACACCTTACTCTCCTTTACATAAATGTTTTGGGACTCATTGAAAGGATAATCGGTGGCATCCAAATCATAATCTGTAGAATTCAGCGAAGCTGGAGTGTCTCCTACAAAATAGATTCCCTTCAATTGGTTTCCTGCTCTGAAGGCATCAATACCAATGACTCCTATATCTGCCAAGATCACAATATCCTTAACGGTCGTCTCACCCTGATACGCATAATCAAGAATGGTACTTACGGCATAGGTGTTTTTCCATGTTTTTCCACGTGCAGCATCGGCATTGTCTTCGTTGGCAATACTACTGACGATTACAGAAGTACGGGGAGTATAAAAACCAATGACCCCTACATTTGTGGTAAAAGTTGGGAAGAATTCAGTTCCCCGGTCGTAGCCTGAAGAAGATACAAAAGAAGGATGAACCTCCTTGAATAATGTATTGTACTTGTCGATGGTGGCAGTATTTGCAGAGTTTTCGTACCATGTCTTCCGCACAAAAATGGTCACATCCCGCGTATTGCTGGAGGCATACATCACGTCACTACTCAGAGGAGGAACATTGGTAGCCCCCATAAAACTGAGTGACTTGAGGTTCGTGCAAAGGGCGATGGCCCTGTTGCCTATGCTCGTAATGGAGGCAGGGAAGGTAATGTTTGAAACCTTCTGCGTACCATAGAACGCATAGGGGGCAACGGTCGTAAAATTAGGAATCAAGGTATATTTGGAATCTGCCTTGCCTGCAGGAAAGGTGACCAATGTATTCTTGTCTTTCAAACAGAGCATGCCATCGAGCGCTGCAAAGGTGGTGTTGGAAGCATCAACAGTAAACTTTGTGATCGACTCACATTTGTTAAAGGAACCTGTTTCAATGGTTCTGACACTTGAGGGAATGTTTACGGTCTTCAGAGATGAACAATTGTCGAACGCCTGACTTTCTATAGTGGTTACGGTTTTGGGGATATCGATTTGTGTAATACCCGATTTTGAAAACGCATTTCTTCCAATCGTCGTAATTGAAGAAGGCGTTGCAAATGTGACTGATGTCATATTGGTCGTATTCTGAAAGGCATTCTCAGCAATGCTTGTGACGCTTGCAGGAACCACAAACGATTTTAGTCCTGAATCACCCGAAACCATATTGGCAGGAATAGTCGTCAAGCTGGTTGTTCCCCCCGAATCTAAAGTGCTAAGATTCGGATTACTGTATTTAGAGCCTTATAACTAGCCATAACTTACTATGACTAACCAAACATAAAGCATTGATTTTCAATACTCTTTGATTTTTAACACTTTCTGAGTGCTTTTTGGTAGTTCTCGATTTTCCACATATTTTTGCAGCGTATTTCTACCGTGGAGAATTTGCGGAGCTTTTATTTTGTCATATCGTGAACGTAGTTGACAAGGGTTTACGAGTGGTTACGATGGAGGACAGATTTGAAGCTGATAGGCAAAAAGCGTTATATCGTGGACTGGGTTGACAAAGGTTGTCAATGGTTCACTTCCGTTTACTCCATCGGTGAAATACTCAAAGTATGTAGAACATAGCAATATCAAAGAGTATGAGACCGACAAGAAAATGTGAATTTTGTGGCAAGACATTCGTACCAAGGAGCGGTATGCAGAAATACTGTTCCGAGGAATGTCAGGCAGAGGCAAAACGTCTTAGGAAGAAAAGACAGCAGGACTTGATTAACGGTATTGAGCCAATCATGGATCTGCAACATCAGGAGTATCTTACCTTCTCCAAAGCTGCCATTCTGATGGGATGCACCCGACAGTATATCTACAAACTTGTGGCTAACGGCAAGTTGAAGGCATCAAGATTGAGCAGCAGAATGGCATTCGTAAGAAAGGCTGATATAGAGAAGATGTTTGAAGGTAATCCCTACAAGCGTGTGGTTCCTGCCAGCAAGAGCAAGCTCAGTAAAAAGGCAAAAACAGAAAAGCCAACACAAAACCAGGAATCAACAAAAGGGAAAGAGGAGAATGAGGTGCTTGACTATTATTCGGGCGAGGAAGTGATGTCCATTTATAAGGTCAAGAAGTCTTGGCTCTACACCTCCGCCAAGCGCAACCAGATACCGATGTGCCGTATCGCTGGCAAGAACTATTACAGCAAACGGCATATTGATGAGTTCTTCGGTACTGCCGTTGACCTCAACAGCATAACGGAATGGGTGACGGCTGATGATGTAGAGGATGCTTTCTGCATGAGCAAGTCGGCACTCAGGGCATACGCCTATCGTCACAAGATACCGACCAAACGTGAGTATGGTCGCACCTATTATTCCAAGAAGCATCTTGAAGAACTGCGCAGGACTGACATCATGAACGATGACAGCTATTATACCACAGAGCAAGTGCAACAGTTGTATGGTCTGACAAGTGCCAATATCTGCCAAATAGTGAGAGTTCACCATATCAGCAAGGTAAAAGTGGGTGTAAAGAATCTGCTTTTGAAGACGGATGTGGAGCGTGCAATGGCAGAAAGAGCTGCTAAAGGACTGTGAAAGCAAGTGATTTCAGCATTATCCATCAATGACTGCAAATAATTGGAGTCACGGAAGTATCATTCAGTTATTTTGCAGCCGTGAAGAGACACTTCACCATGAATAATCATCAATAATACATATCAGTTATGAGCAACATTTGCAAGAC
>JBHAFS010000124.1:0-12652 GCA_041856205.1 Prevotella sp.
AGTGGACAGGACTGATAAAAGCAAGAGCCGACCTGGCTTGGTCGACCCTTATGCTTTGTATCAGAGTTTGCGTACTCCTATATGTATGTAGCGCCGTATACGAGACCCGTACGTACGGTGCAATGAGAGGTGCTGGGGAGAGATCCCCACATCTACTTTATTGTGACATACGGCATAAAGCTACCATAAGATGTCATAAACGGCATGCTATTTTGGGGTAACAGAATAGTGGCAGGCTCGGGTGGTGATGAGAAAAGTATAGATTTTTGTCAGTTTGCTTGCGACTTTGACAAAATAGCCTTATCTTTGCATGACCATACCGCTTGTTGCAGCCTTTGGCAGGGGCAATATCACCTTGCAGTGCAGCGCGGTCATGGTATGACAATGGGCTCTGATAGTTCAATGGATAGAACGGAGGTTTCCTAAACCTTTGATCCGGGTTCGATTCCCGGTCGGAGTACTTTGATGGATTTGGGGTATAGGATTTTATATTCAGGAGCGATTGCTCGATTCTATCCTGCTGATCGTCTTCTCTGTTGTGCCGCTACGGCTGTCCTGCCCAACCTGACTCTCTGAAACTTTATCACTTTAGAATATCTGTTACCTCACTCCACATTCTTCACCCTTAAACCTCTATCCTCATGCTTGGTGCCATTATCGGAGATATCATTGGCTCGCGTTTCGAGTTTGACGAGAAACCTGCCGACCAGTTCAATTTGTTTATGGAAAAGCCTCGGTGCGATTATACCGATGACACGGTGATGACGGTTGCCGTAGCCGATGCCATCCTCAACGGCCGCGCATACAGCGATGCGATGCGCGACTGGGGCCGCCGCTATCTCAACCCCAAGGGGGCTTATGGCGGGATGTTCGACGAATGGCTGCAAAGAGAAGACCCCGTGCCCAACAACTCGTTTGGCAATGGGGCCGCCATGCGCGTGTCGGCCGTGGGATGGCTCTTCGACGACTACGACACGGTGTTGCGCGAGGCGATGAACAGCGCGATATGCAGCCACATGCACCGCGAGGCCATCAGGGGTGCCCAGTGTGTGGCTACGCTCATCTACTGGCTGCGCACCTGCCGCATCACCAAGGAGGAGATAGAGGGTGCCGTGAAGCACAACTTCGGGTATGACATCCCACCTTTGCGCGACATTTACAAGATTGGGGCGGAGGGGCACTTCGACTTTACATGCCAGGAGACCGTGCCATGGGCCATACGTTGTTTCCTCGAAAGCAACAGCTTTGAGGATGCCATCCGTAAGGCAGTCATGGCACGGGGCGACACCGATACCAAGGCGGCTATCTGCGGTGCTATTGCCGAGGCGTTTTATGACGTTCCCGAGAACTTCTACGATAAGGCCTGCTCGTATCTGGAGACAGACATGCTGGATGTGGTGGGGCAGTTCTGCAACGAGGTGCAGAGCCGCCTGAACGATTAGTCGACTCTCCGAAGAGGAGGTCATCCTCCACCACTAGCAGCCGCTGCCGTCCAAACGACAAGCGGCCCCCTCGGTAGGTGTGGAGCTGAGGCCCACATCCTCGGGGCTGAGCGTCACCGTGCCGTCTTCGAGCACGAAGCAGGGGATGCCGGCATAGCCGTGGCGGCGGGCATCGTCGAACACGGGCAACTGGTCGCGCAACCGCAGGAAGGCTTTGAGGTGGCGCACGTGGTCGCCGATGTCGATGACCTGGAAACGGTCGTCGTCTTTCACTTGGGCCTCGACCCATTGACAGTCGGGGCATGTCTTCATTCCATAAATCTTAATCATCTGTTTGTATTTTAAGGGGGTTGTGGCAAAGACTATTCTTTGCCTGTGGCCGACAGGCGGAGTGCGGGCCGTAGCCCGCTATGGTCACTTCGCCTTGTCGTAGGTATCTCTGATCTTCTTGAGTTGCTGCAGCATGTCTGTGTAGTGCAGGGCGTTGATGTCGCCGTCGGCGATGTGCTGCAACTGCTGCTTGCAGTGGTTCTCGATGGTGGTGAGGTGGTGCAGGGCATAGAGCACGGCATCCGACTGCTGCACGCCATCGTTCATCACCGTGCGTTGCTTCTCGGTGGGATTGATGAGGCTGTTGAGCAGTTGCAGGTAGGTGCGCTCTTGCTCGCGACGGTAGGTGTTGCGCCTGCTGTCGGCCGACAGGGGTTTCCACACGGCCTTGAACACATCGTCAAGGTATTGGTCTACGGGGTAGGGACTGGAGGCCGTGAGCGCGCTCTTGCCAAGGCCGTAGAGGGTGTTGGGCGAGAGCATATAGGTGAGCACGGCCGTGCTGCGTGTCCTCAGCTCATCCTCGGCATCGATGCCCAGCTTGCTCACCAGGGCATCGGGGAAGAGCCACAGCGGGGCGTCAAAGACGTTGCGTGACATCCAGTCGATGCTTTCCTGCTGCAGGGCCTTGGGCACAGCGGCATGCTGCACGTCGCCGGGGGTGTTGTTGGTGTATTGTCCGTTGAGGTAGCGCTGCACGTGGTTGACATAGCGCGTGTATTGCGACCTGACGCTCTTGTGCAGGTCCATGAGGTTGTCGGTCAGGCCGTCGGGCTGGGCCGTCCACTGCTCAATGCGCTGCATGACGCGTTGGAGGTTCTTGATGCCATAGTCGCTGGCCTTCATGGCGTTGTCGCCCAGGTCTTCGGTCTGTGAACGCGGGTCTTGGCCCTTGCCCTCGTCGCCGCAGTAGCGGAGCCTGACGTTGTCTTTGAGCGTGCGCGTCACCTCGGCCCGCAGCGCCTTCTGCTCGTCGGCAGCCGACTTGAACTCGGGCCTGTACTGATAGCCCCACTTGATGGCCCACCTGTCGTAGTCGTTGATGCGTGGGAAGAGGCCCTTGGGCGAGATGCGGTCTTCGGGCTGTGCCACGTAGTTGAAGCGGGCGTAGTCCATGATGCTGGCGGTATGGCCGTACTTCTCTACCCACGCCTTGTCGCGGAGCTTCTCTACGGGCGTGGCCGACGAGGCAATCATGTTGTGGCGCAGGCCCAGGGAGTGTCCCACCTCATGCGAGGAGACAAAGCGGATGAGCTGTCCCATGAGCTCGTCGTCGATGTCCCATTTCTGCGCGCGCTTGTCGAGCGGACCGCATTGGGTGATGTACCATTTACGGATGAGGTTCATCACGTTGTGGTACCAGCAGATATGGCTCTCGATGATCTCGCCGCTGCGGGGATCTACGATGCGCGGACCGTAGGCGTTCTCGGTCTCCGACGGCAGGTAGCGTATCATGCTGAACCGTGCGTCGTCGACGCTCATGGTGGGGTCGTTGGGCCATTCCTTGCCGACGATGGCGTTCTTGAAGCCGGCAGCTTCGAAGGCCTCGTTCCAGTCGTTGATGCCTTGGATGAGGTAGGGAATCCATTTCTTGGGTGTGGCAGGGTCGATGTAGTAGACGATCTGCTTCTCGGGCTCCACCAGCTTGCCGGCAGCGTAGGCTTTCTTGTCCTTGGGCACGAGGCGGTAGCGGGAGACGATGGCCTCGCGCTTGGAGGGTTCGTCGTCCGAGAACTCGGTGATCCTGTCGTTGAAATAGCCCACGCGGTTGTCGGCCAGTCGTGGCTGCATAGGGGTCTTGGGCAGCTGCACGATGCTGGTGTTGAGCGAAAGGGTAGAGAAGCCGGTGGAAGCGGCCGGTGTGGTGCCGTTGGTGACGGTGTAGGTGCGCAGGGTGGATACCTCGACGTTGATGGGGTAGACCCGCATGGTGTCGATGAAGGTCAGGTCTGACCTGATGGAGCCCAACTTGGCGATGGTGCGGTCGGTGGTGGTGAATCCGCCAATCTTGTTGTCGGTGGCGAAGAGCGAGGTCACCTTGATGAGCATGTCCTTGGTCTTGGGGTTCTCGCCGATGATGTCAAACTTCTCGATGATGGGGTCCATGGCGGCCTTGTCAACCAGTTGTGCGATGTCGTTTCCCTCCTTGGCATACACTGAGCGCACGTAGGCCCGCAGCAAGAGGGTCTTGCTGTCACGCTTCTCGAAGTAGATGGTGTTGCGCTGCACCTCCTCGCCGGTGAGTTTGGCGAAGCCCTGCGGCACGCTGCCGAAGCGGGTCACAGCCAGCATCAGGCGGCCGAGGGCATCCTCAGGCACCTCGAAGTACCAGTCTTTCTCGATATGCCGCACGCCGAACAGGCCCTGCTGGAAGCTGCCGCCTTTCTTGATGAGTGTTTCATATTCGTTTTCTTTCTCTTTTTTGACATCTTTGTCTTTCTTGGCATCCTTCTCTTTCTTTTGCTTGGTGGTATCTGTGGCTATGGTGTCGTTGACATTTTCGATGGTAGAGAACATGTGTCGTTGACTGGCCGTAGCCTGTATCGTAGCTGTGAAGAGTACTAGGCATAGTGCGATGGCTTTCTGTTTTGTCATAGCTATAATAATATAATAATGTGAATACATCAGCCAAACCAACGGGTTGGCCAGATGGATGTGTCTGTTTGGCTCTAAGATAACTCGACGGCTTATGGAGGTGCCCCACAGGCTGCTGTTATGAAACCAAAAGCCATCTCTTGCAAAATGGGTTTGCAGGAGATGGCTTTCCGGTTATGGTCGTCCTCGTGAGGAGGAATAGTGTCTACAAAAGATGTCCGGGCTTATGCAGTTGCTATTTCTTCTTGGAGGGCCTGTTGCTCCTTGATCTTCTTACCCATCACGAGGTAGGCAATGGGCGAAGCGATGAAGATGGAGCTGAGCGTACCGATGATCACACCCAGTGTCATGGCGAAGGCGAAGCTGCGGATGCTGTCGCCACCAAGGAAGAGGATGCAGAGCAACACGATCAGCGTAGATGCCGAGGTGTTGATGGTACGGGCCAGAGTTTGGTTGATCGAATCGTTGAAGAGCTTCTGCACATCCTGCTTGGGATGCAGTCTGAGGTTCTCACGAATACGGTCGAATACCACCACTGAGTCGTTGATATCGTAACCAATTACGGTGAGGATGGCGCCAATGAAGGTTTGGTCAACCTCCAGCGAGAAGCCAATCCATCCATAGCACAGCGAGAAGGCACCGATGACAATGGTGGTGTCGAAGATCAGGGCAGCGATGGCACCTACCGAGAAACCGAGGTTGCGGAAACGCAGCAGGATATACAGGAAGATGAAAATCAGGGCCAGTGCCACGCTCTTGATGGCGCCAGTGGTGATATCCTTGGCCACCGATGGTCCCACCTTAGAACTGCTGATGATGCTTCCACCCTGGCGGATGTCAGGATTCTTGAAGTCCTCTACGCTGGTCTGTGTCACAAATCCACCGGCTCTGAGCTTTTGGAAGATCAGAGTCTCTACGTGATCGTCTTCAGCTGGATCGTTGGAGTCGATGTTGTAGTTGGTAGAGATACGGATGGTCTTACCATCGGTACCGATAGCGATGGCCGACGTGGTGGCAGGCTTACCGGCGTTGGGGCCTACGGTGTTGATGAAGGCATTGTCGATGACCTTACGCACTTGCTCCACCTGTACGGGTTTGCTCAGTGTCACCACATAGTTGCGACCGCCTGTGAAGTCGATGCTCTGGCTCAGGCCGCGGGTGGCGAAGCTCACGATACATACCAGTATGGCGATGCCCCAGATGGTGAAGGTCTTGCGATACATGGTCATGAACTTATACTGTGTGCCCTGCATCAGGTTCTTGGAGATGCCGGTCCAGAACTTCAGGTTCAGCCACTTGCCCTTCTTGATCTGATGCTCGTAGACGAGGCGTGTCAGATAAACGGCGGTGAAGAAGTTGCAGAGAATACCGATGATCCATGTGGTGGCAAAGCCCTGGATAGGTCCGGTACCAAAGATGTAGAGAATGACACCGGTGATGAGTGAGGTCAGGTTGGAGTCGAAGATGGCCGAGAAGGCATTGCTGAAACCTGCGTCGATGGCTTGTTTCATGCCCTTACCCGTACGTAGCTCTTCCTTGATACGTTCGTAAATCAGCACGTTGGCATCTACACCTGTACCCAGCGAGAGCACCATACCGGCGATACCCGACATGGTCAGTGCGGCCTGGAAGGAGGTGAGTATACCCAAGGTGAAGAACACGTTGAGCAGCAGAGCGCCAATGGCTACGGCACCAGGAATGAAATTGTACATCACAACCATGAAGACAATCAGCAATACGAAGGCAATGGCGAACGATACGATACCCTGCTCGATAGACTGGGCACCGAGTGTAGGACCAACCACCTCTTCCTGCACGATGTGGGCGGGAGCAGGCATACGACCCGACTTCAGGGTGTTGGCCAGGTCTTTGGTATCTTCGATGGTGAAGTTACCGCTGATGGACGACGAACCGCCGTCGATCTCGCTGTTCACACGGGGAGCAGAATAAACCACACCGTCGAGCACGATGGCAATGGCCTTGCCGATGTTGGCTTTGGTGAGCTCGGCCCAGCGGCGGGCACCCTCAGAGTTCATCTTCATGTTCACCTCGGGCTGGCCGGTGAGGTGGTTGAACTCATCGGAGGCATCAACCACCACATCACCCTGCAGCGGAGCCTGTCCGTTAGACTGTGTAATCTTCAGGGCATGGAGCTCGTAGATATTCTTGGCCGACACGTCGGCAGGCTTGGCGCCCCACAGCAACTTGAGGTCGGTGGGCAGCACCTGCTTGGCCATGGCGCTATAGATAATCTTGTTGATGGCGGCGGTGTCGCGAACGCTGGCGTAGCCCACGGTGCTCAGGCTCTGAGGGCCGGTCACCTGCAACAAGGCCAGCAGCGGATGGAGCTTCTTGGCGGCTTCCAGCTGACTGTCGGGCGTGGTCTTCACGTCCACCTTCTTGTCGGCATCTTTCTTGAGTTTGAACTTTGGCTCGGCAGTCTGGGCCACGGTTTTGGTATCATCAACCTTGGTGGCTGTGGTGTCCTTCACCGTGGTGGTGTCGTTGTCACCGCTGGCCATGCGCTGGTCGAGCTGCTGGAGGTAGGGGATGATCTCCGATGCGTTATAGGTCTCCCAGAATTCCAGGTTGGCGCTACCCTGTAGCAACTTGCGCATACGCTCAGGCTCTCTGATGCCCGGCATTTCTACCATGATGCGACCTTCGGCGCCCTGCACCTTCTGGATGTTGGGTTGTACCACACCAAACTGGTCGATACGGGTGCGCACCACGTTGAACGAGTTGTCGATGGCCGCACTCACCTCTGCGCGGATCACTTTCTCCACTTCGGCATCAGTGCTGGTGGGAGAGACCTTACCCTGCAGCTGCTGGGTGGCAAACACCTCGGACAAGCTGTGGCCCGGTGCGTTCTTGTGGTATGCTTCGATAAAGAGAGAAATGAAATCGCCCTGCGATGTCTGCTGTTCCTTGCGTGCCTCATTCATCGACTTGGTAAAAGCGGCATCCGTCTTGTGGTCAGCGAGGGTCTCGACAACGTCGGGTACCGACACTTCCAGGATGACGTTCATACCGCCCTTCAGATCCAGACCGAGACCGATCTGCGTTTCGAGGCATTTCTGATAGCTGTAGATCCCCAGGTATTTTACAGAATCTTTGTAATCCTGCTGGGCAATAGGATCTTTCAATTTGGCAGCCTGTCCGTCATAGTAACGCGTGGCGAACGAGAAAGACAAATAGAAGATGCATGCAAGGGTCAGTAAGACTGCCGTTACAATTACAATTCCTTTGTTTTGCATTTTGTTAGTTATTTGTTATTATATATAATCACAATAAGATATGCAAAGATACTAAAATTTTTACGCTATGAAAAATTTATGGCTCTTTTCTTGCTTATTTTTTGGGGTTTACGCGTTTTTTCAACCAGCAGTAAATGGGATAGTGGTCAGATGTTTTGATTTTACTGTCGACCTTGCAGCCGTATGGCGTAAACTCGTCGGTACACAGTATATTGTCGATGCGCACAAAAAAGCCACTGTGGTGGTAGCTGATGCCTGGGCCGTTGGCAGTGGCGATGTAACAGTCGGTCAGACCGTTGGCAATGGTGCGGTGGGTGTATGAGATGGGGCCATCGTTGAAGTCGCCGCATACAATCATCGGTGTGCCGCTATGGTAGGCAATGTAGCGTGCCACGGCCTCTGCCTGCGGCGCGCGTCGTTTGGTGCTGGCACCCAGTTTCTTGACCAGCAGTTTTGAGGCCTCCTTGGCGGTGTCACCACTGAGGTCGCCCTTGATGAGGTTACTGAACTGTCCCTTCTCTTCTATGGTCAACCCTGTGGTTTCCAGGTGATTGTTGATAACGATCACCACTTCGCCGTCTATCAGCAGTTTGAAGGCGGTGCTCAGGTTGCCCCTCGACGAATAGTCGATGTGCTCCTTCTCCAGGATGGGATATTTGCTGTAGATGCTCATACAGTCGTTACCACCTCTTCTGGCCGTGTCGCGGTAGGCGTAGATGGGGTTGAGGATGGAGTCCACCTTCTGCTGTCCCACCTCATTGGTGGCCGATTCCTGCAGGCATACGATGTCAGCATCTTGCTGCTTGATATACTCCAGGATGGGGTTCGAAGGGTTGTCGCCGTCCTCCCACCCTGCAAACAGCCATACGTTGTACGACAGTACTTTGATGGCATCCTTCGGGGCGTCGCGGCTGATGTTCAATGGGCTGTATTTTCTGATGGGCACATAGCACAGCACGAAGCCGGCAATGGCAATGACCATGCCTTTGGGTTTGAAGCAAATCCAGAAGATGAGAAATCCGAGATTGATGAGCAAGAACACTGGAAAAACGAGACCTGCATTGCACAGTATGGGATGCGACGCAGGGTTTAGCCTGTCAGAATATCCCACAAGCCACATGATGACGATGGAGGCGATGTTCGCCCCACCTATCATCTGCAATGTCACAGTTTTGAGCTTCTTCAGCATACGTGCGTTACCCTCCTCCTTTGCTTATCAAAACGTTGTCATCCCGTGCCTCGTGTCGGTGTCTTGTGTGCGCGCTGCCTATTTCTTGCTTTGGTCGAAGAGTGTCTGTTTCTCGTCCTTGGTCAGACTGTCGTAACCGCTTTTGCGAATCTTGTCGAGAATGCGGTCTACCTCCTCCTGGCTGGCCTTCTGCTTGGCGTTGTAGTCCCAGTCGGGGTTCGACAAGGGTTTGTCTGTGGTGTGCTGCCTGTTGGCGGGCTTATGCGTGTGTTGTTCCCACTTCGACTTCATGCGGCTGAAGAACTGCGCGCCCCCGTGTGCGTTGTAGTTGAGCCCCTCCTGTCGTTGCCAGTAACGTATGAGGAAAAAACCGAAGAGCATGCCACCCAGGTGCGCCAAGTGTGCCACCTGGTCGCCGGGTGCGGCCAGTGCCGAGAAGAGTTCCACGGCGATAGAGCCGATGATCATCCATTTGGCCTTGATGGGGATGGGAATGGGGATAATGAACATACGCTCGTTGGGGAACATCATACCGAAAGCCAGCAGCAAGGCATAGATGGCGCCCGAGGCACCCACCGTGGTGAGGCCGTTGAGCTGTGCCGAGAGGCCGTTCATCACGCTGAAGGCCTCGCCGATGCCGAGTGCCTGCTGGTCGTAGAGCATATAGTAGACCCAGAAAAATTGGGCAATCTCCTGCATGACACCTGCTCCTACACCACAGAAGATGTAATAAAAAAGGAATCGCCTGGTGCCCCAAGTCTGTTCCACCACCATGCCAAACATCCAAAGCATAAACATGTTGAGGATGATGTGCTCCCATCCGCCATGCATGAACATGTAGGTGAAGAGCTGGTAGATATGGAAGTCTGAGGCCATGAAGAAGTGAAGACCCAGCAGGTCGTTCAGGTCGATACCCATTACCTGCTTGAACACCAGCATGGCCACAAAGGCCAGAACGTTGATGATCAACAGATTCTTTGTTATCGTTGGAATTTTGGGCATGTTGTCAGTATTATCGTCTAAAATATGAAAATCGTTGCAAATTTACGAAAAAAACTCCGTCACCACGCTATAAAAGAACATAATTGCAGTTTTTTTTCAGGGCAGCAATCATTTTTTCTTGTTTTTTGTTTGGATTGTAAAAGGAATACCCTATATTTGCTGACAAAATACTAACAGTAGGGCATTATATTCACTTAACAAATAAAAATTATGAACAAGACAGAATTAGTAAAGAAGATTGCTGATGCTGCGGGCTTGACAGCTGCAGACGCAAAGAAGGCTCTGGACGCTACAACAGATGCTATCAAGGAGGCTTTGGTTGCTGGTGAGAAGGTACAGCTCGTTGGCTTTGGCACGTTTGCCACAAAGGTTCGCCCTGCCCGTCAGGGTGTCAATCCTTCCAACGGCACAAAGATCCAGATTCCCGAGAGAACGGTTGTGAAGTTCAATCCGGGTGCCGAGTTTGAAGAGGCTGTAAACAAATAATGTAAGGATAAATACATATAAAAAGGGGCTTGTGCATTCCACAAGTCCCTTTTTATATTGAGGCAGTTCTTTCGCCGTTGTTATTTCGGCTGCTTGCCGATGTATGCCAGGATGCCACCGTCTACATAGAGCACGTGGCCGTTCACGGCATCAGAGGCATGCGAGGCCAGGAACACTGCGGGGCCGCCCAGTTCAGAGGGCTCGAGCCAGCGTCCGGCCGGTGTCTTAGCCACGATGAAGCTGTCGAACGGATGGCGGCTGCCGTCGGGCTGACGCTCGCGCAGGGGTGCCGTCTGCGGAGTGGCGATGTAGCCCGGGCCGATGCCGTTGCATTGGATGTTGTATTCGCCATACTCTGAGCAGATGTTGCGGGTGAGCATCTTCAGGCCACCCTTGGCAGCAGCGTATGCCGACACCGTCTCGCGGCCCAGCTCGCTCATCATCGAGCAGATATTGATGATCTTGCCCTCGCGACGCTCCATCATCTCGGGCAGCACGGCCGAAGCCACGATGAACGGGCCCACCAGGTCGATATCGATCACCTGCTGAAACTCGGCGCGCTTCATCTCGTGCATCGGTATGCGCTTGATGATGCCGGCGTTGTTCACCAGGATGTCAATGTTGCCCACCTCTTGGTGTATGCGCTCCACGAGAGCCTTCACGTCGTCTTCCTTGGTCACGTCGCACACATATCCCTTCACATTCTCGATGCCGGCCTCTTTGTAGGCGGCCAGACCGCGGTCTACCAGCTCCTGGTTGATGTCGTTGAAGATGATGTTGTCGATGCCGGCGGCAGCGAAGGCTGAGGCAATGTTAAATCCGATGCCATAAGAGGCGCCGGTCACCCAGGCGTTCTTACCTGCCAGTGAAAAAATGTTCAAGTTGTCCATCTTGTTGTTATTATAAGGTTTGAATGGTTATTTTAAGTCGGTGATGCGGTAGAAATCCTGGTCGCCGTAGTCGAGGTTCTCGCCGCCCATCCCCCAGATGAAGGTGTAGTTGTGCGTGGCGGCGGCGCTGTGGATGCTCCACTCGGGCGAGAGCACGGCCTCGTTGGCCTTCATCCAGATGTGGCGCGTCTCCTGCGGCTCGCCCATGAGGTGGCACACGGCCTGGTCGTCGGGTAGTTCAAAATAGAAGTAGGCCTCCATCCTCCGGCTGTGGGTATGTGCAGGCATGGTGTTCCACACGCTGCCGTTGGCCAGCTCGGTCATGCCCATCTGCAGCTGGCAGGTGGGCAGCACCTGGTTGACGAGCATCTTGTTGATGGTACGCTCGTTGCTGGTCTCCAGCGCACCCATGTGCATGCTGATGGCATCGCTCTTGGCCACCTTTCGGCAGGGGTAGGCCCGGTGGGCCGGGGTGCTGTTGAAATAGAGCAGGGTAGGTTTTGTGGTATCTTTGCTCTTGAGCCACACCTCTCGGTCTCCGCTGCCGATATACAGCGCCTCTTTGTAGGCCAGCTCAAAGGTCTCGTCGCCCACCTCCACGGTGGCCGCTCCCTGTCCCACGTTGTAGATACCCACCTCGCGGCGCGTGGTGAAGAAAGGGGCTTTCAGCGGGTCGATGGCCTCGAGCCTGAGGCGTTCGCCTGCGGGCTTGGCACCACCCACCACCATGCGGTCGTACATCGAGTACACCATGTTCACCTCGTTGTCGGCAAAGAGGTTATCGACCAAAAACTCTTGACGCAGCCGGGCCGTGTCGTAGTGCTTCGCGTCGGCAGGATGGGCGGCGTATCTCAGTTGATAGTTCGTCTTCATAGTTGTCTCTGATTTGTTCTTCTGGCAAGACCATATCTCCGAAGGCATTGGGCATGGAATCCCTTGTTTGCCGGTGGTAGTCTGTTTCTTGCAAAAGTACAGATTTATTTTCAAACTCCATCACTTATTATACGTTTCTTTATATAAGATTTCTTAATTACCATCGTGTTTTTTCATGTTTTGCAGCAGATTGTTCGTATTGGGATTACAGCAGTTTGTGCCCGGACACCAACAGTTTCTTTCTTCCCTTTCTTCCTTCTCTTAGCCATTCTTTTGGGCACAAACACCCTCTTTAAGTCTTTTTAATCACAATAAGTTCCTTTTTTTTAATGATAATAACGCCTGTTATTGGCCAATAAGCCATATATTTGCACTATCCCAACCCAGCCTGTGCCCCGGGAGAGTTATACCTAGGGCTGCAAACCGACAACATTCATCAAGTCACTATAGGTGGGTTCTATTAATTAGCTTTGTCAGCTTTCGAGACTATCTTCGAGGTCAAATTGCAAGTGAACGAAGGAGTTATGCGGGCATAACGACTGAGTGAACTGGCAATTTGAGCCGAAGAGAGGCCGAAAGATGGCAAAA
>JBHAFS010000125.1:0-32177 GCA_041856205.1 Prevotella sp.
AGTTCCTCGTCATTCGCAACTATGCAAAGATAACGAAAGGACTGTTTGCAAGAATCATTGGAAAAATCACAGCCCTGACCATATTACAATATGTCAATTATATGAACGGAAAGCCCATCGGCAGAATTAAATACGCACTGAATTAATTCCGCCAACGGGTTTTTATATATTCTATTCGTCGCATCAGCATGGGTGGATGTCGGCGGCGTGCCGTCCCGGAGTGCTTACTCCAGATGGATTACCTCCGTACTCGACTGTACCCACCGTGGTATGCCGTTGTCGTCTTCGTTTTCAAAGAGGTTGGCAGCATCGAGCACCACGTCGGCCCCAACTTCGATATAGGCATAGCGGCGCGTCTGCGTAGTCAGCGGACTCTTGTAGCCGTAGTGCAGCAGACCGGCGGCCTCCAGTGGATAGAAGAGGTTAATCTTGCCCATCACGCGGCGGTGAATCTGACGTCCGCCGACATCGGTGGCCGTGGTGTAGATGGATACTTGCATGATGCCCAGCCCCGAGGTCTCGTGAGGCGAGGCTCCTACCACCAGACCGGCCACGTCAACCGTCATAGTACAGTGCAGAGTGTCGTTGGCGTGCGTGTCTGCCCCGCCGGCAGCAGCGGCCACGGCTACACGCTGCATCATCTTGTAGGTATGTGTCACGTCGACCACGCGCCCGTAAGGATATATCACCGAGGGAATTCCGGCGATGTCGCCCACGATGGAGTCAACGACGAAGTGCGTGGAATCGGTCTGCAACTTGCGCATGCCGAAAGCCAGTACCACGCGCTGTGTAAGGGGTTCGAGAGTGAATGTCGCTGCGGTCGTCTCATGGGCTTTTACCTCCAGTATTTCTAAGGTGTCGCCAAACACCGGTGTAGCATCGGCATGCACGTAGGGTGCATCGTCGTTGTAATCCTTGAACGAGCGCGCGCCGGCCTCTGCCATGGCCTCTGCCTGGGTAATGGGGCGGTAATCCAGCCGTTGAAGTCCAAAATTGTGGCGCACGACCTCGCTGTCGGCCACGGCCTGCCAGCGGTCGTAGGAAAATACGCGGTCGTTGCGGCTGAGTGCCACAAACTTGTAGCTGCCCTGCCGCAGCATGTCTGCGGTGTTTACGCTCACGGTGGTATCGGCCTCAGTATAAACGGTGTCTATACGTGCCTCGATGCGCGTCGTCTCGTGCGCAGGCAGCGCCCTGCGCTGCCACTTCCATGCGGCGATGATGCGGTCGGCAAACACGTCCATGGTTGCAGGTAGCAGGATCGAGTCGGCTTGACTGCCCCAGTCAAAGCTGATGTCTACATGGGTAGTATGGGGGTGAGATTCCTGGCAGAGCTCCACCTCGGTGCAGCCCGTCATGGCGACAAGAGCCAGCGTGCCCAGCAGGGCTTTCAGCCCGCTTGTATTACAATAGTTGTGTATCATTGCTGCCCCTCCCTCATCTTTTGCTTGTCTTTCTGTATATTCTGCTCCGTCTCTCGAGCGCGCTCGCGACGGGCCTTCTCTTCCTGTTTGTCGAGCTCGCGGCGGGCTTTGTCAGCTTCGCGTGCCTCTATCTTTCGGGCGCGCTCGGCAGCACGCCGCTCCTCAGCGCGCTTGCGATCGGCAGCCTGTTTCTCCTCGCGCATCTGCTTGCGCTCCTCCTTGAGGCGTGCACGCTCGGTGCGGCGCTCGGCGGCTAGAGTGCGGCTGTCTGCCTTAAGTTGCGTGCGGTACTGCTGCTGCTCCTCGCGGCGGTCCTCGCGCTCCAGCGCCTTGGCCTCGCGGGCCCTTAGGTTTTCCATGCCGCGGTTGGCGAAGGCCACGCTGTCCTTGCGGTACACCATGTCGCGCGAGATTGAGTCATAGACATGCTCGAACTCGTTGAACACCATATTATATACACTATCGCGCCAAAGCTTCTCCATTCGTAGGCGGCGGCGCAGCTCATTAATGCTGTCTACGCGGGCTTGGTAGGCCTGGTCTATGTCGTAACGGAAACGGTATTTCTTGTTGATAGGATAATTGCCAAAACGGTAGGCCACGCCCACGCGCACTTCTGCAACTACCGGATACTTCACAAGGTGCCAGTCTTTATGACCCGTCACGGGATAGCAATTGTTTTCGCTGTCATGACGGTACTTGTCGTATTTCGTATAGGCCAGGCCCGCGCTAATGCCGAAATCGAGATCCACGCTGTTGCCGTTGTGAAACTGGTAGAGCGGGCGCATCACACCATATAGCACGCCGGCCTGCACCATACTGCCCTGCTTGCCCTCATGGCCGAGCAAAAGCGAATAGTCGGTATACGAGGCATAGAAGCCACGGTAAAACGTAGTAACGGGGTGGCGCGAGGTCTTGCGGCGCTGCGACACTGCCTTGTCGATCCACCGCTTGTGCGGCCTGAGGTTACGGCTCACCATGCTGCTCAGGTCACGTGTGTGCCAGTAGTTGCGTACTTCAGCACGCACCTCGGCCACGTTGTACACCTTGCCTGGCACAAAGGTGTGCTCGGTGTTCCAGTTGTAGCGCAGGTTTAATCCCACCGCCCAGCGGCTCCAGTTCGTATTGCGCAGGTCGAACTCCACCCCGATGTTTGGGGTGAACAGCGTCCAGTCAACGATGTTGGTTCGCAGAGACAAGCGTTCAGCTAGGGTGAGGGTATCTACATGGGCCGTGTTGTCCATTACCTGCGAACGCACAATCGGTGTGCAAAGCAATGCAAACAACAAGACACTAAGTGCTCTTAACCTTTTCACACAATCAGTTATTGATAGTTAGAATTAAAATTTAATATTAGTAGTTTAACGGCAAGAACACAAGCCGTAAAGCCTCCATTCCGCTATTACGGAGTGTAAAATAAAATTTATTAACATACCAAACTTTCAAGAAAACCTAACACCCTTTAACAGTTTGACGCCGCACTTCTGATATTCTTTTGCATAATCATGCTTTTTGTCACAAATCATAAACAAATGGGGCAAAATACTGTCTTATACCACGCAAAGTGCATCAAAGCCGCAGCCGTTATCTGCAAGTATTGTTTCCAACAAGTCATTCGGCTGCAATACAGGTACGCTCCAGCCTGAAGCACAATGTGTCGGGACTTGCACCCGTTAGTCGGTACACATGCTGGTCAAACTAAAAAAGTCATAACAGCCTATACGGCAATTATGACTTGTGAAGGGAGTGGGTGGTGATGGATTCGAACCACCGAAGGCAAGAGCCAGCAGATTTACAGTCTGCCCCATTTGGCCACTCTGGTAACCACCCCTGCTTCTGAAAAGCGATACAAAGGTATAATCTTTGAGTGAGAAACGTGAAAAAACATTACGCTTTTTATATTCTTTAACTAATCTTCTAACCGTCACAAAGTGCTCTTGGCCACTACAGGATTAGCATAAATAGCTAAGAAACAGTCGGAAAGCACATCTGGTTCGCTAACATCATATTCATCAAGACTACCCATGCGATGAAGAAATTCTTGCCGCTGTTCTTCGGTATAATGGACTCGCATGGCATGTTGACCATAGCGCAGGTCATGGGCCACATAGTTGTATGGCGACAATGGGTAGGCTGAGATGATGCGCTGATCGAGCAATTCAGCCACACGACGGTGATACTCATTGTTGGTACAATCGTTAAACTGCATGAGTTCTTCACGCTTTAGTTCGGGACAAAGGGTTATGTCGACATGCCCCTTTTGCTGCAGGAGCCCCGTCAGTATGCTGTTCAGATCTTCGCCAGGCTTCTTGATATATTTGGAACTTCGACTCTCATAAATCTCGATGGCCTTGAGAATATCACAGCTCTCTATCGAATAGCTCACGCACATGGGTACGATATGAAGATCGGCTAATGCAGAGATCTTATCATCGGGCTGACTCATACAAAACATTTTGATGATACCTTGGTCGGTCTTGTCAAGTCCATCCTTGGTGCGGCCGTTGCGCTGAGCAATCCACACGCTCTCCTTCTTGGCCAGCAAGGTGTGACGGATATAGTCGCTCAGGTGTTGAGATGACATATAAAAATCGCGCATCCGGCCGCCACGCTCCACCCTGAACATCTTGTTCGATTTACCGATATCGGTCACTATACCGGGTGTCATTAGGTTGGCCCCAAAGGTAATTTCAGAAGTGTCACGCCCGTGCTTCACAAGCAAATACTGCAAGAGCGAGGCATCAAGCATGATGTCACGATGATTAGAGATAAAAAGATAGGAGGTGTTGGGATCGAGCTGTTCGAAACCGCTGAATGTGAAGCTGGAGATGCTGCGGTTGATTACTTGCTCGTTGACAGGCATCATGACCCGATGCTGGAACTCCCGGATAGTTTTGAACGAAAGCATCAGTCGGCGCACCTCTTCGAGTTCACGTTCCGGAAAAATCCATGAGGCCAGTAACGGAAACACTTCACTTTCCGTAATTCTCTTCATGGCAGAAGGTATCTCTGCGTCAACGTATGGACGAATGTCATCGTAAATGTTCATAGACTTGTTGGTGAAATGGTGGAGGTTGTGAAATAGCGAGATGGTGGTCTGATGAATTGACAGGTCGTTTCATGAGCTATTTAACAAAACCAACAGACCAACCATCAATGGTCTAACTGCCTAACTTCCTGATAAAATTTAAGAAAGCTTCTTTCCAGGTTCTGGCCTCTGGCGATGTCTTCGAGGCATCGGTACCGAAGCCATGCCCCCCGGTGTTGTATTGAATAAAGGTATGTGGCTTGCCACAGGCCGTAAGCGCACTGTCCATTAGTACGGCGTTGTGGGGGACCACCACAGGGTCGTCCTTGCAGTTAGCCAGGAACACAGGGCACATCATACGGTCGGCATGGCGCTCCATCGAAAGCGAGTCGCGCAACGCCCTGTTACGCCATCTATATTCGCCCAAAAGGCCACGACGTGACCTGCGATGTACTGAAGGGTGACTCAGCGTGACCACAGGATAGAGGGCACCTACAAAGTCGGGGGCAATATCGCGGGGGGAGTAGGCCGCCGAGGTGAGGGCCAGATGTCCTCCTGCAGAGAAACCGATGACCCCTACCCTCCTGTAACCATCTGCCCGTACCTGACGCAGGGCATTGTTCAAGGCATCGATGGCGTCGGGATGCTGATGCCCGGGAATGAGCAGTCGACTGTGCCATGCATAACCAGCCCACCCAGCCGTGGGGTAAAACAACACGTAGGCGGCTATGCCGTTGGCATTGAGCCAGCAAGCTACTTCGGTGCCTTCGGTTTTCTTGCTCAGCCAGCAGTAGCTGCCTCCAGGACAGACGATGACAGCCGTGTGGGCTTGAAGGCCTTCGGGAAGGAACACCTTCAGACGCTGTCCCGACAAAGTGAATGCCAACATGAGCAGTATTAAGGTCAGATTAGTTCTCTTTCTCATAAGCGTTGATTTGGTTTACAATGGCATGAGGCTCGCCTATAATGGCCTCAGCGGTGGTAATGGCGGTCAGCGGCACGCCGCAGAACCCGTGCAGGTTGACGTTCTGACCTGTCATGAAGAGGTTGTGCAACTTGGTAAAGACTGGCACTTGCGACTCAGCCACGTTGATGCAGTCTTTATGTAACCCATAGAGCCCCCCCTCTGGCTCGCCATAGTAGTCGCGAATGGTTAGCGGACTGGCAGCGAAGATATGTTGACAACATGACCTGAAGCCCGGATGGCGAAGTTCGAGAAGCTGCAGTATGCGGTCGATGTGTTGTTGTTTCCAACTTTCATAATCGGGTCCACGATGCCCAGTCATGGTATCTTCCCAAGGCCTGCAAGGCTCGAAGGGCATGGGGGAGTTGATGATCATCTTAGTGGCGTACGGCCCCTGATGCGTCTCACGGGGTGTCATATACATCATGCCGTGAGGCCACGTGGTGGCATCATACTGCTGGTACTGCCACACCTTACCGTAACCTTTTTGCAAATAGCAGGTATGGTTGATGTAGGGAAAGCTGTCAGGCTTGAAGATGATATACACACAGAAGGTACTGTAGCTGTTGGGGGCCTGCATCAACCGCGATCGGTAAGCCCTGGTCAGCAATTTTGTATCGGTGAGCGTGAGTAGCCGCTGGGGATGCAGACTGCACACCACTTGCGCTTCGCTCACAGGGCTGGCATCAGACAATAGCGACGCCAATGGATGATGATTCACCTCAATGTCACTGACTATCCGGTCTTCAACAGTAAGTCCTGTGACCTCAGCTTTTGTGACTACCTGTCCACCATGAGAAGCAATAAGCTGGGTTAGGGCATCGGTCAGCTGCCTGCTGTTGCCGGTGAAGCGCGTTGGTCCAGTGATGTAAATCACGTTGATAAGAGCCGAGATATAGGCTGGCGTTCGTCCCTCCATGCCACCGTACATAGGGTTCATGTAGGAGAGGACATCACTCAGGTGAGGGTCTGTGATGTAATGGTTGAGCAGTTCATCAGCAGCCCAATAGAACATTGGGTCATGGCTATAGACGTGTTCGTCGTCGGTGCGAAGGAAGTAGAAGTCGATCTCATCAACAAGCTGAAATAGCTTCTCGACATAGCCTCGTATCCCCTTCGCCTCTGTCGGAAACTCAGACAGGAAGTAGCTGATGAAGTTTTCTTTTCCCTCGGGTATGTTATAGGTCTTCCCGTCAACGAGATAGTACACTTGGTCCATGCACGAAGCATCGACATCGTGAAGGTCGAGCCCGGTGAAGATTCCCAGATAGCTGAGCAACCGGCGGACAACCCCACCTTGGCGTAGCCCGCCAAGAATGTGCATGCCCGTCTCAAACTCTACCCCGCAACGACGGAATGTCTGCAGTCCGCCGCCAGCCGTGTCGTTTTTCTCGAGCACCGTGACACGATACCCGTTCTTGCTCAGAATAGCACCAGTGAACAGACCACCCAGTCCGCCACCAAGTATATATACTTCTCTGTTATTGTGCATCGGCAATCTGTTGGAAAATCCGTTCACTCGTCAGCACCTCGCCGCAGGTCACCAATGTGCCGACAAGTACGCCGAGGATACCATGACTGTTGATATTCTGGCCCGTGAGCATCAGGTTGGGAATCTTGGTACGATGATGCACGCGGGCCGCCACCCCACGGGTGATGTCCTTGGCGATGCCATACATGGACCCACCCTCTGTACCGGTATAGTCGAGGTAAGTAAGTGGGGTGCTGGTCTCATAATCTTCAATTTGTGAGCGCAGATCAGGGAAGTCGCGCTCTACCACATCGAGCAGCCGTTCGGCATGAGCTTGCTTGAACCGCAGGTAGTCATTCCCCCGGTGCCCTCTGGATGTACCTTTCCACTTCTCCACCTCCTCCATGCGCATATAGCTCAAGATGACTCCGCTGCGGGCGTATGCCTGGCCATCACTATCACAGAAGTGCATATAGAGATATCCCATTGGCCAGTTGTCGGCCGTATAGCGCTCGCAATGCCACGGACTACCTTGCCGGTAGCTGTAGAAGTTGTGATTCATATATGGCACACGGTTCTCATTGAAACGGATGTATATGGCAAAACCTCCCACAGTCTCGGGCAAGGCGGCAATGCGCTGACGGTAGGCCGGCCGGAGTAACGGTGAGGCGACAAGCTCCATCAGACGTGCCGGATGAATGTCGGCAATCACTAAGTCGGCAGCATAATGACTACCGTCGGCACAGGTCACGCCCGTGGCATGACTGTCGTTGCATTCTACAGAAACAACCTTCTTTCGAGTAAGTACTTGTCCGCCATATCGGTTCAGGGTGTCGACCAGTGCCAGTGCCACATGGTCGCTGCCCCCCACCACGCGCCATGCACTCTGATTATAGAAATCCATGATGAAAGCATAGGTGGAGAACGGCGTCTTGTCCCATTCTGCCGCATAGAGTGGCAGATTGCCTACGAGCACCTCACGCAGCCGGGCATCAGAGATAACATCCTGCAGCACATCGTTGATAGATCGCAGCTGATACTGTGTATCAAGGGCCGCATCGGTCTCGGTGTGACGCAACGAGTGAAGCGAAGAGGCTTTCGCCACATGGTCGATGATATCCCATAGTCGACTGAGGTTTTCACGTTGGTCGGGGAATTGATTTGCCAGGGTATCTATGAAACGCTCGCGGCCTGTGGCAAAGGTATAGCGTTCTCCATTCAAAGAAATCACCTCATAGCCCGATGGATCGAGTTGCGAGAGTTTGACGTCAATCTCCAAATACCTGAAGAGTCGCTGAAGGGTTTGCCCCTTGGCGGCCGAACCGATGAAATGCATGCCCGTCTCGAACTTCACACCCTGCCTGTTGAAGCATTGCAGACAGCCGCCCACTTGGGCTCCTTGCTCCAGCACGGTGACCCCATAGCCGTTCTTTGCCAGAACGACCCCGCAGGAGAGACCTCCCAGCCCACTTCCTATGATGATGACCTTCTTCATTTCCTTATCCATTGCTCTGCTACCGCTACGTCGCTTTTCGTTTGTCATCTATGCCAATTCTGCCCCACCGTCACGCAACTTATAGTAATCGCGAAGGCGTTGGTAACGCCGCAGGTAGGCAGGAGTCTCAATGCGCCGGCACAACTCGGCATAATGTTCCTGATATTGTCGACGCATGCGATGGGTCATGTCCAGGATGGCAGCATTGGCCTCAAGCCCCTGATCGTCATAACGGCCAAAGCGAACACGATGCCCGGCTTCTACGTAGATATCTCCCTCGCGTAACATGAAGTCTTTCTTGGGAAGCACATATCCCGGTCCATGCACATACATCGGCAGCAAGTCGGCACCCAAGGCATGTGCCAGATAGAACGCTCCTTTGTGGAAACGCATAATGCTACAGTCTTCGCTGCGTGTACCCTCCGGGTAGATAAGGATGCTGTAGCCTTTCTCGTAAAGTGCACGCAGCTTGGGCATATTCTCCTCCATACCTGCTGTCGCGGGCAGAAAGTCGCCATGGTGCAGCACCGACCCATAGAACGGATTATTCCAGGTCCAGTTGTTGGTTACGATGACGAGCTTCGGGGTGAGACACAACAAACTGATGATGTCGAGATGGCTCTGGTGATTGCAAATCATGACGGCAGGCTTGCTGAAGGTCTCGCCCACGCTGTTGTCGAAGTGGTACTTCAGTCCCGGGATGACCTTGAGCATGAAACGGGCAGTGCGCTGAATGGCTCGATGGTAACGACGATGCAATTCATCGTTCTCTTTGTGCAAATGGAATAGGAGCCAGGTGTACGGCAGTGCCCCTAGATACATGAATACGAGGAAGAATAGTATGGTGTAGAGCGAATAGCCCAGTCGCTTGAGCGTCAACGGGAAGGGATGTGTGACGAAGCTCTGATGCTTAGCATATTGTCCTGCCTCACTGGCACGGGTCAGCCACCCGAAGACCAGTGGTGAGAGGTAATAGGCCATGAATACCACTGTCACCATGCCGATGATGGTCACGGTGCCCAATGAGCGCAAAGCCGGATGGCGGGCAAACACCAGACAACCAATGCCGATGAACATCAAAATGGCAGAAAAGAATACGCTATGCTTGTACGAGGCCAGTCGCTTACGGCCTGTGGTATGCTCGTAGAGCAGTCCCTCGGTCATGAAGATGCTGTAGTCGTCTCCTTGTCCGAAGATGAAGGTGGCAAGGATAATATTCACGATATTAAACTGTACGCCAAACAGATGCATTAGCCCCAGTATCCATAACCAAGACACAGCCAGTGGCAGGAAAGTCATAAGCGAAAGTTCGAGCTTACCGAACGACAACCAGAGGAAGAAGAAAACGACGAAACCACAGACCAGTCCCACGTAGTTGAACGAATTGTTGAGGACCCCAACCAGTTGGTTGCTGAGGTCTTTGCTGCTGAACGCACCGTCGACCAGAGCCTTGACCTGGTCTTCATTCGTGGTAGTCAGGTAATTGACCAGTCGTACTCCATGGGTTCCTGCAAGGATATACCTACCGGTGTAAATATCTGTGATGGGCTTGAAATGCTCTAACGGCAACGGTTGCCTGTCGGCTTCCATGAGTTCTACAAACGGAGAGAATGCGTTGCCCGAGAAGCCCATCTTGGCACATGCCGACTCAAACGTCGTGAGCAGTTCTGGATGCCTCTTCTTTAGAGTCGCCCAAAGCAGCAGTTGATGTTTCTGATTCACCTGATTCGACAACAGACTACCAAGTCCTTCCACGTGTGTATCTTTTATTGACTCTAACTTCTGTCTGATGCGCTGGTCTTTTGTCAAAGCCTGTTCAAGGCTATTGGCCTCGATAACCACGTACACGGGCGACGACTTGACAGCCGAAGACAACAGCTGCATGTCGGCTCGTTGCCTTGCAGTCATGTAATTGATGTGAGAGAGGTCATCATCAAATGATGTCTGCAGCGAGAAATAGCCAAGTATGACCGTCAGGATGACAACAACTGGCAGCAGATATGGAACCTTGGGTAGGCGGAATTTGCTAAAAGATATGACGTGAGGCTTCTGATGACAGTTCTTCACATACAAGGGAAGGAATACCAGAACAAAGAAGATGGTGCCGATGAGCATCAGCGCCCCAAAGAGTCCCAGGTCGCGCATCGCCTGGGCATCGAGCCATATCAGGCAGAGGAAGGCGGCGACGGTGGTGATGTTACCGATGAGAAGCGGAGGCAGCATGTCACGCAGCGCAGCACGTCGGTCGGAGGCCTCGCGGAGATGGTCGAGGAAATGGAGGGGATAATTGATGGCAATGCCGATGATAACCGACCCTATACCCAAAACAATGATTGACACAGAATCGCTGAAAAGAGCCATGCCCGCCAAGGCAAAAAGCCACCCGAAAAGCAAAGCGGCCACGATCCAGAGGATGTCTTGCACTCGTCGATAGTGCCAGATCAGTACAATGAGAATAAGTATCACGGCAATAGAAACAGACATCAGGGCATCGGCCTTGATCTGTTGGGCATTGGTGACCGCTACCAGCGGTGCACCTATCGCAGAGATACTGACCTGAGGATATTGCTGTTCCACAGCCTTAGACATCGCCTCCAGCGAGTCGGCCAGCATGGCATTGTGGTGAGTCTCGCTTGCACCGTAAGGTGTATCAAAGGTAATCATGGAATACTTTCCATCGTGAGAGAACAAATAGCCATCGACCAGCTGATACTGTCCGTTCGCCATTCCACTCCTCCGAAGACGCTCTACCACAGGAGTAAATAAGTGTAGGGGGTCATACTTCAGGGTGGACATCATCATACCGCCCATCGGTGTCATCAGCATCTGACGGTTGAGCCGCATCTGCCGATCTATATACCCTGGTGTGCTGAGCAGAGAATCGATGCGTTGCAGGTCAGACGATTGGAGGAAATATGGGATATGCTGATAGATAAAGTCGGTCATGGCCTGTAGATGGGCCTCATCGACCGTTACCTGCAGATGCCTTGTCAGCCTTAAGGCTTCCAGCCGCCTCCCCATCTCGGCCATAGCCATCTCAAGGGTGTCGTCACTGGCCGGATGGGAATCATCAGTGGAAGTAAAGATTACAGCAATCTTATCCTGTGCGGAGAGTTGCTTGTAGATAGCCTGATACTTCTCGCGCTTTGGGTCTTGAGGCAAAAACTTAGAAATGTCTTCCTCGTAGTTGACTTGCAAAGCCAGCCATCCCATCAAGGCAAGTAGAAGTAGAAGCAACACTGAGGCCCACCGTCTGTACCTGACTAAAATATCGTATATGTTCAGAAAAAAACTATACATCGATGTCTTTATTTTTCCGAAGTTTCCTAATCATCCTGGCCGGCAAATAATAGCACACAGCACCCGTTGTGAGAACGATATTCAAGAGGGTGATGCGCATAAAGTCCCAGAAAGGCCGGAAACTGCTCACTCTTTCAGACTTTGGGGGATAATACACACGAATCGGAATGGTCACCACTTTCACACCATGCCATGCCGCATAGACCAGAAATTCCAATTCACTCTCGTAGCGCGAAGTTACAATCCATCCTGCATCGAGCATCGACAGGGGGTAGAGCCGGTATCCGCTCTGCGTGTCTTCCAAGCGGATACCCGTCTGGAAATGATACCAGAAATTAGAGAACTTATTGGCAAAATTACTGCCCCGCCGCATATGGTCAGGATTCAAATTGCGAGCCCCGACAATCAAGGCACCAGGGTTGTTCTCGAAGGCCTGTATAAACAACGGCAGATCTTCAGGGAAATGTTGTCCGTCGGCATCCAACGTGATGGCATATTCGTAACCCATCTGGATGGCCTTGGCAAACCCTGCTTTGAGGGCATCGCCCTTACCCCGGTTCTTCTTGAAATCTACCACAGTAAGTCCTTCCAGCCCGGCATCTCTGAGAAGTTCAGGAGTGTGGTCTGTGCAGCCATCGTTCACCACGATAAGCTGATGGGTGAATGGCTGGATTCTGCGTAGTACATCCAAGATGGTGCCGGCGTTGTTGTAAGTTGGCACGATGCAACAGATGCGTTCTTTCCGCATTGTTTCGGTCATGTGGGCTGTCATTGGCGTAAGAGGATTGAGAATTTTGTACATGTCTTCTCACTGGTGGATATAAAACCTCTGGCTATCATCCTCCCCTCCTCTATTTCCACCTTTTGGAAGGTAACAGTGATCTCTGGTGCTTTCAATGGGGAGATCGGTGAAATGAACTTCAGGTTCTTCACTTCAACGAGTGTCAGGGGCCTGCCGTGGTGCTGCTCAAGCAGTTCGACCAAGAGGGATAAGATACATACCCCAGGCGTGATGGGGTGCCCAGGGAAATGAGCTCCGTAGATGACATGGTCGGGATGCAAGGCGACATGCCAGTCGTTTCCTTCTATGCCCAACACCGAAAACATGGTTCCTAACAGTTTCATAGGCGACTTTGTACTTTGAGGTCATACAGTGAGATGATAATACTGTCACCATTGGATTGAAGCAACTCCACTTTGTCAACCAAACTCCTTTGGAGATTGAAATGCAAATGAATCACCTTGAACATCTTCTTGAAATCAGCCTTCACGGGATAGAGGAAGGCCACCCAGTGGGTCTTGCTGTCATACATCGTAACTTTAAACTCGCTGCCACTCGTCAGGCTCTTGCCCGATATACAGTTCATCATCATAGTGGCTATGTTGCTAAACATCTTGTTGCTCTTCAGATCGATGTGCTGCGTATGGCTCCCGCTCTTGGTCACCACCTTGTCCTTATTGATATACAGAGTGAAGTTGTAAGGAAAATTGTATTGCCAGGTCAGACCATCCTTAACAGAGTAGGACATCAAACCCTTGGAAATGGCCTTGTCGTCCATAAAAGACAGGTTGCTTTCCTGAACAAAGCTGGCATTGAGCTGCCTCAGCCCAGCAATTTTCCGATTGATGGTACTCACCATCTTGCGGCTTTCTGCTGCCGACACCTTACGCAGCGACTGCGCACACAGCAAATGGCTTGACGCCAGAACAGTTAGAAATATAACGAACAATCTTTTCATCACAATCTATTTTGCTACCAACACACATCCCGCCATGATGAACAGCACACCTGCCCAACGGGTCATTGGAACACTCTCATGAAAGAAGAACATAGCCGCGAACATCCCGAATATATAACTCATGGAGATCATGGGATAGGCCATGGAGAATGGGAAGGTTTTGATGATATACATCCAAAGGATGGTCGCCGAAAGATAGCATAGTCCGCATCCCAACCACCACCAATTGGTGAGCTGGGAAACAAGAAAAGCCCACGACCAGGAGAAGATGCCCATCCTGCCGAGCGCATATTTCAGCAACACCTGCCCACCACAGAGCAGCAAGCTCTGGAGAATAGATATCATTATCAATCGCATAGCTTCACATATTCTATATGTCCTGTATCATCACCCGGATGATGTGTGATCGTCACATTGGTAATCTCGTACAATGGCCGCTCGCCGGGTTCGGAAGACAACATGACCGCAAGGCTCCTGTTGAGATTCTCACTTACAGTAAGACCACATTCTTGCATCTTTTGTTTCATCCTATCGGTCAGATCATCATTGGCGCAAACCAGTGCATGTCTGATGCACCCTGCCTTCAGTTGCAGAAACGCGTCAAGCATAGCACTCTCGAACGACACGTTGCCCTGACTGAAGGTATTGTTGTATCCCACATTGTGCGTGTGGATAGCAATAAGCGATGCCACAGCGTTGTGGGTACAAAGCATGAACTGTGTTGGCATACTCACCGCTTCTCCCTCGTTCACCAGTCCGTTGAGTATGTGCTCACTCTCCTCCAGGCTGCCTAAAGCTGTGCCATTGATGATTGCATCAGGATGCTCAATACCACTGTCCTGCATACACTTGAGTGCTGTTACGAGGGCCCGCTTCAGTAGACGGCTGTATCGCCGAGTCTTCATCGGACTGACATAGTTGCGGTAATCCTCTTCGGGAATATCTTGCGCAACGGCAATGACATATACCTTATTCTCCATAGGTCCCAAGGATGATGGTTGAATCGTTACCCCCGAATCCGAAGGCATTGCAGGCCACATACCTGAGCCGTGGTTGTTCATCTCCACCTATATAAGGGATGATACACTCTGGATCAGGACTGGCAAAGCCGACATTGCCAGGAATGAATTGATGGTGCAGTGCCAGGAGGCTGAAGACGGCTTCTATGCTCCCGCAGGCACTTGTGGTGTGGCCGGTCAATCCCTTGGTAGAAGATACCGGTGGCAAATGATTGCCAAATACACGTCGCAAGGCTTCGCTTTCACTGGCATCGTTATTGGGTGTTGCCGTACCATGGGCATTGATATAGTCGATATCTTCTGGCATTAGGCCAGCCGAAGTCAAGGCTTTTGTCATGGCCAGATAAGCCCCCTCACCGTCGGCTGACGAGGCTGTCTGGTGGAAAGCATCGCAGGAATTACCCACTCCCGCTATCACCCCCAACTGCGTCACTCCCCGTCGCCTCGCCGACTGCTCGCACTCCAAAACAAGGTATGCTGCCCCTTCACCCAGATTGAGCCCCTTTCGGTGAGCATCAAACGGTTTGCAGGGTGACTCATCCAAGATCATCAACGATTTGAAGCCATTGAGATGGAAACGTGACAGCGACTCGGTGCCGCCAACAACCACGATATCGCGCAAACCACTCTGGATGAGCCTTACCCCGAAGATGATGGCATTGAGGGCGGAACTGCACGCGGTAGATGAGGTGGTCGTAAAATCGAATACCCCAAAATAGTCGGCTATCTCGTTTGTATTGCCACCGCAATCGTGCCGGCTGATGACCTCTTTTGTCAATGCGTCAGGATAGACCCCTTCGGTGATATCCATTCCTGCCACCGTAGTGCCCGAGACCAGCGCCAACGACTGTGAAGACAGACATGCCCCAGCAAGGGCTTCTTTAAGGGCGGTTATTCCCAGCAATGTTGTCCGCGATACCTGTCTGTGCTGCGGCAGGTCCAGTCGTTGCTTCAGCTGGTCATTGCTCAGCTTGACCTCACCCACAGGATATTCGTGATGCTGAGTATTGAGATAGCGCACAGCCCCAATACCCGACTGCCCTTTCTTCAGTTGGTCGAGCGTCTGGCTCATGTCATTGCCTATGGCCGAGATGACACCGGCACCTGTTATCACTACTCGTCTTTTCAAAACTATTTGGTTCTGTTTTGTTCAACAAAGCCTGCCATCACTTCAATGCTCTTGAAGATGTCTTTGCCAGCCTTGGGATCCTTCACCTTGATACCATATTCCTTTTCGAGCAATACGATGAGTTCAAGGGCATCAATAGAGTCGAGCCCCAGCCCATCGTCTCCGAAGAGCGGAGCGTTATCATCAATATCTTCTGGCTTCACCTCTTCGAGGTTGAGCGCTTTGATAATCTTGTCTTTCAGTTCTTCCTTCAGTTCCATATTATTTTTTTTAGTCTTTTTCTATTAACCACAATTCTCCTTCAAAATGGTTCTCGTCAAAGGCATCCAGCCATCCGCATACCACACTGGTGGTGGTGTCGTCGGTCAGGGTCTGCTCCGCAAGCTGCATCATCAGTTCTGTATCTTTTTCCGGCAAGGCCATATAGCACGTCTCGCCATAATAATGGTGGCGTATGGCAATCTCGCCGGTAACAATATTGGGCAAAGTGTAAACGAAGGCAGCAGGACTGGGATAGTAGTCGGTTTGACAGCCAATTGTTTGTTGGAAGCGGGCATCACTATAGCAGCTGCCACTGCTGCCAAAGAGTACTATGGCACGATCTTCACGTCCACTGCAGGAACCATGTTCACCCATCAGGTTCTCATGCTCAACCGACAGAGAATCATGATCCTGTTGCAGGAGCAGTTCTGAAGCGACGAAGCCCAGCTTACTGAGAACATCCATCTTATAGAACTTTGGATATCCGCCGATACGCTCTTGATAGACAGCCTTCAACAGGGCCAGCCCCTGCTCCCTTACTTCGATATTCTTTCCATCCAGATTGATTGTCCGTGGGGTCAGAATGACATGATTTCTTACCTTCATGCGCGCACCTCCTTCTGAAACAGCATGGCAGCATTGCCACCGCCAAAGCCTGACAACAGTTTGACAAAACTACGCTTGTCAGTAGACCGGTGTTCAGCCGAGATATTCACCCCTTTTGATACGCCAAGTTCGTCAAAGCCACGTGTTCCCAATACCATGCCATCGTCCACGGCATGCATGGTGAGGATGCTTTCAAGCAGGCCAGAAGCGCCCAGCGTATGCCCGACATATCCTTTCAACGAATTGACTGGCACCGTCGAAAGGCCTGCCCTGTCGATGGCCACCGCCTCCATCTCATCGTTGAACAGCGTTGCCGTACCATGCGCATTGACACATGCCAACGCATCGGCCGACCAACCTTGCATCACATCTTGCAAAGCCCTGTAGCAGCCCTCGCCATTGGGTGCTGGCGAAGAGATATGCCAGGTATCATTGCGCATCGCTCCCCTTACTGCCACCCAGTGACCTGAGCCGCTGTTGTCTAAGCGTTGGTAGATCATACAGGCTGCTGCCTCGCCCAGGTTCAATCCGTTTCTCTCGATATCGAACGGTCTACAAGGCTGCGTCGATACCGCCTTGAGCGAGAGGAAACCGGCTATGATGAAACGCGAAAGGACATCAGCTCCACAGACCACAGCCACATCGTAGTGCCCACTGTCCAACATTCGCTTGGCAACCAGCTGTGCCGAAAGCCCTGAAATGCAGGCATTACTGACCGTGACAGGCATATTGGGATTATCGAAATACCGACTTACGGCCAGTGAGGCCTGCCCCAACAGCAACCTCTCATGGCCTTGCTGCGATGAAAAACTGCTGTCGTTTGATTCGAGTAACGCTACATTACCCTTGGTTGTACTTATGACAAAGATGACGCGCTGTGAGGACACATCGATATGAGTGTGGCTCAAGGCCTCGGACACGGTATGAATGAGCAAGCGCTCATAACGACTGTACTCGCCATAGTGTGGCAGCTCCGCCCATTGTTGCTCGGTGAACAACGAGGCGGCAAACGGCTCAGGGATATCCATGACGCCCTCGTAACGGCACAGTCTGGATTGTCCCGACTTCACCGCCGCATAGTTCTCCGCAGTGCTCATGCCCAGTGGAGAGGTGATGTTGTCTGCCACACATGCAATCATTATTCGGTTGATATATTTTCTGTCTCCTCAGCGAGTGCTATCTTCATCTCGGCCGAAGCAATTTCCCTGCCCCCAACGCTTATGCAGGCCTGCACCAGCGTCATGCCCATGACCTCCTCTAGCAAGTCGACAGTAGTCTCAAGCACATCGCCCACATGGGGTGTGGAAACTACCTTCATGTTGCGTATGGCACCTATATAGCCAATCTGTATGCCCCGTTTCAAGATATACTTGTTGATATAGCCCAGTCGGGCAGAGCACGTCTGTGCCATATTCTCTGCCAGCGCGGCGGCATCGAGACGGCCGGCCTCTACAAAAATATTCTCTGGCCGTACCAGGAAGCGAGTGGCCGTCTGTCGCTCAGTGATGAGCGTCAGTGCATCGACCATCACAAAAGGCTCGCGCTGCGGCAGGAGCTCATGAATGCCGATGTCGTGCAGGGCAGGTTGACTATCAGTTCCAGAATTCATAATAATTAAACCATTGGGTGGGATGTTTGTACAGCACCTCTTCAAGTGTCGCCGCATATTGTCCCGCCAGGTGTTGTATGCGTTGTCTCATCGGCCCCTCTGTATGGGCAAGGGTCTTGATATATATGCGATACCGGTGCAGACCTGTCTTCATTACATGAATGGTCAGTACCGGTACGTCGCGCTGACATGCCGTGGCAAAAGGCCCAACGGGAAACGAAGCCTCTGCCCCCATCAAGCGGCACCTCACGGTACGCGGACTTCCAAATATACGGTCGGCCGGAATACTCATGATCTCGCCGTTGGCCAACGCATTGCTTATCTCGAAAAGATGGCTCATATCGGATTCCACCGGAATCATGCGGATGTTATTGGCAGAAAACAGCGTCCACCGGTTTTGCATCACGATCTCTGCCTCGTCGCCGTAGACCAGCGCGTTGAATCGTTTGTCATTAGACACCAGCGCATAGCCAGCAGCCTCGTAGTTACCAACATGGGCACTGAGGATGACGAAGCCCTGTCTGCCCTGTGCCAGCTGTTGGAAACACTCGTAGTTGTCGATGTCGAAGTCAAACCGTCCGCCGCCATAAATGCGGAAACGGTCAATGATGACCTGTGCGAAACGACAATGATTCAGGTAGGTGTTCCAGAACGACTGCCATACCCCCTGCCCCATCTGCCGACGGAAGAAATGATATGCAGCGATGTATCCCTTATGCGAGAAAAGCATGCAAAAAGGTATGACACAAACCGCGGCAAAGGCATAAAGCATCGGCAAGGGTATCACCTTTGTGCTACCGATAAGCCAACGATGCATCCATCGCCCACCGGCCGTCTTTCCTCTCCATTGCCGCTCTGCCATCACACCATCATGATTGGTCGCCTACCTTGCTTTCAATATAGGAATAAAACTGGCTGAGCGTCTTTACGCCTGCCATCTCCTCAGGCTTGATCTTAAAACCGAACTTCTTCTCGACGATGACAACTATGTCAACAAAGTCGAGCGAGTCGATATCGAGATCGTCTTTGAGAAGCGCCTCGGGTGCAATCTTTTCTTCGTCAATCTCGAGGTCGTCAATCAAAAACTCGTTAACCTTTTCCTCAATCTCTTGTCTTGTCATAAACTTTCTTTTATTATATGATATGTGAATGATAGGCGCTACTCAAATCCCGGCTTCGATGACCGAGTGTCCTTGTCCCAGATGGTCATGAATACATAGTACCTTCAGTCCGGCCTTCTCGATAAGTCGTACCAGGTCCTCACTATGATACATCTTGCTGTTGCCATTGGCCATTGCCGTGAAGTACAGGCTGGTCTGTGTGAGGCAGAAGGCTGCCGGCTCGAAGCGCTGACGATCCCATAGCGTCTCCATGACATACAGCGTCGACTGTGGATCCATAATCTTTGCGGCACGCTCAAGAATACTAAGAATCTCCGCCTCGCCGAAACAATCAAGAAACTGGCTCATCCAGATGGCATCGTAATGCCTGTCTGTGGGGAAAGGATTGGAAGGATTCAGCAGGTCAGTGCCAAAGCCATTGATACGCTCAGCGCCCGGCTTGCCGTGAGTGGCCTCACGCATCATGTCGAGCTGCTGGGGCAGATCCATCACCGTGACTTGCACGAGGGCATCATGCTCCACACACTGCATAGCCCAGCGTCCGGTGTTTCCACCCACGTCGAGCAACGTCTTTGGCTGACGTTTGAATACAATCTGCAACGCTTCAGCAAATGAGCTGTCACTATAGAAATGGTCGAAGGCAAACCAGCTCTTTTGCACATTCTCGGGCAACTGCGACAAGCCTTCATAAATGGTTGCCCAGTTGCCAAGATGCTTTAATCCCGCTGGGCGTCCTTCCTTCAACGCCTCCTCAAGGTTGAACATACCCATGTAGTTCACATCATGGTTGAAATCCAGATTCACACGGGTGGCGGGGTCGTTGACCAGAAACCATCCTGTCTTTGAAATGCTGAAACGGTTGGTCGCCGGATTCACCAGCACAGTGCCTATGGTGAGCGATGCCTCCAGCAGGCATTTAGCAGCATAGGTGCTGCAAGACACACGCGAGGCAATCTCTTCTATCGTGAGCTCCTCGTCACGAAGAAGGTCGAGAATACCCCATTTGACCATGATACGCGAGACCTCGAACACCATGGGGCCAAAGGCTATGAACTCAGCTGCGCGCTGTGCATCTCGAGCCGATAAGGGCTCATGGGTATATCGTTCTTCCAAAGATGGGGCTAGATACATGGGTTATAGTTGATAAAGATTGAAAGCATTTTTGTATCCTGAGCTGGGCTGGGGTATTCACCAATGCTGGGCTATCTTGCTAAGGACGAGCGCCGAGTTTGTGCCGCCGAAGCCAAAGCTGTTGCTCAACACCGTATTCAGCTCAGCCTCCTGGGTCTCGGTGGCCAGATGCAAGGGCTCGCTGTATGCGTCGGCATTCTCAAAGTTGATATTTGGGGCAATAAAATGATGCTGCATCATCAGCACGCTATACACCACTTCAGAGGCTCCTGCCATCCAGCACTCATGCCCTGTCATGCCCTTCGTGCTGCTGATCCATGCGTGCTTGCCGCCAAACAGCCGATTAAGGGCTATGGCCTCAAACATATCACCCTGGAGCGTACTCGTGGCATGGGCATTGACATAATCTATGCCATCAGGCTCCATACCCGCCATCTTCATGGCTCGTGCCATGGCAATGGCGCTACCATCATCTGACGGCTCTGAAATGCCGCCGCCGTTCGACGAGAAGCCGTAGCCCTTCACCTCAGCCAAGATGGGGGCCCCGCGGCGCACTGCACTCTCATAGTCTTCCAGCACCACTGCTGCAGCACCACCGCTGGGCACCAGACCGTCGCGGTCGCGGTCGAAGGGACGCGATGCCTTCAACGGTTCGTCCACCCGCTTGGAGAAAGCCCCCAGCGCATCGAAGGTTGCCATGCTGAAATAGTTTACCTCTTGTGCACCTCCGCAGAGGATGCGGTCTTGGAGTCCCTGCTTGATGAGCAGGTAGCCCAGCCCTATGCTGTGGCTACCGCTGGCGCAGGCCGAGCTCACCGAGAAATTGATGCCCCGCAACCGAAAAATGGCACTTAGGTTCATGTTCACCGTAGAGTTCATGCTCTGGAAGATGTAGCCAGAACCCAACATCTGGGTGTCGTGCTCCTGGTCCATGATATGCGCCGCCTCAATAACCGACTTGGCCGAGGAGTCGTTTCCAAAGATCACGCCCATCTCATTGGCATCAAGAAAGGCGTCGTCGATGCCGGCTTGGGCGAATGCCTCTCGGGTGGCCATAAAGGCATACTCTCCCTCCTGGGCCATACCCACGCGCAAACGGCGATGCAGCAAGCCCTTCAACTTGGGTTGGGGCACCAGCCCCGTCAACGGCGACTGGTAACCGTACTGTATACGGTCTTCGTCAATCCCGATGCCACATCTGCCAAGTCGCAGACTCTCGCTTACTTCTTCTTTATTGGTTCCGAGGCACGACCAGATACCCATGCCTGTAATCACAACTCTTCTTTCCATTGCAAATCAATATCAGCCTGTTCACACATCAACAATCCAGCCCTCCTGCAACCCCACTCACTACGTATATAGTCCTCCGTTGATTTGGATGACCTGCCCGGTAATATATGCGGCTTTGTCGCTTGCCAGAAAAGCCACTAAGGCAGCCACCTCGTCGGGCTTTCCGAAGCGCCCCATCGGAATGACTTTGCCAAGATCTTTGGCATCAAGGTCACTTGTCATGTCTGTCTCTATGAATCCCGGAGCAACAGCATTCACCGTCACCTTGCGTCTTGCCACCTCTTGGGCCAAGGCCTTGGTAGCCCCGATAAGTGCCGCCTTGGCAGCACTATAGTTGGTCTGGCCGGGTAAGCCTTTGATACCCGAAAGCGACGCGATGTTGATGACGCGCCCGTCACGATGGGTGAGCATGTCTTTCATCAGCCGACGAGTGACAAAGAAAAAACCGTTGAGTGGGGTCTGAAGTACCTCTTGCCATTCCTCGTCCTGCATAAATATCAACAAATTGTCACGCCTGATGCCTGCATTGTTTACCAGAACAGCCACGTAGTCGTCAGGATGGCGTTCGGCCCAGCCAGCAAGAGCTTTCTCCGCTGCTTCGCCGTCCCCTACGTCAAACTTCAGTAGTTCAGCCTGACCACCTGCCGCTTCAATCTCATCCACAGTCGTTTGGGCAGCCGCATCATTGCTGCGATAGTTGATGACAACAGGAAAACCCTGCGCCGCGAGGGCCATGGCTACCGCCTTACCAATGCCGCGGGAAGCGCCTGTTACGAAAGCATATCTCATTTGATGTGTTATATTTTGAAAAGCAAAAGTAAATATAAAATTTGATTATACCAAACAATTCAAATAAAATTGAGATTTCGCGCCAGGCAGCCCAATCCGCATCTGGCTCGCAGTAGCGCTCCCACTCCAATACCTTTGAAGAGATGCTATTGATGCCTGCAGCTCATTCAAATGCACAAGTGAAGGTCAACGACAATAGGCGGATGCAGACATTTTTTTATCTGATGTTAAACTGCAAATCAAAACATTTTCCTACTTTTGCAAATAGAACGTCGAACTTTTAATATAACAAAGTACAATGAACGCAATTACAACAGACAAAGCGCCCGCAGCCATTGGCCCCTACAGCCAGGCTATTCATGCCGGAAACCTCGTTTTCGTGAGCGGACAATTACCCGTAGACCCAGCAACTGGCAATTTTGCAGAAGGCGGCATCAAAGAACTGACTCGCCAGAGTCTTACCAATATGAAGAGCATCCTTGAGGCAGAAGGACTGAAAATGAGCCAGGTGGTCAAGACCACGGTCTTTCTGGCCGACATGGCCGACTTTGCAGAGATGAACGAGGTCTATGCCCAGTTCTTTGAGACACCATTTCCTGCACGTTCTGCCGTGGCTGTGAAGACGCTGCCCAAGAACGCTCGTGTGGAAATCGAGTGCATTGCAGCCGAATAAACACTTCCAACAGGTATAAGGCAGGGGCTGTCATCCCTGTGAATCGTCTTACACCTATTATTATTTATGGTGGGTTCTATTAATTAGCTTTGTCAGCTTTCGAGACTATCTTCGAGGTCAAATTGCAAGTGAACGAAGGAGTTATGCGGGCATAACGACTGAGCAAACTTGCAATTTGAGCCGAAGAGAGGCCGAAAGATGGCAAAACGTACCCCAGGATTTTATGATTTGATTTCGGTGGTAATTAATAGAACCCACCTTATAGCAGGACAAAAGGCCGGGAACCACAACAAGACGTGTTTCCCGGCTTTTTTTACCCTCATAATACCTCATGACTTAGCTATAAACCCACCACTCCCTCATCTCCTTGACCTGCATCAAGTACAAAAAGGGCTATACTTGACACACGTCATTTATTTAGTGTTTTATTGACCTTAACAGCACCATTCGTTGTGAAATACGGAAAAAGGCCGTAACTTTGCATTGTCAAAAAGATAAAGACATATTACAGGATAACAGGAGCAATAAGAACAAAGCTCCATTTAGAAGATTAAGAAAAAGGTAAAAAGATTATGGTAACAGTAATGATTATTTTAGCCGTTGTGGTAGCGATAGCTGCACAGGCTGTGAACGTTAACAACAAGATCAGCATGAACAAGTAATTGTTCTGTTGATTCTAACGTTGACCAGACACAAAAAAAGCAAGAAGTAATTTAACCCTAAAAATGTAGAAAGGAAACAAGGTATGAAAAGATTGTATGGTAACATCAAGAAAGCTTTGACCCGATTCCTCAAGAGTTATGTAGAGTGCATGAAACAGTATGGAGACGCACTTCTGCGTGGAGGATCTTACGGTTGTGCTTAACATCGAATTTCAATAGGTAAAAAACATATTATTATGGCAGCAGCCAGAGAGTCAGCTCTCTGGCTGCTGTTTTTTTCAGCCATCCAGACGGCAGGCATCATACGACATCCGTTCCTTGCAGCTTCAAGGTATCGATAGCTTTGAGCCTCCCAGTCGATACGATCCATGATGCGGTTCGGTACTTTTCAATATTTGTCCAGTAATCACCGGACCTGTGGTTCGAGTCGAAGTAGACCGTGGTTCGAGTCGAAGTAGACCGTGGTTCGAGTCGAAGTAGACCGTGGTTCGAGTCGAAACACAACATGATAAGGCAATAGTCGCAACACGTTAAGACTATGGACACAACGCCGCAAGACCATGGACGACACGCCGCAAGGGTGTTGGCGACTGACATCAAAGCCAGGATAATCCATGTCTTCAATGCAATTGCCGTGTCAATCAGTCCATTGGAAATCTATATAACGAACCATCAATACCTACCAGATACAGATTAAGTTATCTAATACGACATGAGACCCCTTCTCCCGCATGTTCGTCGAGCAGGTGATTGTATTGCGGGTGTCTCTGATACCATACCCATGCGTAAGAACATATCGGAAGGACCTTGAGCCCTTGGTTGGAGGCATAGTCGTTGGCAGCCTGCACCAACAGGCTTGCAATGCCCTTTCCCTCATGCCCTTTGTAGGTATGAGTATGGTCGATGGACAACACTTGCCCATTCAGGGCAAAGTCGAGATCGCCAACCTGCTCACCATCCTCGAAGACCAACACCTGCCCGCCACCTTCGCCGACAAGCACCTTCACCTCTCTTTGGGGGTCCAGATTGCTTTTTTCGGTTTGTGGGGCAGAAAGCAACACATCCCAGAAACTCTGGGGTAAGTGGATGTTTTCAACGTTCATGGCAGGCCTGAACAGTGGCGCGATGTCACTGGGCACGAAGCCGGCAATGCCACAGCCAATGGGTGTTACAAGAAATGTGAGTGTTGGATGAGCCTGAGCGAAGGCTATAAACTTGTCTACATAGGGAGCAATGGTATCTGGTCCACCCTGCATGGTGGGTATGGCGTAACTCTGTCCCTGCATTCCATCGCCGTTGCCCACGACTGCACCGAAATGAAGCAGTGCCATGCGAGCGGCTCCCCCACCATGCATACCTGCCACGTTACTGCCAAACACAAAGACTTCGTGGGAGGCAAGACTGGTGATACGGTCTGGAGTGATACGATTGTGATTGTTGTTGTTCATAAACCGAAAGGAATTAAAGAATGAGTGACACTTATATAGTGAACTGATGGTCACTGCCGTTGGGGTAAGGTGACGGGAAACAGCTGACTATCGACATGTTCTTGGTAAACGATATCTACCATCTGCTTCACGATGTCTGGATGCTGTGCAGCAATATCATCATCCTCGTGCAAGTCGGAGGCCAGGTTGTACAACCGTGGCTGGCCTTTCACCACCACCAGCTTCCAGTCGCCCATACGAACACCGATCTGGTCGGTTTCAGAGAATTCCCAGTAGAGATGCTGATGCTTCACTTGCCCTTCCTTGCCTAACAGCGAGGGTGCAAAGGAGATGCCATCGAAATAATCGGTCTTCAACTTCTTGCTACGGTAGCGCTTGTCGTAATTCTTCACACCCGCCAAGTCGCAGAAGGTTGGCAGGAGGTCGTAGAAAGCAATCTGCAGATCGTTCTTCACACCTGCTGCCACATGACCAGGCCATCGCACGATAAATGGAATACGTATGCCTCCCTCATAACATTGCCGCTTGAGCCCACGCAACTTTCCATCTCTGCCGAAAAACTCAGGGTCGGCACCACCCTCTTCGTGTGGGCCGTTGTCGCTGGTGAAGATGACGATGGTATTCTTGTCGAGTCCTTTCTCACGTAGCTTGGCAAAGATCTGTCCCACATACTGGTCGAGACGAGTAATCATTGCAGCAAATTGGGCATGGGTATGCTCCACGGCATTGTAGCGGCTGGGCGCATGGCCACCCCATGTCTTGTCGACAAAGAACTTCTCCTTATAATATTCGAGCAGCGAGTCATCGGGCTGAGCCAACTCGGCGTGCGGAAGCGTGTAGGTGAATATGCCGAAGAAAGGATGGTCGGCATCCTGATTGTCGAGCCACTGCAGGGCATGCTCATGTATCAGCTTGGCAGAATACTGCGGCCTCAAAGCGTAATCTTTGCCGAACATGGGATAGTTGATATTATCGGTCAGCACAACACGTCGAACAGCCGTATCGCCACGCTGGCAACTGTACTCGTTGAGAAAGTTGGGGAAGTAAAGATGAGCCTGAAACTGACATATATAACCATAAAACTCGTCAATGCCGCGCTTATCGGGCGTAGAGGCCGATCCCTCATAGCCACCGGCCCATTTGCCGAACATTCCGGTACGATAGCCGTTGTCTTTCATAATCTCTGGTACGATGATATGGTTAGCATCGTAGGGATGCTGACCCACAACGGCATAGTCGTCATTGATGCCATAGCGCACGTGGGCAGATTGATTCCAATATTCCTTGTTGCCACGCACCTCCGTATGACCGGTATGCTGTCCGGTCATCATGCTGGCACGTGAGGGTGCACTTACCGGAGCACCTGCATAAGCCTGCGTAAAGAGCATTCCCTCAGAGGCCATACGGTCGATATTGGGAGTATTGATGTTTGGCTGACCGTAGCATGCCAAGTCGCCATAGCCCATGTCATCGCACATGATATACAGTATGTTGGGTTTCGTTGATTTCTTTGCCAGAGCAGGAGTCACTGCAATGAGGGCGACTCCGGCAACGTATGCCGTTTCTTGTAACCTGTGAAGTGTCATTCGACTGTATGGTGTTTTTAAAAGTTAATAGTATATTATTAGAAACAATGATATTGCTCTGATTTCCAAACTCTATACGCCTAGAAACAGATCAGTTTGATCAACGTTATGCCTTTCGGCTTGCAATATTCGCAATTTTTTGGGAGATATGCAAGAAGTTTTAAAAGTTTTTGGCTGTCTATAGGAAAATATTCTTGAAACCCCACCAACCTGTCTGCAAACCAATACACCCATCTCATAGCAGACATTGAGGAATAAGGGGGGGGGTACCTGGGCAAAGCCAGGTGGGCGTTCCAGTTGCCTGGAACGAGGACGCATCACCAGGGGTTGACGAAGGACTACAACATATTTATTAGGTATAATGTTGCAGAATTAGATAATTATCGTTAATTTTGCACAACAATTACTACTCTTCAGGAATATGACACGCCTAATGAACATTTTTGAGTAGGAGAGGGTATGACATCCATAGGGCAGTTATCTCACCTGTGGTTTAGCTTTGCATCATAAATGAACACCAATAAAATCTCTACAATGGAAAATTTAAAAAACTGTGTATTTGTCATTGGGGCCCTTACGGCCGGTGTGGCCCAAACTGCACTGGCGCAACAAAAAAAGCCCATGAACATTCTCTATATCATGAGTGACGACCACTCTTATCAAACCATCAGCGCATACGACAAACGATTTGTGAACACCCCAAACATCGACTGGATTGCCAATCACGGCGTAAGGTTCACTGAGAGTTTTGTGGCCAACTCGCTCAGCGGCCCCTCGCGTGCATGCATGCTCACGGGAAAGCACAGTCACAAAAACGGATTCACCGACAACACACGCACCTTTGACGGGAGCCAGCAGACCTACCCGAAACTGCTCCAGAAAGCGGGCTACCAGACCGCCATCATTGGCAAATGGCACTTGACATCAACCCCTACAGGCTTCGACTACTGGGACATCCTCACTGGGCAGGGCGACTACTACAACCCCGACTTCATCCTCAATGGAAAAAAAGTACACCGCGAAGGCTATGTCACCAACATCATTGCTGACCTGACCATCGACTGGATGGAGAACAAACGCGACAAGGACAAACCATTCTGCCTGCTGATGCACAACAAGGCGCCCCACCGTGTGTGGAATCCTGACACCTGTGACCTTGACCTCTACAACGATGTTGTGTATCCCTTACCCAACAACTTTTACGACGATTACGCCGGAAGGAAAGCTGCAGCCAAGCAGAAGATGAACATCATGCGAGATATGGATGTCGTGTACGACAACAAGATGGCCGACAAAGAGAACGAAATACACTCTAATCCCGACCTGGAGGCTTGGGGAAGGGGCAACTACCACCGCATGACCCCATCGCAGCGTGAACAATGGGACCACCACTACGACCCCATCATCAAGAAGTTCAAAGAGGCCGGACTCACAGGAAAGGCCCTTGCCGAATGGAAATACCAACGCTACATGCATGACTACATGCGTTGCATCACATCTGTCGACCGCAACGTGGGACGCGTCATCGAATACCTGCGCGAACACGACCTGCTTGACAATACGCTCATTGTTTACACATCCGACCAAGGATTCTATATGGGTGAGCATGGTTGGTTTGACAAGCGCTTCATGTATGAAGAATCGTTCCGCACGCCGCTACTGATGTATCTGCCCGGCGGCAAGCACGGTGACGTGAAGGAGATGGTGCAGAACATCGATTATGCCCCTACCTTTCTGGAGCTGGCCGGCGTGTCTGTACCAAAAGACATTCAGGGAATGTCGCTGCTGCCGCTGTTGCAGGGCACAAAAGTCAAGGACTGGCGAAAGTCGCTCTATTATCACTATTACGAGTACCCTGCCGAACATTCGGTCTGCCGCCACTATGGCATCCGCACCGAACGTTACTCGTTGATACACTTCTACAACGACATCAATACCTGGGAGCTCTACGACATCAAGAAAGATCCTGAATCGATGCACAACCTATACGGACAGCCCGGAACCGAAAAACTGACACGCAAACTGAAGAAGCAGTTGCTCGACCTGCAGGTTTTGTACGACGACCCCATCCGCAATACCGAGGCAGCACACTAAGGCCCTAGCCTCCTCAAATTGATTGTGTCATGTTTCATCCACCCATACCGACTGACATCCTTGTCGGGCATGGGTGGATGTTGCTTAAGGTATGGGATCAAACGAACACAATCTAGACACACGCCCGGTTATGCAATATAGACATGTCACCGTCATTGGCAAATTATAACAAACTATCGACCTACAATGGTAAAAATTGATAAACGGCTAGGATTTTCAGAAAAAGTTTTATATTTTTGCACAAGTGTTCACCCACCCTCGTATTCACCATGGCCAACAGGATAGACCAAGAAAAAGATACGCTCCAAAAGATGGTAACGCTCTACTGTCGTCATCGGCTCAAAGTCAAGTACATACCAGAGTCCTATGAGCAACTGATCGCCTATGCCTTCAGACAGTTGGAGCGCTGCCGCTGGGGAGCAAAGAAGCCTAACTGTCATCAGTGCAAGGTCCACTGCTATGCCCCCGACAAACGGAGGCAGGTCAGGGAAATCATGAAGTGGGCCGGACCAAGGATGATTATCTACGCACCGATGAAAGCCATGAGATACCTCATCAACAGCATGAGGTCCAACCCCTCAGCAATGGCAAGTGCCGCACGTCGACCAGAAACCACGACCGACTGATTCGATTTTCGGCCCAGGACATGACGAGGATAGTCTGAACAATGGTGATACCACAAACCAATAATTGCATCTTAAACCATTTCATAACTTCCTAATTAGCAACATGAAGAGAATTTTCATTACAGCGATGATTACTGCCATAAGCTGTGGCAGCTATTCGCAGAAGGCTACCAAGCCAGCTATTCCATCCGACCCAGTCATTGAACAGAACATCCAAAAGATGCTCAGCAAGATGACGCTCGAAGAGAAGATTGGGCAAATGCTCGAACTGAACATCGACATCTTTGGCAAGACTGATGCCAACGGCGTTTGGCAGATCAATGAGCAGATGCTCGACACCACCATTGCCAAATACAAGATTGGCTCTGTGCTGAATGCTCCCGCCACACGCGCCGCAACAGTGAAACAATGGCAGACCTGGATAACGCTAATCCAGAAGCTATCGATGAAGCATATCGGTATTCCCACTATCTATGGTCTGGACAACAACCATGGCGTTACCTATATCCAGGGTGGTACGCTTTTCCCCCAGCCCATCAATGTAGCTGCATCGTTCAACACCCAACTGGCCAAGACCTGTGCCGAGGTGGATGCCTACGAGAGCCGGGCTGCAAACTGCCCATGGGTATACAACCCCACCATTGACCTGGGACGCGATGCCCGCTGGCCCCGCATCTGGGAAAGCTATGGCGAAGATGCCATCGTCAACAGCCGGATGGTAGAGGCTGCCATCAAAGGCTATCAGGGCGACGACCCTAACCATCTTGATAAGTACAATGTAGCTACATCGGTGAAGCACTACATGGCATACGGCGCTCCATTCTCGGGCAAAGACCGCACACCGGCATACGTGTCACCACAGATGTTGCGAGAGAAGTATTTCGCACCGTTCAAAGCTGCCATCCAGGCCGGAGCACTGACTATCATGGCCAACTCTGCAAGCATCAATGGCATGCCTGTTCATGCCAGTTACGAATATCTGACCAAGTGGCTGAAAGAAGACCTCAACTGGGACGGTATGATCGTGACCGACTGGGCGGACATCAACAACCTCTTCACACGTGAGAAGGTGGCCAAAGACAAGAAAGATGCCATCAGGATTGCAGTCAATGCCGGCATCGATATGAGCATGGACCCCTATAGTGTTGACTTCGCCATCCTGCTGAAGCAACTTGTGGAAGAAGGCCAGGTGAAGATGAGCCGCATCGATGATGCCGTGAGCCGCATCCTCCGGGTGAAATATCGACTGGGACTCTTCAGCAAGCCCAACACCGGCGGTAAGGACTATGCCAAGTTTGGCTCACAGGAGTTTGCTGAGAAGGCTCTCCGGGCTGCCGAGGAGTGCGAGGTGCTGCTCAAGAACGAGGGCAACCTGCTGCCACTGGCTAAAGGCAAGAAGATTCTGCTCACCGGCCCCAATGCCAACCAAATGCGGTGTCTGAACGGCGGATGGAGTTACAGTTGGCAAGGGTCGAAGGTGGAGGACCTTGCTGTTCAGTACAATACCATCTATGAAGCGCTTTGCAACAAATATGGCAAGGAGAACGTAGTGCTCGAACAAGGCGTGACATACAACGAGGAAGGACAATATTGGCAGGAACACGAACCTCAAATTGAGAAGGCCGTAGCAGCCGCACAAGACGCTGACGTGATCGTGGCATGCATCGGCGAGAACTCCTACTGCGAGACGCCTGGCAACCTCACTGACCTAAATCTGTCGGCTAACCAGAAAAACTTGGTCAAGGCCCTCGCAAAAACGGGCAAGCCCATAGTACTCATTCTCAACGAAGGACGCCCCCGCCTCCTGGCCGACATTGAACCGCTGGCAAAAGCTGTGGTCAACATATTGCTGCCGGGCAACTACGGCGGTGATGCTCTCGCCAACCTGCTGGCCGGAGACGCCAACTTCTCAGCTAAGATGCCTTATACCTATCCCAAGGAGATCAACTCGCTCATCAACTACGACTATAAGGTGAGCGAAGAGGTTGGCACCATGGCCGGCGCCTACGACTACGATGCCAAGATTACCCAACAATGGCCCTTTGGCTTCGGATTGAGCTACACTACTTATACCTACAGCAACCTACGGGTTGACAAACCCGACTTCTCACCAACCGAGCAAATCACGGTATCTGTCGATGTGAAGAACTCAGGCAAGGTGGCAGGCAAGGAGCCTGTGCTGCTCTATAGCAGCGACCTCATCGCTTCGCTCACTCCCGACAGCCGACGACTGCGTGCCTTCCAGAAGATAGAGTTGCAACCGGGAGAACAGAAGACGGTGACCTTCACCCTGCCAGCCAGCGACCTGGCCTTCGTGGGCGAAGACGGCAAGTGGATTCTTGAGGAAGGAGCGTTTGTGCTCACGACTGGAAACCAGAATATTAAGATTAATTGCACCGGAACAAAGAAATGGGATACATCCAATATCTGAAAATCGGCCACTGAACTCCAGCAACCCAAATACACTCGCCCCAATGCTGGGGGTTCCCCCCCTATGAACCTTTACAAGCCATTACCCACGGCGTCCTATAGAGACGCAAAAGGCAATGGCTTTTTCAGCCCACCAAGGTACCCCTACCACCCAACGGCATTGCAACCAGGTGTAACTATTCAGCGGTAGTGACCAGTCAATACATTCTCTTCAGAAATATTATAAAAGAGTATCACAAATCTCTTGTTTTTCTTGTGTATTTGAGATATTTTTATTACCTTTAT
>JBHAFS010000126.1:0-25024 GCA_041856205.1 Prevotella sp.
GTTTTAAAATTTAAATGCCTACCCAATAGTCGCAGACGGCATTCCGCAGCCTGCTATTTCTTTTATCGTGTCAAAACAAACAAGTTAAACCAGAATAGCCGTTTTATCGGCTGTTCACTATACAAACATTTTCGAATGAAAAAAATAATATCTTTGATATTAACGACATTGATGGGAATAAACAATTGTAATGCCCAAACCCATTATCCCATTAGTCAGTTCACAGACACCCTAGAGTATCTGAACAAGAACTATGTGTGCCAGAAAGAGTATTTCATCGGCAAAAAATTTAAAGTGCTGGCTGACGCTATCAAATCAGATATTGTTATCAAAGACATATGGACTATGCCCTCTCGTTTCTATGACAAAGATAAAGGCGATGGAAACATGTGGGTAAAGGGATTGGCTTTATCATGGCTAACTGGGCAAGAATGTAAGAGATTATATAATATAAATCCAGAGAAAGATACATCTATATTGGTAGTCTTTGAGTACCCATACTCTGAACTCGACTATGAATATTATACCTTTAAATTTACCATTGATCAGATTCTGAGTAACTTTGAGAATCACATCATAAAAGAAATCTCATTACTCTAAATAGCGTCAAAAAGCCCAAAAATACGCCTTATAACCATGATGAGTCTGCTATGCTTCTATAGCAGAATATCATTGGTTATGGCGCAATAGTTTTTTTTCGTTGAACTCACGTTTAAAGCTGGCATCATCTATCTTTGTAGTGAGCAAACTCGATGATAAACGAATGCCGGCATAGAGCATAAAGGTTTGGGTTGTTCTGTTAAAGCTACACTCTCTACATGATAAGCGTCCACGCTTGAACAGAGGGACCAACTGTTGACTTCCACGTCACGGTGAGGTGAATATTTTAGGCGTGCGACGCCAACTTTTCGACCATAAATACCTATCTTTGCAATATGATGAAAAAGATAGAATACGGTTTTAGCGACAGTCCCTTCGGCGAGCTCATCGTGGCGCGCACGTGGGACGGCATCTGCGACTTGCAGTTTCTGGAGCACAACAGGATGGAGACCATCCACGAGCTGGCGCGCCGGTGGGGCGTCTACACCCCCACGACGCAGAGCAACACCATGGCCGAGACCGTGGCGAGGGTGATCTTCGAGGGTTACGACCACGAGCTGCGCCTCGACCTGCGCGGCACCGACTTCCAGGTGCGGGTGTGGCAGGAATTGCTCAACATTCCCTTCGGACAGACGGCGAGCTACCTGCAGGTGGCCGAGCGACTGGGCAACGCCAAGGCGGTGAGGGCGGTGGCGTCGGCCATCGCGCAAAACCCCATTGCCATGCTCATACCCTGCCACCGCGTGGTACACAGCGACGGCACCACGGGCGAATACCACTGGGGCCCGGAGCTGAAGCGGCGGCTCATCGACTGGGAGGCGGCAGCGGCACCGCTGGGCAAGGTGATGGCACCGAGGCTGGTGTGCAAGGCCAGCGGCCTGCCACTGACTGACGAACGGGAGGACGGCGAGGCATGATAGCCGACGAGCTGTTTGGCAACGTGGCCTACGTCATTGGCAGCGGCGAGGCTACGCCCAGGGCGCGCAACCGCATGATGCACGAGACGCTGGTGCTGGTCTGCAAGGAGGGACTGAAAGACACGCACCATGCCTTCGGCGACCTCAACGCGCAGGTGGAGACGCTCATCCGACGACTGCACATACCCGCCGACGAGGCCAACGCCATACGCCGCATGAGGCGACACTCCAACCGGTCGGCCGCCCTGCTGCCCGAAGACCTGCGCTACGATGCCCATGCCTTGGCGCTGTTCATAGGCAGGGTGTTTGGTGTGCCGGTGCCCGAGGCGCTGGTCCGCCACCTGCCCTGGGACCAGCGGCCGCAGGAGCCGAAGACACGGGCCAACGCGCCCGACAAGCGTTGCATTGTGCAGGAGTGGGATGAGAAGACCATCCAGGTGGTGGTCGACGAGGACGGAGGGGGCGAGACGATGACCGTGCGCTATGCCGAAGACACGCAGTATGCGCGCATGGAGTATCTGGCACAAATCCTCAGGCAGGGCATGCACCTCAACCTGCTGGGCTGCCACGTCGAGGGAGGCGTCATCACGCCGCGGCTCATCATTGTGGAGCCCGACTGTCTGCTCGACATCAGCACCATTGCCGGATGCTTCGAGGACTATGGCCACCACCCGTTGCTCTACGTGGTGAGCCGCATGAAGGCCAAGGCCAACAGCCAGGCCATACTGCTGGGTAACTTTGCGGGCAGCGCCCTCGACGACATCATCAACAACCCCAGCTTCGACGAGCGGCAGACGCTGGTCAACAGCTTCAAGGAACGGGCCATGGAATACAGCACCTGTCCCGACTTCGACCCTGTGGCCTTCAAGCAGGATGCAGCGGCACAGGTGCAGCACCTGCGGCAGATCGTCGACGAGCTCAGGCAGCATGCCGACCTCGGCAAGGCCATCCTCGAGCCCTCGTTCATCTGCGAGCGACTGGGCATACAGGGCCGCGTGGACCTCATGACCACCGACCTGCGACTGCTGGTGGAGCAGAAATCGGGACGCAACATCTTCCTGGAGCGCAACTACAACAACGCCCACGGCACGAAGGTGGTGGAGAAACACTATGTGCAGGTGCTGCTCTACTATGGTATTCTCTACTACAACTTCCACCTGCAGAATACCGACATCCGACTGATCTACTCCAAATATCCGCTGCCCGAGGGACTCATGGGACTGACCAACCTCATGAAGCTGACCTACGAGGCGCTGCGGTTCCGCAACGAGGCCATTGCGCTGGAGTTCGACATTGCCAGCCGGGGCTTCGACCACGTGCTGCCGCAGCTCACCGCCGACAACCTGAACGTGGCCCAGAAGCACGACTTCTTCTACGAGCGCTACCTCCGACCGCCCCTCGAGGCCACCCTGGCACCGCTGCAACGGCTGCAGGGTCTGGAGCGCAAATACTTCTGCAGGATGATGCAGTTCGTCGTCCGCGAGAACCTCATGAGTAAGGTGGGGGTGGTGGAAGGCACGGGCAACAGCGTGGCCAACCTGTGGAACATGCCGCTGACCGAGAAGAAGGAGACGGGCAACATCTACACCGGGCTCACCATTATTAATAAGGAGAAGAGCACGGGCGAGGACGGTTACAACGGCTTCGACCTCATCACGCTGGCCGTGCCCGAGCAGGAGGAGGACTTCCTGCCCAACTTCAGGCGCGGCGACATGGTGTATCTCTATGCCTATCCCGAAGACGAGGAGCCCGACGTGCGCAAGGCTCTGCTCTTCAAGGGCGGACTGGCCGACATCCATACCGACCGCATCACGGTGAAACTGAGCGACGGACAGCAGAACCCCGACATCTTCAACCACCTGCCCTACGACATCTTTCTATCGGCCGACGGCGCGCAGGGCAAGGGCCGACGCGCCTTCAGGTGGTGCATCGAGCATGGCAGCAGCGACGTGGGCGGCTCGGCAGCCATCAGGTCGCTGTACGAATGGGCGACCTCCACCGCCGACCGCAAGGCCTTGCTGCTGGGTCAGCGCGCGCCCCGCTGCGACAAAAGCGTGACTTTGACGCGCAGCTACGACCCTGTGCTCGACCCCATGCTGCTGAAGGCGAAGCAGGCACAAGACTGCTTCCTGCTGGTGGGACCGCCGGGAACAGGCAAGACCAGCAGGGCGCTGCGGTTTCTGGTGGAGGAGCAACTGGCGGCCACGCAGCCGCCGCAAGCGGGAGGCATACTGCTGCTGTCGTACACCAACCGCGCCGTAGACGAGATTTGCGGCATGCTGGTGGAGGCGGGCATCGACTTCATCAGGCTGGGCAACGAACTGAGTTGCGCCCCGCAGTTTGAGCCATACCTCATTGCCAACGTCATGGGCGAGCGACCCACGCTGGGCAAGATGAGGCAGCGACTGACGGCGGCGCCCGTCATCGTGTCGACCACCTCGATGCTCCAGTCGCACCCGTTCATCTTCGCACTCAGACATTTTGGCCTGGCCATCGTCGACGAGAGCTCACAAATCCTGGAGCCGGGCATCATCGGACTGCTGGCCAGCCACCATGCCAGCGACCAGGCGACGACCGCGGAGAGATGCAACATCGACAAGTTTATCCTCATCGGCGACCACAAGCAGCTGCCCGCCGTGGTGCAGCAGAACGACCTCGACGCGGCCGTAGACGATGCCGAACTGCAGGCCATCGGACTGGAGAGCTGCAAGAACAGTCTGTTTGAACGCCTCATCCGACAGGAGCAGCGACTGGGGCGCACCGACTTCATGGCCACGCTGAACCGCCAGGGACGCATGCACCCCGAGATTGCGGAGTTTCCCAATACGGCGTTCTATGCTGCCGAGCAGCTGCAGCCCGTGCCCCTGCCCCACCAGCTGGAGCATACACTCGACTACCGGGAGCCATCGCAAGATGAGCTCGACGACCTGCTGAAGCGGCACCGGGTGCTCTTTGTGCCTTCGCGCGACTGCCGTCGGCCCGACCTCTCCGACAAGGTGAACACCGACGAGGCGCACATCGTGGCCGACCTGCTGCGGCGCATCCATCGCTTCTACGGTGAGGCCTTCGATGCCGACAAGACCGTGGGCGTCATCGTGCCCTACCGCAACCAGATTGCGATGATACGCCGGGAGATCAGCAAACTCGGCATCGCCGAGCTCGACAACATCAGCATCGACACCGTGGAACGTTACCAAGGTTCGCAGCGCGACGTGATCATCTACTCGTTCACCATACAGCAACAATACCAGCTCGACTTCCTGACGGCCAACAGCTTCGACGACAACGGGCGCATCGTAGACCGTAAACTCAACGTGGCGCTCACCCGCGCCAGGAAGCAGCTGCTGCTCACCGGCAACCCCACGACGCTGGAGGCAAACCCCGTGTTCGAAGAGCTGCTAGCGTATGTTCATACAAAAACACACGCAAAAGACCTGAATAAACACAAATAAATCTTGTCAATCGTAAAAAAAAGTATAAAACAAAAGGGAACTAACTCGATTTTATATATCTTTGCGGACAGAACGCCAGAATGGTGTTTCGTTAACTTAAAGATTAGAAGAGTATGAAAAAAGTTATTTTAATGGCAGTGGTCATGATGGTTTCTATGGTCACTTTCGCACAGAACAGGTCTAGCAGCATCAGCATTAAGCCTATGGCCGGCTTGAACATTGCCGATCTTACCAACAGCAGCGACGATGCCCGCGTGGGTCTGGTGACGGGTGCCGAGTTTGAGTTCCCCATGACACGCATGTTCAGCCTCACGGCCGGTGCCCTCTATTCGATGCAGGGAACCAAGAACGCCCAGCTCGATTACATCAACATGCCTTTGCTGGCCAATGTGTACGTAGCACCTGGATTTGCTGTAAAACTGGGTCTGCAGCCGGGATTCAACGTGAGCGACGACAACATCTCTGACGTGAAATCGGTAGACCTCTCCATCCCTGTGGGCCTGTCGTATGAGTTCAACAACATCGTTTTTGACGCACGCTACAACTTTGGTGTGACCAAGGTCGCAGACAATTATGATACCAAGAACAGCGTCTTCCAGTTCACGGTAGGCTATAAGTTCCACATTTAATCATTCGCTCCGGGCCAGGCCCGAGATAACACAGAGCTGTGCCAACGGCGTGGTGCTCCCGCATACGCGGCTAGGAGTCGTCCTTCAGGAAGACCCAGAGCCAGGGAGAAACGCCTTTGGCACAGCTCTTTTGCAAAATATACCTGCTCCGGACACCAGCCGTCCATACCGGTGAAACACAAAAATAATGGACGAGACAGACTTATATACTTATTTTTTTTATATCTTTGCAAACGGTAATTAATCACATCTATAATATTATTATTAAAATCAAACGCACATGAAAAAGTTATTCTTTAGTACTATGATGATGCTCGCCGCGGTGACGACCTATGCGCAGCAAGCTGTCGGGACCCTGACATTACAGCCTAAGGTGGCCCTGAACATTGCCTCCGTCACCAAGAGCGACGGCTCCGACCCACGTATCGCACCGGCCATCGGTGCAGAGCTGGAGTATCAGGCCACCGACATCTTCAGCCTCTCAGGCGGTGTGATCTACTCGATGCAAGGTGTCAAAGGACAGGATGGAGAATTAAATGGCACTATCAAGCTCGATTACATCAATGTGCCTATCCTCGCCAACGTGTACGTAACAAAAGGCCTGGCCGTCAAGCTGGGACTGCAGCCGGGATTCATGGTAAACGACAAGGTGAAAGTCTCGGGTGGAGGTGCCAGCGCTGAGGTGGGGCTCGAGAAGGCTTTTGAGGCCGCAGGAATGAATGCATCACTCAAGAAGTTTGATCTGAGCATCCCCGTAGGATTGTCTTACGAGTTCAGCAACTTTGTTATTGACGCACGCTACAACTGGGGGCTCACTAAAATTGTAGACATCGAAGATACCAAGAATAGTGTGTTTCAGATTAGCTTAGGCTACAAGTTTGCTCTCTAAGGGCACAAAAAAAGGGGCTCCGCCGAGTCCCAACCTTTGTTAACCTTAAATCTAATACTATGAAAAACACTATGCAAAATTAGTAATTTGCGGTTTTTCCAGCAAGCGGATTCGATATAAATTATCCATCTTACACTATTTTTTGACTTAAATCAAGCTATTTGGAAAAATTACCGCAAAAAAGTTTGCCCATTAGAAATTAATGACTAACTTTGCACCATTAGATAAAAACGACGATTTTAGAGAGCAAGATTCCGACATTCAAGAAGGATGTCGGAATCTTGTTTTCTAGAATATCCGTTAAACATGAATAAACATTAAACAAATAATTTATGGCTTACATGTCACAAGAGGGCTACGACAAGCTCGTGGCTCAGCTTCACCAACTTGAAGCGGTTGAACGCCCGAAAGCGTCTGCGGCAATAGCCGAGGCTGCCGACAAGGGTGACCTAAGTGAAAATTCGGAGTACGACACGGCCAAGGAGGCACAAGTACATCTGGAGAACAAGATCAACGAACTGAAGATGACCATTGCCCAGGCCAAGATCCTCGACACCAGCCGCCTCTCGGCCGACGAGGTGCAGATCATGAGCAAAGTGGAGCTCACCAACATGGGCACCGACAAAAAGGTGACTTATACCATCGTGAGTGAGACCGAGGCCAACATCAAGGAGGGCAAGATTTCGATTCACACGCCCATTGCACAGGGGCTTCTGAACAAGAAGGTGGGCGACGTGGCCGAGATCCAGGTGCCGCGTGGCATACTTAAACTGCGTATCGACAACATCAGCATTGCCTAACAACGAGCCTTATGTCTACCATTTTCAGTAAGATAGCTGCTGGTGAGATTCCCAGCTACAAATGCGCCGAGGACGAGCGGTTCTATGCCTTTCTCGACATCAACCCCGTGGTGAAGGCCCACACACTGGTCGTCCCCAGGGAGGAAGTGGACTATATCTTCGACATGGACGACGAGTCGCTGGCAGCCTTCGAGGTATTTGCCAAGAAGGTGGCACGTGCCATCCGCACCGCCTTCCCGTGCAAGAAAGTGGCTCAGGTGGTGCTCGGCCTTGAGGTCAACCATGCCCATATCCACCTCATGCCCATCAACACCGAGGGCGATGTGGACTTCAAGAAGCATGTGAAACTGAGCGACGAGGAGATGAAAGCTACCGCCGACAAGATTTTTGCGGCATTCCAGCAACTGGCATAAACATGACAAAGGCTCGCCCCAGGCGAGCCTTTCGTGTATCCTGGCACAGCTTCCACAGTACGAAGCCTGTGCCTTTTTTATTTTCGCAACCTCCTTTCCTTCTTCCTTTCGGTGCCTAGATATACTCGTCGCCTTTCTTGAGCTGCACCTCATTCACGTATTTGCGGATGAGGGCCGAGGAGTCTTCTTTCTTGCAAATCAAGAGCACATTGTCTTTCTCGGCCACGATGAATCCCTCCAAGCCGTTGATGACACCCAGTTTGCCTTTGGGCAGCTTGATGATGTTCTGGTGACTGTTCTCGATCATCACGTCCGAATCGATGACCACATTGTCGTCGTCGGTCTTGGGCAACGCCTCGTAGATGCTGTGCCAGGTACCGAGGTCGGCCCATCCAAAGTCGCAAGTCATCACGCATACATCCTCCGACTTCTCCAGAATGCCCGACTCTATCGACATGTTGGGGCAGGAGGGGAACATCTCCAGCATATAGTCTTCTTCCTCAGCAGCTGTGGTCGACTGTTTCAAACGGTTGAGCTGGCGCAGCATAGGGGCCAGTATTTGGGTGAATTTGTCGTGCAGAAACGCGACGTTGGAGAGGAAGAGACCCGTGTTCCAGTAAAACTCGCCGCTTTCCATAAACATCTGCGCAAACTCTCGGTCGGGCTTCTCGGTAAAGGTCTTCACCTTGTAGACATTGCTCCCTACGGGCTCCGACACCTGTATGTACCCGTAGCCCGGCTCCGGCCTCGTAGGTCTGACACCCAGCGTGAGGAAGTTCTTGTGGGTGGCTACGAAGTCGAGCCCCTCGAGCACGCTCTGTTTGAAGGCGTCCTCCTTCATCACCACCTGGTCGGAAGGCACCACGATGAAGTTGGCATCGGGATTGGTGCGATAGATGCGATGGCTGGCCCATGCGATGCTCGGTGCCGTGTTGCGGTTGACGGGCTCGGCCATGATATGCGAGCGCGGCACCTCCGGCAACTGCTCCATGACGATATCGGTGTAGTTGCTGTTGGTATTGATGAAGATATGGTCGGCAGGAATGATCTTGACCATACGGTCATACGTCTGCTGCAGCTGTGTGCGGCCCGTGCCGAAAAAGTCAATAAACTGTTTGGGATAATTGCTGCGGCTGCACGGCCATAGTCGCCGCCCGACGCCACCGGCCAGTATCAGACAATAGTTGTTGTCGTTTGTCATGATTGAAGTACAGATTTAATATGTAACGACGAATTTACAATTTAAAAACGACATGCCGTCGCCTTTAGTGTCTTTTTTCGGTTATTTTTCAAATATCCAACGTTTTTTGTCTATTTACTTCCCCACCTTTTATCTTTTTACTAACTTTGCAGGCGATTCAACAATGACATGAGCAAAAAGCAGATCCTTCTCATCAACGACATGGCCGGCTACGGCAAGGTAGCCACCGCCGCCATGCTGCCCATCTTGTCGTATATGGGGCATCCCACGTACAACCTGCCCACGGCACTGGTGTCCAACACCCTCGACTACGGCAAGTTCAACATTCTCGACACCACCGACTACATCACCGGTGTGTTCCCCGTATGGAAGGAGCTGGGCTTCAAGTTCAACGCCATTGCCACCGGCTTCATCACCTCCGAGCGCCAGGCCCGTATCGTGTCGGCCTACTGCCGTGAGCAAGCCGCCGAGGGCACCACCGTGTTTGTCGACCCCATCATGGGCGACGAGGGAAAGCTCTACAACGGCGTGTCGCCGGCCACCATCAAGAGCATGCTCGAGATGATTGCGGTGGCCGACCTCATCTTCCCCAATCACACCGAGGCCTGCTATCTCACCGGCACCACCTACCATCCTGAGGGTGTGACCATGTCCGAGGTCAAGGCGCTGCTCGACCAACTGCATGCCATCGGTGCCAAATCGGTGCTCATCACCTCCATTCCCGTTGACGGCCAGCATTGTGTTGTGGGCTACAACCACGTCACCGACGAGTACTTCCAGCTGCCCTACACCGAGATTCCCGTCCACTTTCCCGGCACGGGCGACATCTTCTCAGCGGTTCTCATCGGTCATCTCCTCAACGACGAGCCGCTGCGTCAGTCGACCCGCAAAGCCATGGATGCCGTGTACCAACTCATCGAACTGAACAAGACCAATGCCGACAAGAACCGCGGCATACCCTTGGAGCGGTACCTGAGCGTGCTCTGACCCGCACGTGCCCGGCCCATCAGCAACCAGCCAGCCGACTCACCAACACACCCGTCAGCCGCCCCACCAACATACCAACAACCCACCCCTCCAGCAAACCAACAACCCACCCCTCCATACCCATGGATTGGATAACCTCACTTTTCAGCAGTCACTCGTCGATTCAGGCCGTCATCGTCATCTCCCTGGTCATCGCCATAGGACTAGCCCTAGGCCGTGTCAAGGTCATGGGCATATCGCTGGGCATCGCCTTCGTGTTCTTCGCGGGCATCATCGCCGGCCACTTCGGCCTGTCGGTATCGAGCCAGACCCTCGACTACGTGGAGACTTTCGGCCTCTCGATGTTTGTCTACTGCCTCGGTCTACACGTGGGTCCCAACTTCTTCGGCTCCATGCGCCATGAGGGCATGGCCCTCAACCTGTGGAGCCTGGCCGTCATCGTGCTGGGCACGCTGATTGCACTCGTACTCATCCCCCTTACCGGCGTGAGCCTGCCCAACATGGTAGGCCTGCTCTGCGGCGCCACCACCAACACCCCTGCACTCGGTGCCGCCACCCAAGCCCTGAGCCACCTGGGCATCGCCAGCGGCAGCGCCGCCCTGGCCACCGCCGTGACCTATCCCCTGGGTGTGGTGGGCGTAATCTTCGCCATGGTACTCATCCGCAAGGCCTTTGTCAAGCCCGAGGACCTGCAAGCCCACTCGCTGGCCGACGACGACCATACCTACATCGCCCAGCTCACCGCCATCAATCCCGCCATTGCAGGCAAGACCATCGCGCAGATTGCCCAGATGACCCACCTGCACTTCATCGTGTCGCGCATCTGGCGCGGCAAGGAGGTCATCGTACCCTTGGCCGACACCGTCATCCAGGTCAACGACTCGCTGCTCATCGTCACCACCACCGAGGACGAGGAAGCCCTCGTGCTGCTCTTCGGACAGCAGGAGAAGAAAGACTGGAACCGCGAGCAGATCGACTGGAACACCATCGACGCCAACGTCGAGAGCCGTGTCTGCGTGGTGACACGCCGCGGCCTCAACGGCAAACGGCTCGGCCAGCTGCACATGCGGCAGGTGTGCGGCGTGAACGTCAGCCGCGTCATCCGCGGCGACATCAAGCTGCTGGCCAGCAACAACCTGCGCTTGCAGTATGGCGACCGTGTCACCATCGTGGGCAAGCGCGAGGATGTGGACAATGCCGAGCATTTCTTCGGCAACTCCGTCAAGACCCTCGAAGAGCCCAATATCGGCAGCATCTTCCTGGGCATCATCCTGGGTCTGGCCCTGGGCACCATCCCCCTCTCGCTGCCGGGCATGAGCACGCCCATCCGCCTGGGCATCGCCGGCGGCCCCATCATCATGGGTATCATCGTGGGCGCCCTTGGTCCGAAGATGCACTTCATCTCCTACACCACCCGCTCAGCCAGTCTCATGCTGCGCAAGCTCGGCATCTCGCTCTACCTGGCCTGCCTCGGCCTCGACGCGGGCAAAGACTTCTTCACCACGGTGGTGAGGCCCGAGGGATTTGTCTGGATCGGCATCGGCTTCATCATCACCATCGTGCCCGTGCTCATCGTGGGCCTCATCGCCCTGCGCACCAAGAAATACGACTACGGCACCATCTGCGGCATCCTCTGCGGCAGCATGGCCAACCCCATGGCCCTGGGCTATGCCAACGACACCACTCCGGGCGATACGGCCAGCATCTCCTATGCCACGGTCTACCCGTTGGGCATGTTCCTGCGCGTGGTCATTGCGCAAATGCTCATCATGATGCTGGTATGAAGTAAACAGAAAGGATGATCACAAACAGGCCAAAGGCCTGCTCCACCATGTTCAAGGCGTGTTGCGACCCAGTGTCACAACACGCCTTGCGGTTTCAGAAATGGCTGTCGACCCTGAACGTCACCCGTTCACCCGTGGTGGGATGGGTGAACACAATCTCTTCGGCATGCAGGTAGAGGCGGTCGGCCGACCGTCCATAGAGGGCGTCGCCCTTGATGGGATTGCCCAGTCCCTGGCGATGGGCGCAGTGGAGGCGCAGCTGATGGGTGCGCCCCGTGAGCGGCCAGAGCGCCACCCTGCACTCGCCCGTGCGCTCGAACCGTGTCTCGGCATACCGCCCATGCACCTCGTCGACCACCTGCCGCGGCCTGTCGGCGAGGTCGGGGCGCAGCGGCAGCCTGATGGTGCCGCGCTCCACCTGCAAGTCGTGACTCAATATGGCCACATAACGCTTGCTCACCGCATGGCTGGCAAACTGCCGTTGCAGGTGGTGATAGGCCTCCATGGTCTTGGCAATGACCATGAGTCCGCTGGTAGACATGTCGAGCCGGTGAACCACCAACGGACCATCTGCCTCAGGATAGCGCTGGCGCATGACACTCAGCACACTCTCGCGCCCGCTCTTGCCCGGCACCGAGAGCATGCCTGCGGGCTTGTTGACCACACACACGGCCTCGTCTTCATACACCGTCTGCAGCTCGTGGTGGGTGGGCTGGGCCAGCGGGTCGGGCATCACATCGAGCCCCTGCAGCATCCATCGCAAGATGGGCCTGCACTTGCTGTTGCACGCCGGATAGCACTGCAGGTGGTGGCGCACCTCCTCGCGCGGACTCTCGCCCCACCAGAACATGGCCATGCTCACCGGCCGCAGCCCATGGGCAAAGGCATACTGCAGCAGCTTGGGCTCGCAACACTCGCCGCTGCCCGCCGGCGCACCGCCCACCGGGGCGAAGATGTCGACCAGGTCGCGCGCCTCGCCCCGGGCGTTGCGCATGACGAAATGCCTGAACAGCCATGTCTGCAAGGCGTCGCTCTTGCCACGCCGCAGGCTCTTCAGACGGCGTATCTTGTCTTCTTTTTGTCGCCGGGCCTGCTCCGTGGCGGCCTGCCGCCCGCGCTCGGCCAGTTTCCAGCGGTGCAGCTCGGCGTTCTCGAACTGCCGCCGCCTGATATAATCGTCCTCGCTCTCGCCGTCGCGGCGGCCCTTCACGAAGGTCGGTCGGGGTGCAGCCTCGCCGTCAGCCTCGGGTAGCGGCTCACGGCACAGACAGTCGATGGCATGGTTCAGCTCCACAATCCCGGCCTCCTCACGCTTGAAGTGGCCGTCGGGCTGCAGATAGTCGAACACCGCCGGCACAAAGGCCGGCCAGTCGCTGCGCCCGCACACCTGTCCGCTGTAACCGGCCAGATAGCCATAGCGGGGCGTGGCATCGCTCTCCACGATGAGCACTCCGAACATCTTGCCCTGCCCAATCTCTGCCCGAAAGGCTGCGGGCGCCTCGGCATCGGCGAAGTGCTGCGTGGCGCGACCCTCCAGATAGTCGACCACCTCGGCCATGGCCCGCCGGCAGAGGTCGTCGGGCTCATAGCCAAAAGGATTGTTGAACCGCTGCGGCGGCCGGGCAACCCCTTGCAAAGGATGTAACAGTGGGTTCATGTTATGATGAATATCGGGCGAGCCCCCATACACGTTCGTCGGGGCCCCTGCCCTATAAGGGTTATGGCAGCTGCCGGTAGTCGGCATCGTCTACCGCCTCCAGCCACTCGTTGGAGGCATCGGCCTGCGCCTCGGTGACATAGGCGATGTGCTGGAACCAGCTGTCGCTTGCCGCTCCGTGCCAGTGCTTGGTGTCGGCGGGAATGGCAATCACCATGCCCGGCGAGAGTGCCACGGCAGGCTTGCCCCACTCCTGGTACCAGCCCCGTCCGGCCACGCAGACGAGCACCTGCACGCTGTGGTGATGGATATGCCAGTGGTTGCGGCAGCCCGGCTCGAAGGTGACATTGGAAGCCCCGCCGCCGAGGGGTGCCAGATAGCTGTTGCCCGTGAAATAGCGGGCGTAGGCCACATTGGGCTCGCCCACCGGCCACGGCGATGCCTCGATGCCCTTGCGCGGGCGCGCCTCATCGGCAATCGGCTCGCCCAGCACCCGGGCCACAGCCTCGCGGGCACGTGCCGCCTCGGCCTGGCCCACGCAGGCCTCTAGGCCCGCGATGGCCGAGAGACATTGTTGTCTTGTTGTCAATACCATAGTCTGTTGTGCTTGGGTGGCATGAATGGTCATCATCATCGCGGCCACGATCATCACGAACCTGATGCCCAGGCCCGCCGTCGTGACCTGCCGGTGTTTGGCTTTCTTAAAATCCACAATTAAGAATGATGTTGCAAAGTTACGGCAAACCGCACATCCCGGCGTTATTATTTTCACAGAATAAAATACCAATATTGCAGAAAGCAAGGCCCTTTGACGCTGCAATAACGATGCTGTGGCACACAAGGAACGCCGTCATGGCACTGCGCCAACGCCATCAAGCAACCCTGCTTCGAGTCGAATCACGCTCTGCTTCGAGTCGAACCACGCTCTGCTTCGAGTCGAATCACACTCTGCTTCGAGTCGAACCACACAACCGTAAGGCCGGTAATGATGTACCGCTGCGCCTTACACGCATGGCCTGAAAGGCCGAAAGGCCGCATCAGAAGGGTGGAATGGCGGTGCTTGGACATGCAGGCGCGCTGATCAGTGGGCAGGATGCCCCCACCGAAGGCCTAATCCACGTGGATCAGGCCCAGCCGCTCGAACTCGGCCATCAGTGGTGCGGCCAGCACCTTGGCATCGGGATGGGGGGCACCGGTGGTGCCGAGCGCCCGCAGGTCGAAGAAGTGGAGCCAGTCGGAGACGAAAGCCGTGTGTACCAGTTCGGTATTGGTGTCGAGGGGCAGCACGGCCCTTGCCTCCTGCGGCTTGCGGCCCGCCGTGGTGAGGTTCATATAGGCGCGCTCGGCGGCGAGGTTGGCAAAGGCCCAGTTTTCGAGGTCGGTGGCGGTGCCGTCCATGACCTTGGCAAAGAGCTCGGGCAGCCGGTCGGCGGTGTAGTCGGGAGCGCCATCGCCCTGCTCGGCAGCGCGCTGGGCCACCCATACGGGCAGGTTGACGGCTATCTCGCTGCCAAACTTGGCCTTGCCGTAGTTGCAGTAGCGGGTGCTCTGCTCGGCCATCGAGTTGGCGCGGTGGCGGTTGAACTCGCGCGTGGTGCCGATCTGGGTGGTGAAGTGTACGGTGACGCGGCGCTCGTGCAGGGGGGCGGGCTCGGTGAGCAGCTGCAGGTCGTCGAGCCAGTGGTTCTCGGCGAGCACGCGCAGGTTGGTCGTCACATAGTGTCTGCCCTCTGAGGCGTTGACGCGCGAAAAACGGTTGGCGGCATATTTCTGCCAGGGCCGGACGGCCTCGCCCTGCCCATTGGGCACTTGCCCGTCGGCATTGTCGCCATAGGTCAGATACACCGTGGCATGCTCGAGCATGGCCGTGTGGTCGCTCTTGATCATCCTTTCGACAAAGGGCCGTGCCGACTCGGCCGTGCGGTGGTCCTCACTCTTGTAGCACACGCGCCCGGCACGCTCCACCTGTCGGTAGACGCCGTCGAGCCCCGGCTCCTGAAGCCATATCTCAAACGAGGGTTCGTAGATTCTCATGATTGTTGCAGTGATGGTTGATTTGTGTGCAAAGATAGCAAAAATAAAGAGGTGAGGGTCGTCTTATCATCAAAAATAATTGTATTTTTGCAAGTATTATGGACAATACAAGATATGTGGAGCTGCTCGAGCAGCATGGCATCCGGCCCACCAGCAACCGCATCGTGGTGGCGAAGGCGCTGGCCGAGGCAGAGCATCCGGCATCGATCGCCGACCTGGAACGCCGCATCCTGACCATCGACAAGAGCGGCATCTTCCGCTCGCTGATGCTCTTTCGCGACCACCATCTGGTGCATGCGCTGGAGGACGGCGAGGGCGGGGTGAAATATGAGCTATGCCACAGCCACGACGACGAGGAGGACGACGACCAGCACGTGCATTTCTACTGTGAGCGATGTCATGAGATCTACTGTCTCTACGACATGCCCGTGCCGCAGGTAGAGGTGCCCGAGGGCTATGAGGTGCGCTCGGTGAACTATCTCATCAAGGGTCTCTGCCCCAAGTGCAGTGCCCACCAACAATAGGCCAAGATGGACCCGCAACACCTGGCACACACCCTGCTGACCTGGTATGACACCTACGGGCGCGACCTGCCCTGGCGCCATACGCGCGACCCTTACGCCATCTGGCTGAGCGAGGTGATATTGCAACAGACGCGCATCGCCCAGGGCACGGCCTACTGGGAGCGGTTCGTGCAGCGCTGGCCCACCGTGGAGCAGCTGGCCGAGGCCTCGGAAGACGAGGTGCTGAAGCTGTGGCAGGGACTGGGCTACTACAGCCGGGCACGCAACCTGCACGTGGCGGCACGGCAGATTGTGGCGCTGGGCCGGTTTCCCGACACGCTCGACGGCATCAGAAGGCTGAAGGGTGTGGGCGACTATACGGCAGCAGCCATCGCCTCGCTGGCCTTCGGCATCGAGGCGGCGGCCGTAGACGGCAACGTGTACCGTGTGCTGTCACGACTCTATGGCATCGCCACGCCCATCAACTCGACGGAGGGAAAGAAGGAGTTTCAGCTCCTGGCCGACCTCGTGGCCCGCGGCCAGGACGCCGGACGACTGAACCAGGCGATGATGGACTTTGGTGCCCTGCAGTGTACACCCAAGGCACCGCTGTGCCTGACGTGTCCGCTGGCCGAGACTTGTGAGGCGCGGCGGCAGGGACTGACAGCCTCGCTGCCAGTGAAGAACAAGACCACCAAGGTGCTGACGCGACAGCTGACCTACGTCTACCTGCGCTGCAACGGCAGCACGGCACTGCACCAACGCGGCGCCGGTGACATCTGGCAGCATCTGTGGGAGCCGCTGCTCATCGAGCCGGAGGCCGACCAGGTGCATGTCCCGCTGCCCGACGGCGCACGGCTTCTGGCCCAAGGCGTGAAGCATGTGCTCACCCACCGCATCATCATGGCCGACTTCTACCTACTCGAGACAAACGAGCGGCCGTCCCTGCCCGACGACTACCAATGGGTGAGCGAGGCCAACCTCGACAGCTACGCCGTGCCGCGGCTCGTGGAACTGCTGCTCGAGGCCGTGGCGCGCCACGACGCAGACTCTGCCCCGGAGACATGACGCGGCCGAGAAAAAACGCTCAATCGCTTTGACAATCAACAACTATTGCATATCTTTGCAACAAACAAGGTAGCATCATGGAACAGCTGAAATACCCCATCGGAATACAAAACTTCGAAAAGATACGCAAGGAACAGTTTGTGTATGTCGACAAGACGGCACTGGTCTACAAATTGGCCAATGAGGGAAACTACTATTTCCTCAGCCGACCACGCCGCTTCGGCAAGAGCCTGCTCATCTCTACGCTGGAGGCATACTTCAACGGACAGCGAGAGCTCTTCCAAGGACTGGCCATCGAGCAGCTTGAGAAGGAGTGGACGGTTCACCCCGTGCTGCATCTCGACCTGAACATCCAGAAATACGACACCCCCGAGAGTCTGCAACAGATACTGGATGTTAACGTTTCTTACTGGGAAGACCGTTACGGTCGCAACGTGAAGGAAGCCACGCTGTCGCTACGCTTTGCAGGAGTGATACAACGTGCCTGCGAGCAGTCGGGGCAACGTGTGGTCATCCTCGTAGACGAGTACGACAAGCCGTTGCTGCAGGCCATCGGCAACGAGGAGCTGCAGGCCGAGTACCGAGCCACGCTCAAGGCTTTCTATTCGGTGCTCAAGACGCAGGACAGGTACATACGCTTCGGATTCCTGACGGGTGTCACCAAGTTTGGCAAGGTGAGCGTATTCTCCGACCTCAACAACCTCTTCGACCTCTCGATGGACGAGCGCTACCAAGACATCTGCGGCATGACCGAGGAGGAGATACATACCTATTTCGACGATACCCTGCACCGACTGGCCGAGAAAAACCGCCTGACCTACGACGAGGCCTGCGAGAAGCTCAGGGCTCGCTATGACGGATACCATTTCGTGGAGAACGGCACGGGCATCTACAATCCCTTCAGCCTGCTCAGCACCATGGCCACGCTGAAATTCGGGAGCTACTGGTTTGAGACCGGCACGCCCACCTACCTCGTGGAGCTGCTCAAGCAAGACCACTATGCCTTGCCCAATCTCACCGAGGAGCAGGTGTCGGCCGAGTTTCTCAACAGCATCGACTCGGTGTCGAAGAATCCCATCCCGGTAATCTATCAGAGCGGGTACCTCACCATCAAGAGCTATGACGAAGAGTTCGAACTCTATCGCCTGGGCTTCCCCAACCAAGAGGTGGAGGAGGGATTCCTGCGCTACCTGCTGCCCTTCTACACCCACGTGCAACAGGGGGAGACCACATTCAGCATCGCCCGATTTGTGCAGGACGTGCGTACCGGACAGCCCGAGCAGTTCATGCAGCGCATGGCAACGATGCTGGCCGACACCGACTACCGCATCGTGGGCGACGCTGAGCTCTACTTCCAGAATGCCTTTTACCTGGTGATGAGGATGATGGGATTCTACACCGAGGTGGAAAGGGCCACCAGCGACAGCCGCATGGACATGGTCATCAAGACCAACGACTATATCTACATCATAGAGTTCAAGCTCGACGGGAGCCCGCAGCAGGCCCTTCGACAAATCGAGGAAAAGGGCTACGACAAGCCTTTCGCACTCGACAAGCGCCGCCTGTACCGCATCGGCGTGAACTTCTCACTCAACAAAAGGTGCATCGACGGGTGGGAGATTGCGTGACCACCGATGGGCCCGTCAGCCAGCAGGCAGACAGAACGTTGCCAGACCGGTCAAATCGTGGATTGAGCGTGCTTGGGCAAATTTATGACAAGGTGCGTGTCAGTTTACCAATAAAATTGTGTAATTTTGCACCTAAATATCAAAAAATTAGGTATCATCAGATGGAAGAAAAGAATTTCAAGCGTACCACCGTCACTGCGGCATTGCCTTACGCCAACGGCGGGGTACACATCGGGCACCTGGCCGGCGTATATGTCCCGGCCGACATCTACGTGCGCTATCTGCGCCTGAAGAAGCAGGAAGTGGTCTTCATCGGCGGAAGCGACGAGCACGGCGTGCCCATCACCATACGTGCCCGCAAGGAAGGGCTCACCCCGCAAGACGTGTGCGACCGCTATCATAAGCTCATCAAGGACTCGTTCGAAGAGTTTGGCATCTCGTTCGACATCTACAGCCGCACAACCTCGACGATCCACCACAAGTTTGCCGCCGACTTCTTCAGGAAGCTCTACGACGACGGCAAGCTCGTAGAGAAAGATAGCGAGCAGCTCTACGACGAGGAAGCCCACCAGTTTCTGGCCGACCGCTACATCATGGGCACCTGTCCACACTGCGGCAACCCCAATGCCTATGGCGACCAGTGCGAGAAGTGCGGTTCGGACCTGAGTCCGCTGGAGCTCATCACCCCCCACTCCACCATCTCGGGCTCGAAGCCCGTGCTGAAGTCTACCAAGAACTGGTATCTGCCGCTCAACCAATACCAGGACTGGCTCAAGCAGTGGATCCTCACGGAGCATCAGGAGTGGCGGCCCAACGTCTACGGACAGTGCAAGAGCTGGCTCGACATGGACCTGCAGCCGCGCGCCATGACCCGCGACCTCGACTGGGGCATCCCCGTGCCGGTGGAAGGTGCCGATGGCAAGGTGCTCTACGTGTGGTTCGATGCCCCCATCGGCTATATCTCCAACACCAAGGAGCTCTGCGACAGCAAGCCCGAGCAGTGGGGCACGTGGCAGAAATGGTGGCAAGACCCGGAGACACGCCTCGTGCATTTCATCGGCAAGGACAACATTGTGTTCCACTGCCTGATCTTCCCCACGATGCTCAAGGCCCACGGCAGCTATATCCTGCCCGACAATGTGCCTGCCAACGAGTTTCTGAACCTGGAGAACGACAAGATCTCGACATCCAAGAACTGGGCCGTGTGGCTGCACGAATACCTGCAAGACTTCCCCGGCAAGCAGGATGTCATGCGCTACGTGCTCACCGCCAACGCCCCTGAGACCAAGGACAACAACTTCATGTGGAAGGACTTCCAGGAGCGCAACAACTCTGAACTGGTGGCCATCTACGGTAATTTCGTGAACCGCGCCCTGCAGCTCACCAAGAAATACTGGGACGGCGTGGTGCCGGCCTGCGGCGAACTGCAGGAGGTAGACCGTCAGACCATTGCCGAGTTCAAGGACGTGAAGGAAAAGGTAGAGCAGTATCTCGATGCCTTCAAGTTCCGCGAGGCACAGAAAGAGGCCATGAACCTGGCACGTATCGGCAACAAATACATCACCGAATGTGAGCCGTGGAAGGTGTGGAAGACCGACCCGAAGCGCGTGGAGACCATCCTCAACATCTCGTTGCAGCTGGTGGCCAACCTGGCTATCGCCTTCGAGCCGTTCCTGCCGTTCAGCAGCAAGGACCTCCGACAGATGATCAACCTCACCGAGTTCGACTGGGCCGAGCTGGGCAGCACCGACCTGCTGAAGGCCGGCGACCGCCTGGGCGAGCCGCACCTGCTGTTCGAGAAGATTGAGGACGAGACCATCCAGATACAGCTCGACCGACTGGAAGAGACCAAGAAAGCCAACGAGGCTGCCGAGGCCGCCAAGGACTACAAGGCCAAGCCCATCAAGGAGAACATCCCCTTCGACGACTTTGAGAAGCTCGACATCCGCGTGGGACACATCAAAGCCTGCGAGAAAGTGAAGAAGAGCAACAAGCTGCTGCGCTTCACCATCGACGACGGCAGCGGCAAAGACCGCACCATCCTGTCGGGCATTGCCAAGTTCTACGAGCCCGAGCAGCTCATCGGAAAGGACATCCTCTTCATCGCCAACCTCGCACCGCGCATGATGATGGGCATCGAGAGCCAGGGCATGATCCTCTCGGCCGTCAACTACGACGACACGCTGGCGGTGACCACCACCCTCTCGGCGGTGAAGCCAGGATCGCAGGTGCAATAAATCAATGACTTGTCGCCGATGTACGGCATCGGCGACGATAATTGGAAAGATATTCAAAATAAATAAAAAAAAGCGAGAGGCACGTATCGTGGTTCTTGCTTTTTTTGTATTTTTGCACTTTAAGCGTTGAGTATTACGTGGGTTACACCTTGTCAAACCGACTCTAATCAGATATCCCCGGCTCACGATGACGCGCAAACAAATGACATTATATACGAAAGGCTAATATGAAAAAAACGATGACACTGGCCCTGCTGATGCTTGTCACGCTGCTGGCCAACGCCCAAATGCTCACTCCTGTGAAATTCTCCGCACAGCTCAAGACCAACAATACGGCCGAGGGCGAGATTATATTCTCGGGAAAAATAGACAAGGGATGGCACGTCTACTCCACCGGACTGGGAGCCGACGGCCCCATCTCGGCCACGTTCAACGTCAACAAACTGGATGGCGTGGTGCTGGTGGGAAAGCTCAAGCCCGTGGGGCATGAGATCGCAACATTCGACAAACTGTTCGAGATGAACCTCCGCTACTTTGAGAACAACGTGCAGTTTGTGCAGAAGGTGAAGTTCACCAAGCCCGACTATGTCATCGATGTCTATCTCAACTATGGTGCCTGCAACGACCAAAACTGCCTCCCGCCCACCGATGTGGAATTTAAGAAGTCGGGTAAGAGCCCGGCGATAGATGAGCCAAAGAAGGCTGAAGAAGCTGTTGCCGACAAGGCTGCCGAAGAGACACCTGCTGCGGTGGCTGCCGTGCCCAATGCCGACTCGCTGGCTCAGGTGGCTGCTGACTCGGCTGCTCGTGTGGCCGCTGCGACCGCTGCCAACCTCACGACCACCGACAAGGACGCCCTGTGGCGCCCCGTCATCAAGCAGTTGCAGCAGTTCGGAGGCACCAGCGACATAGCCAACCGCTCGCTGCTCTATATCTTTCTGATGGGCATCCTTGGCGGACTGCTTGCCCTGGTGATGCCTTGCATCTGGCCCATCATCCCCATGACGGTGAGCTTCTTCCTTAAGCGGGCCAAGGACGACCGTAAGAAAGGCATCCGCGATGCCATCACCTACGGCATCTCCATCGTGGTGATCTATCTCGCCCTGGGCATCGGCGTGACCGCCGTCTTCGGTCCCAGCACCCTCAACTCATTGTCCACGAATGCCGTCTTCAATATCTTCCTCTTCCTCCTGCTCGTGGTCTTCGCCGTGAGTTTCTTCGGATGGTTCGAGATCAAGCTGCCCGACAGCTGGGCCAACAGCGTCGACTCGAAGGCCACCAAGACCACCGGTCTGCTCTCAATCTTCCTCATGGCCTTTACGCTGGTGCTCGTCTCCTTCTCGTGTACGGCACCCATCATCGGCCTGCTGCTGGTAGAGACCGTCACCTCGGGCAACTGGGTGGGGCCCGCCGTGGGTATGCTGGGCTTCGCCCTGGCCTTGGCCGTGCCGTTCACACTCTTTGCCATGTTCCCCACACTGATGAAGAAAAGCCCCAAGAGCGGCTCGTGGATGAACCAGATCAAGGTGGTGCTGGGCTTCGTAGAGCTGGCCTTCGCCCTGAAGTTCTTCAGTGTGGCCGACCTGGCCTACGGCTGGCACCTCCTCGACCGTGAGGTGTTCCTCTCGCTCTGGATCATCATCTTCGCCGCCCTGGGCTGTTATCTTGTGGGCTGGCTCAAGTTCAGGAGCGATGAGATTGGTGGTGAGATCAACCGTCCGATGCCTGTACCGGCCATCATGCTGGGCCTTTGCTCGCTGGCCTTCGCCGTCTATATGGTGCCGGGCCTGTGGGGTGCCCCCTGTAAGGCTGTCTCGGCCTTTGCCCCGCCCATGAACACGCAGGACTTCAACCTCAACACCAAGACTGTCGAGGCCCACTACACCAACTATGAGGAGGGCATGGCCGCCGCCAAGGCACAGGGCAAGCCCGTGCTCATCGACTTCACCGGCTTCGGCTGCGTGAACTGCCGCAAGATGGAAGCCTCGGTGTGGACCGACCCCGCCGTGGCCGACAAGCTGGAGAAAGACTATGTGCTCATCTCGCTCTTCGTAGACGACAAGACCCGCCTGCCTGAGCCTATCGAGGTGACATTCAACGGCGAGAAGCGCACGCTGCGCACCATCGGTGACAAGTGGAGCTATCTGCAGGCCGAGAAGTTTGGTGCCAACGCCCAGCCTTTCTACGTGGCTCTCGACAACGAGGGCAATCCGCTCACCGGCTCATACAGCTACAAGGAAGACGTGCCCGCCTACCTTGAGTTCCTGAACAAAGGCCTGGACGCCTACCGCAAGTAAACTCTTCGGCTGTCCTCCTGTCTGCCCACCACCGACAGGAGGACCACCGGCCGGGCCACTGTCCAGACTCTCCCACCTCTTCTTATTGCCACCCCGGCAACATGCTTATACCGCCGCTGCATCCTCAAACCTTTGAATTACATACTATGTTAGATTGCCAAGTACGCGAGCAAATCCTCGCCCTCATCCACCAAGAAGTGGTGCCTGCCGTGGGCTGTACCGAGCCTATGGCCGTGGCCCTCTGCACGGCGCGCGCCACCGAGTTACTGGGCTGTCGGCCCGAGAAGGTGACGGCCCTGCTGAGTGCCAATATCCTCAAGAACGCCATGGGCGTTGGAATCCCCGGCACCGGCATGATCGGGCTGCCCATCGCCATTGCCCTGGGCGCCCTCATCGGCAAGAGCCAGTATCAGCTCGAGGTCATCAAAGACCTCACGCCCGAGGCACTGGAGGATGCCAAAGCCTTTGTCAACGACAGCAGCCGCATAGACATCGGCCTCAAGCGCGACACCAATCAGAAACTCTATATCGAGGTGACCTGCCAGGCCGGCGACCGCCAGGCCACGGCCATCATCGCCGGAACCCACACCAACATCGTCTTCGAGCAGGCCGGCGACCGCGTGCTCACCGATCTCCGCCACACCCTGGCCGAGGCCGCCGAGCACCATGACATCGCCCTCAACTTCAAGATGGTGTGGGACTTTGCCAACACCACGCCCCTGGCTGACTTGACGTTCATCCTCCAGACACGCGACTACAATATCCGTGCGGCCGAAGAAAGCCGCAAGGGCAACTACGGCCACTGCCTGGGCAAGACCATCGACCGCCCGCTGAGTCATGGCATTCTGGGCAACACCATCTTCTCGCACATCATCTCTGAGACCGCCCTGGCCTGCGACGCCCGCATGGGCGGTGCCATGATACCCGTCATGTCCAATTCCGGCTCAGGCAACCAGGGCATCTGCGCCACCAACCCCGTGGCGGTCTTTGCCAAGGAAAACGAGAATACCGAGGAAGAGCTCATCCGCGCCCTCACCCTCTCGCACCTCACCGCCATCTACATCAAGCAGAGCCTGGGCCGTCTCAGCGCCCTCTGCGGCTGCGTGGTGGCCAGCATCGGCTCGAGCTGTGGCATCGTGAGTCTCATGGGCGGCAGCTACACCGACTGCTGCCATGCCGTGCAGAACATGATAGCCAACCTCACCGGCATGATCTGCGACGGTGCCAAGCCCAGCTGCGCCCTGAAGATCAGCTCGGGCGTGAGCACCGCCGTGCTCTCGGCCCTGCTGGCACGCGAAGGCAGGCACGTGACCGCCGCCGAGGGCATCATCGACGATGACGTAGACCGCAGCATCCACAACCTCACCAGCATCGGCAAGGAAGCCATGTGCGCCACCGACGACATGGTGCTCAACATCATGACCCGCAAGGGCACCTGCTGAGGGCTCCGCCTTACAAGAACACACCCTGACATCGGTGTGCCAAGCCCCGATGGCAGGGAGAATGGCACCCCCCAGCAGGGTCAACATCCTTACCCCCACTAATGACAAGAGCCGTATCGCTCCTCGACTATTGAGGAAGATACGGCTCTTTTTCATTGTCATCTGCAACACTAAGGTATATCCACCCCCGCCTTTGCCACCCTCTTTATCGCTGCCGCTCCTGAGCTTAGACGGCAGCACGCCGTAGGTCTGAGTCGAAGCAGACCGTGGTTGGGGCATGACCGGCAGATGAAAGCATGCCTCCGACATGACCAAAGAGCCGCCTACGGCTGACGAAAAAGGGGCTCTTCCGATATTTGGAGTGATGATATCGAGGATGAATATAGCCTGTTATCTTCGCAACAAGTCGTGCGGTGTCGAGGAAAGTCGTTGCAACAACACATCCCGTCATCCGATGCCCTCGCATCGACTTTTCACGACTTTTCA
>JBHAFS010000127.1:0-37732 GCA_041856205.1 Prevotella sp.
CAGAAGGCCTACAACGACTTCAAGGTGAGCGCCCAGGGCGACATCGTGACGGTGGCCACGGCCGACGTGCAGGCACAGGTCAGCACGCTCACCGGCCGCGTGGTGTTCAGAGACAGCAACGGCAAGCTGTGGCTCGCCGAGGCCGAGCAGGGCGGCAAGACGCTCACCCCCTACACCGTACCCGACCGCGAGATTGGCGTGGACATCGCCAAGGTGAAGACAGCCGACAAGCACGGATGGACCTGGCACGCACTCTTCGACAGCCCGGCCGACGAGGCGTTCTACGGACTGGGGCAGCACCAGGCCGAGGAACTCAACATGAAGGGCAAGAACGAGGACCTCTTCCAATACAACACCAAGGTGTCGGTACCCTTCGTGCTGAGCAGCAAGAACTACGGACTGCTGTGGGACAGCTACAGCTACTGCCGCTGGGGCAACCCCAACGAGTATCTTCAGCTCAACAAGGCATTCAAGCTATACGACAGGCAGGGGCAAGCCGGACACCTTACCGGCACCTACACCGACAAGCTGGGCAAGCGCATCGTGCGCGACGAAGACAGCCTCTACTATGAGTTCGACACCCCCACCACCTCGAAACTGGCCAACGCCACCGAGCCCGGCGGCATCAAGAACCTGCCCAAGGACTTCGACCTCAACGGCGCCAACGTGGTGTACGAGGGATTCATCGAGGCTCCCGCCACCGACACCTACCACTTCCTCCTCTACTATGCGGGCTACATCAAGATCTACATCGACGGCCGCGAGGCCGTGGCCGAGCGCTGGCGCACGGCCTGGAACCCCAACACCTGGAAGTTCACCTTCCCCCTGCAGGCCGGGCGCAAGACACAGATCCGCGTGGAATGGCAGCCCGACGGCGGCGTGAGCTACTGCGGACTGCGCGTGGCCAAGCCCCAGACGGCCGAGCAGCAGGGACGCATGAGCATCTGGAGCGAGATGGCCAAAGACATGGACTACTACTTCATTGCCGGGCGCAACGCCGACGAGGTGATCGCGGGCTACCGCACGCTCACGGGCAAGGCGCAGGTCTACCCCAAGTGGGTGCTGGGATTCTGGCAGAGCCGCGAGCGCTACAAGACGGCCGACGAGATCGAGGGCACGCTCGCCGAGTTTCGCAAGCGGCGCATCCCCGTCGACAATATCGTGCAAGACTGGAACTACTGGAAGCTCGACAGCTGGGGCGACCACACCTTCGAGGCCTCGCGCTACCCCGACCCGCAGGCCATGCTCGACAACGTACACCGCATGAACGGCCGGTTCATGATCTCGGTATGGCCCAAGTTCTACTCATCGGTGGCCAACTACAAGGAGCTCGATGCCAAGGGATGGATGTACCACCAGGCCATCGAAGACGACATACACGACTGGCTGGGCTACGCCGGCTCGTTCTACGATGCCTACGACGCCGGGGCGCGCAAGATGTTCTGGCGGCAGATGAACGACAACCTCTACACCAAATACAAGTTCGGCATCGACGCCTGGTGGATGGATGCCTCTGAGCCCAACGTGCGCGACTGCACGCCGATGTGGTACCGCAAGGCCCTCTCGGGCCCCACGGCGCTGGGCACCTCGACCGAATACTTCAACGCCTACTCCATCGTCAACGCCGACGCCATCTACCACGGACAGCGCGCCGTGAACCCCAACCAGCGCGTGTTCCTGCTCACCCGCAGCGGCTTCGCCGGCGAGCAGCGCTACTCCACCGCCACCTGGAGCGGCGACATCGCCACCCGATGGGAGGACATGCGGGCACAGATGACCGCAGGTCTCAACTACTCGATGTCGGGCCTGCCCTTCTGGGGCATGGACCAGGGCGGCTTCTGCGTAGAGAACCGCTACGTGGCCGCACAGCAGCAGTATGACAAAGACGGCCTCGAGACCGAGGACCTCAAGGAGTGGCGCGAGCTGCAGGCCCGCTGGAACCAGTTCGGATGCTTCATCCCCCTGTACCGCGCCCACGGCCAGTGGCCCCTGCGCGAGGTGTGGAACATAGCCCCCGAAGACCACCCGGCCTACAAGACCATCGTGGCCTACGACCGCCTGCGCTACCGCCTCATGCCCTATCTCTACTCGATGGCCGGATGGGTACACTTCCGCGACTATACCATGATGCGCGGCCTGGTGATGGATTTCAACGGCGACCCGGCCATCTACGACATCAAAGACCAGTGGATGTTCGGCCCGTCGCTCATGGCCTGCCCCGTGGGCTACTACAAGGCGCGCAACCGCAGCGTCTACTTCCCCAGCCAGCGCGGATGGTACGACCTCTACACAGGCCAGTTTGTAGAGGGCGGGCAGCGACTCATCGTCGACGCACCCTTCGACAAGATACCGGTCTACGTGCCCGAGGGCAGCATCATACCCTTCGGTCCGGAGATGGAATGGAGCGACCAGAAGAAGGCCGAACTCATCAACCTCTACGTCTATGAGGGTCGCGACGCCGACTTCCAGCTCTACGAGGACGAAGGTACCAACTACAACTACGAGCGCGGCAAGTATGCCACCATCGACATCCACTACAGCCAGGCCACCCGCACCCTTACCATCGGCAAGCGCCAGGGAGCCTTCGACGGCATGCTCAAGAGCCGCCGGTTCAATATCGTGACGGTGAGCAAGGCCCAGCCCCGTGCCCTCGACCTCGACAATCCCGAGGGCAAGCTGGTGACATACAACGGCAAGGCCGTGACGGTGAAGCTGTGACGCTGTGGCCGCAAGGCTTTTCTCACCATGCCAAAGGGCCGGACGAATGTATCGTCCGGCCCTTTTTCATGGATCGGCAGGGGCGTGGGCGGCTCCTGATTCGAGTCGAAGCATACTGTGATTCGAGTCGAAGCAGACTGTGGTTCGAGTCGAAGCAGATTGTGATTCGAGTCGAAGCAGACTGTGATTCGAGTCGAACCAAGCAGCCTGCACGGCGCAGCGGCACGGGCATCACAGCTGCCACGGGCCGGCAGAAGGCTGCCTAAGGGCGGCCTTCGCTATGCCTATAGCCTGTGAATCCGGCCTTGCCGCCCTCGGCAAACATGCCGACGGTGACACCGGTGAAGCCGCCGGCCACCTCGGTGCTCACCAGCGTGCAGCTCTGCGCGGCCAGCTCGGTGAAGTGGCCATGGTCGAAGGCATAGAGAAAACGGTAGAGGTTGCCGTCGCTGGTGACGCGCAACGTGAGCTTGAGCGTGCCCATGGGCACGGCAGCCCCACCGTCGGGGCCACTGACATCGACGTCGAGGGTCTTGAGTCGGCAGGCCACCCTCACCCGCTTGCCGTCGGTATAGAGGTCGAGGTGCCCGTCGTTGATCTGGTAGACGGTGAGTCCGCAGCGCAGGGGTACGGTGGCGTCGGCCTTGAGCGTGGTGAGGTCGATGGTGGTCTCGGCCACGAGCTCCGGATCGCACTGCCGCTGGCCGAGGAAGGTGGGCTGACGGTTCTCGCTCAGGGTGCCATGGCCGGTGAGCGTGAGCAGGCCACCGCCAAAACGGTAGTTGGCCGCGATGGGGTTCTGGATGTGTATCCACTCCGGCCCCAGCAGTCCGCGCTCGAAGGTGTAGGAGCGACGGCCCCAGCCCTGGCCACCCCATGCCCCATCATCCCCCGGCACGCCCTCCTGCTGCTGCAGGCTCAATGCTGAATCTTGAATACTAAATCTTGAATTTTGAATACTAAATCTTGAATTTTGAATACTATATCTTGTCTCTTGAATACTAAATTTTGAATTTTGAATTTTGAATTGCTAACCTTCATCACCGTGTCGATGGCATTGCCGTCATACACCACGGGCCACTCGCCCATCTTCCATTCCATAGGAGCCAGACAGGTCTCGCGCCCCAGGTGGTGGTAGCTGCCGCCAAAGTGGCGATAGGCCAGGAACACCACCCACCAGCTGCCGTCGGTGGCCTGCACAAAGTCGCCGTGGCCCGTGCCCTGGATCTGCATGGACTGCCCCTTCATGTTGCAGTTGGTGAGGATGGGGTTGTCGTCATAGCCCTCGTAAGGACCATAGATGTCGCGGCTGCGGGCGATGGTGAGGTGGTGGGCCAGCTCGGTGCCGCCCTCTGAGATGAGCAGGTAGTACCAGCCGTCCTTCTTGTAGATATGCGGGCCCTCGGGATAGCGACCGCCCATGCCCCGCCACAGCGCACGGCTCTCGGTGAGCTGCCGACCCGTCTTGGGGTCGATCTCGCAGAGCATGATGGTGTTGTCGGGATTGCTCATCATGTAGCATTTGCCGCCCTCGAAGAAGAGCGAGGGGTCGACGCCCTGCTGCTGCAGCCAGATGGGCTCGCTCCAGGGGCCGGAAGGGTTGGTAGCAGTAACTATGAAATTGCCACCATTACCTACATTGGTAGTGATCATATAGTAGGTGCCGTCGTGGTAGCGCAGTGTGGGGGCATAGATGCCCAGCCATGAGCTGGCACCCTTGAGCGGCAGCTGCGAGTCGCGCGTGAGCACATTGCCGATCTGCCGCCAATGCACCAGGTCGGTGCTGTGGAAGATGGGCACACCGGGGAAATACTGGAACGAGGAATTGACCAGATAGTAGTCGCTGCCCACACGACAGATGCTGGGGTCGGGATGGAATCCGCCGATGATGGGATTGCGATACACTTGCGACCAGAGACCAAGGGTGAGGGTGAGAAAAAGAAAAGAGAGGATGATTCGCTTCATGAGATTGGTTGTGATTGATGTACTTGCAAAATTAAGAAAAAAGATTAATCTTTGCCATAATAGTATCATGAAATGCGCCTTCCGGCGACCATTTTTTTCTCATTATTTATGTAACTTTGCAACCTACCCTAAACCATATCAAATCATGAGACGTATCTTTCTGGCACTCTGCATCATGACCCTTGCCTGCGCTGCCCGTGCCCAGCGCCAGACCCTGTTGCTCAACAACAATTGGACGTTCCACCTGGGACATGCCGGCTCGATGGCCGACGACTTCGGCCACGGCACCGAATATTTCACCTTTTTGTCGAAGGCCGTGGGGCAGAACCAAGGCCCGGCATGGGTGCAGTTCAACGACTCGGCGTGGGCGCACGTCAACCTGCCGCACGACTGGGTGGTCGACCTGCCTTACAGCGATGAGGCCAGCCACTCGCACGGCTACAAGCAGGTGGGATGGAAATATCCGCAGCAGTCGGTGGGATGGTACCGCAAGCACTTCTCCATCGACAAGGCCGACGAGGGACGGCACATCTCCGTGCGCTTCGACGGCATCTTCCGCAATGCGCAGGTGTTCTGCAACGGTTTCTATCTGGGGCATGAGGCCAGTGGCTACGCCACACAAGTATATGATTTGTCACCCTATCTCAACTACGGCGGCGACAACGTTCTGACCGTGCGCTGCGATGCCTCCGTGGAGGAGGGATGGTACTACGAGGGGGCGGGCATCTACCGCGACGTGTGGCTCATCAAGCGCGACGCACACCATTATATCGACGATGTGAGCTACGTATGGCAAGACGGCCGTCTGCAGGTCAGCGTCGTGAGTACCGACAGCTGTCTCAACACGCTCACCGACGCTGCGGGCAGGGTGGTGGCACAGGGACGTGGCGTGCTCGCCATCAGCCAGCCACGCCTGTGGAGCCCCGACGACCCGTATCTCTACACCCTGCGCACCGCCACGCCGGGCGGCGAGGACGTGGTGACGACAAAAGTGGGACTTCGCACGCTCACCTACGACGCCGCGCAGGGCATACGCCTCAACGGCCGGCCCATCAAGCTGTGGGGCGCCAACATGCACCTCGACCACGCAGGCGTGGGGGTGGGCGTGCCCAAGGCGTTGTGGGAATATCGCGTGGCACGCCTCAAGGCATTGGGCATGAACGCCATACGCTGCTCGCACAACCCAGCATCGCCCGCCATGCTCGAGGTGTGCGACTCGATGGGTGTGATGGTCATCGACGAGAACCGGCTGATGGGCGTCAACCATGAGCATCTCAACCTGCTGCGGCGTATGATCGTGCGCGACCGCAACCATCCGTCGGTCATCATGTGGAGCATCGGCAATGAGGAGTGGTGGATAGAGAGCGGCGACAAGGGGGAGAAGATTGCGCGCACGATGATCGACTATGCCCGACAGATCGATGCCACACGCCCTTATACATACGGCAACAGCGGCGGATTCGGCATCGTCAAGCAGGTGGATGTGCATGGCTACAACTATATCGTGCAGAACGACGTGGACCGCCGTCACCGCGAATATCCCGACTGGCTGGTGGTGGGCACTGAGGAGACCACGGGCTGCGGCACGCGCAACGTCTATGTCACCGACTCCACACGGGGATGGATGGTCAGCATCAACCGCGAGGGCGAGGAGCGGTCGCAGGGCGAGAAGAATGTCATTGAGCGCGGATGGAAGTTCTATCGCGACAACAGCTGGGCCGGAGGACTGTTCTACTGGACAGGCTTCGACTACCGGGGTGAGCCCAACCCCATGAAGTGGCCGGCCACCGGGTCGCAGTTCGGCATCCTCGACTACTGCGGCTTCCCCAAGGATGAGGCATGGTATCTGCAGGCGGCATGGACCACTGAGCCCGTGCTGCACATCTTCCCCCATTGGAATCTTAAAGGCCAAGAAGGACAGCCGGTGGAGGTGTGGGCCTATTCGAACATGGATGAGGTGGAGCTTACGCAGGACGGCAAGTCGCTCGGCCGACAGCCCATGCCCCGCGACGGGCATCTGGTATGGCACACGTCATACCGCCCCGGACGGCTCGTGGCCTACGGGTACCGACAGGGCAAGCGGGTGATGACACAAAAGGTAGAGACCACCGGACCTGCAGCCAGAGTGACGCTCAAGGTCAGCAAGCAGGTGCTGCGTGCCGACGGACAAGACATCGCCGTGGTCGACCTCACGCTGGTCGATGCCAAGGGGCGCACCGTTCCCGACGCCTGCGACAAAATCATGATTTCTCTCGACGGCTCGGCCGAGCTGTTGGGCTGGGGCAACGGCGACCCAGGGTATAAGCAGGCCGAGCGTCCGCAAGGGGCCGACCGCCGTCATGCCGAGATTGCGGCGTTCATGGGCCAGGCGCAGGTCATCATCCGCAGTGTGGAAGGTGGCACCACGCCCGTGACGCTGAGCGTGGCGACAGCAGGGCAGAATGTTCCTGCCGTGGCAAGGTTTGCCATACGATAGGTGGCGACAAAATGGCCATGTGCATCGATGGCAGCCTTGGTTTATATCATGGCCGGTCGCTGTCGGGCAGCCGCTCCAGGCAGATCAGGGCGGCGAGGGCGTTGAGCTGCAGGCATTGCATGCGCTGGATGTCGCGTCGCTCATGGTGATGCGGCCAGGGGGCGAGGAAGAGCAGTTGTCCGCGGCTACAGGCATCGAAGCGCGAGCCGGAGGGCTTATGCAGTTCGGCAAAGCCATTCTCCTCCATGATAATCTCGGGGTAGCCCGCCTCGAAGGCTGCCCGCATGATGGCCTTCTCACCCGGTGAGATGCAGGGAGAAACGAGCACGGCACCGCGTGCCGCCTCGGCCAGCACCTTTTGTTTTTGTGTTTCGATCTGTTCCGGTGTCATCCTCCGCGAGCATTGTATCTGCATCTTCACGGGGTGGCTGAGCAGAAAGTAATTGCCCACAGCCGCAAATCTCACCCCTTGCACCGTCACGTCGTGCCTCACCCTGAAGTATTCGGGGTGGTTGCGCTTCACCAGCGCCCGCCGTGGGTTATCATCCAGGTATCGTTTCCAGGTCTCCAGCTGCCCGGCTCGGGTTAGCAGCCGGTCGTTATAGCCTGGCGCAAACAGCTGGCCGTGCGCACGGTGCGGGTGCTCCGGGTCCCATTGGTCGTAGCGGGGGCGCTTGTTCTGCCCCCCAGTGCCTGGGTTCTGCCCCCCAGTGCCCGCCTTCTGTCCCCCGTTGCTTTGGTTCTGGTCTCCGCCATAGCATGGCGGAGCGCTCCCCCTCCCCTCCATCTCTTGGAATGAGCCCACCCCCATCACCGCCCGGTAGGCCTTGTTGCAGCCGATCTTCGCCCCGCGTATCACCTCTCCCAGGGGCTTGGCCATCTGTGTCTTCACCCAGAGGATGAGGTGCAGGTGGTCGGGCATCATCTGCAGCTTCACCACCTCCACTTCCGGATGATAGGCCGGAATGTGCAGCAGCACCTGCTCCACAGCCCTGCCCACCGTAGAGAGCACGATGTGCGGCCCGCCCACCTGCCCTTGCGCGGCCTCCACATCACCCTCCAGCCGCCCGAAGAGCGGGCGGCGCCCCTCGGTGGTCAGCGTCACCATATAAAAGCAGCGCGCGGTATAGTCGTGCGTCTCACATCGGCGTAGCATCGACGGGTGCTTCTCCAGGCGGTAGCCCTGTGGCTTGCCTGGTTTCTCTTTTTCCTCTTCCATCCTGCTTCTCCTTTCTTTCTCTCCTCCTCACGCTTCACGCTTCGATATGCAGCGCCTCCATGAACCGCCGCACCACCTCGGGCTTGCCCGTATGCTTGCCCGTGTCTTCCGACAGCTTACACGTGTCGTTATAGAACGGCCATGCCTCGGTGATCTTCACCGCCACCAGCTTGATGACCGTGTTCATGGGCTGCACCCCTTCGAAGTCGTTGGTGAAATGCGTGCCGATGCCATACGACGGCTGGCACAGATCCTTGGCATACTGCTGGATGGCGATGGCATCGTCGGTGGTCAGTGCATTCGAGAAGATGACCTGCTTGGTGCGCGAGTCGATGCCCAGCGACTGGTATTTCTCCACGATACGCTGCAGCTCATGCCGGTTGTCGCCACTGTCTACCCGCAATCCCTTGAATAGGTTGGCGAAGTCTTCCGAGAAGTTGAGTGCGAAGATATCCCAGCCATAGCTGTCGTAGAGATACGTTCCCAGTGCCCCGCGGAAGGTGTTGCGCCAGGCGTTCATGGCCAGATGGTTGGCCATCTGCGGTCCGAACATCCCACCGATGGCACATACAAACTCATGCGCCATAGTGCCCACGGGCGTAAGACCGTACTTCATGGCAATATACACGTTGCTCGTGCCCACGAATCGTCCTGGCCAGTCGGTGCGTGAGCGCTGGCAGTCGCGGAAGGCCCGCACGGCAGTGTCCTCGGCCTCGAACGATGCCCGCCGGCGCGTGCCGAAGTCGGAGTACACACATCCCGCCCCCAGCAACCTCTCGGCCTTGCGGTATGCCCGCTGGTAGTAGTCGTCGTAGTCGAAGCCCCCGTCCTGTCCGGTCACGATGTAGTAGAGCTCAGAGATGATGGCCAGCACCTTCACCTCCAGCAGGATGGTGTCCGACCAGTTGCCCTCGAACTCGATGTCCAGGTGCCCCTCCTCATCCTGGCGCACGTCCACCCACTCCGCCTGATACCTGAATCCCTTCAAATAAGTATAGAACCAATGGGGGATATAGGCACATTTCTCCTTCATGTAATCGATCTCCTCGTCGGTGATGACCACATCCTCCAGCATCTTCACCTGGTCTCTCACCAGTTGGTCGAAGCCCTTGGGATAAACGGTGTGGTGCCGGTCGACAAAGGCATACTTCACCTGGGCACGGGGATAGTTGTCGATGACGGCGCAGCACATGGAGAACTTATAGAGGTCGTCGTCGGTAAAATGGTTGATGATCTGTCGCATAGCATATCTTGTTAGTGATGATGACGGCGTTAGCCCATATGGCCGACACCTGTCGCGGCAGCGACCCACGTCTACGCGCAGCGCAACTGCCATTTTGCAAAAATAAGTAAAATAAAGGGAAACACGGGGGAAAGCACCCCACAATCTTGGATAAAAGCCAAGAATACTTGCCCGACCGTCAAAATATATCTACCTTTGCCGCCATGATGGAAAGAACAAAACTGGAAGGCCATGCCGCCGTGTTGCTGGCCAACGTGATTTTCGGACTCGGCGTCCCCGTGACTAAACACCTCCTCGACCACTGGGTATCGCCCATGGCCTACATGGCCACACGCTGCATCGGTGCTGCCGCCATCTTCTGGCTTATCTCACTGTTCCTGCCCCGTGAGCACGTAGAGCGCCGCGACCTGATGGTCATCATGCTCGGCGGCCTGCTGGGCTTCGTCATCTCGCAGACCCTTACTGCCTGGGCACTCAGCTTCACCAGTCCGGTCTACTTCAGCGTCATCGCCTCGCTCACCCCGGTGGCTACCATGCTCTGCGCCGCCCTCTTCATCGGAGAGAGACTGACGGGCCGGGGCATCCTGGGCGTGTTCATCGGCATTGTCGGCGCATTGCTCATGGTGTTAATGGGCTGGAAGGGCGGACAAGGCAGCAACGACCTGCTGGGCATCGGACTGGCCATCCTCAGTCTGCTCACCTGGGCCGTCTACCTCATCATCACGCGCAAGGTGTCGGCCAAATATACCGCCGTAACGCAGATGAAATGGGTATTCCTGATATCGACCGTGGCCGTGCTGCCTTTCTCGTGGGGCGACCTGCAGACCGCACCGCTCTATAGCGCCGCCTGGCAGTGGAGCGGTGCATTGGAGATGGCCTTCATCGTAGTCTTCGCCACCGTGGCCGGTTACTTTGCCATCCCCTTTGCCATGCGCTACCTGCAGGCCACCACGGTGAGCATATACACTAATCTCCAGCCCATCGTAGCCTCTTTCGTCGCCATCGCCATCGGCCAGGACGTGCTGACCTGGGACAAGCCCCTGGCCCTGGTACTCGTACTGCTCAGCGCATGGATTGTCACCACAGCACCGCAGAAAGGCCGCTGACGCGCCTCCCGCCTGCTGCGGAGCCCGCAGCATACCTTCAGCCTCATCACAAGCACAAAGCCCCCCGGAAGCAGGATATCCGCTTCCGGGGGGCTTAGCTTTGTTTCAGTCAGGCCGAAGCCTGCCCCGCTCAATTATTTCAGATTCTCGCGCCACTTCGATGCACCTATACCCAACTTATAGATGTTGGAGTTGCGCACCTGATCGGTATTCTTGAAGTAGAGACCGTCGAGGTTGTTGGTATGGTGGTCGAGGTGATTGGCAGTCGTCCCAATGAAGTTCTTCGGGTTGGGCGACACCATCAGCTCGGTGGCCGAGAGATTGTCGACATGAACGTTCAGCTCATCGAGGCCGCTCGGATAGTTGCTCGTAGCCTTGAACTTACCCATAGAGTTAGAGCTGGCCGAGAAGGCATTGGACGAGAAGATCTGACCTGCGGTGAGGTTGTTGTTGGTCGACCAGTTGTCGGCCACATCGAAGGTGGCAATGCCTGAGCCGTCGCCGCCCTGGATGTTACGGATGTCAGAACCTGCACAGTTGAGTGTGCGCAGTACGTCGGCAGGATCAGCCGTCACCGTGATGAAGTTCTTCTTGATGGTCACCGTAGAGCCACCCGGCAGATAGCGGAAGTTCACAATCGGACTGGTACCACGTGTCTGGAAGTTGATGAACGTATTGTTGGTGATCGTGACATTCCAGCGTACCGACTCGTCCCACATCAGGTTGCGGTTGTTATCGGTGATGAGCGAGCCCATCGGTGAGTCGTAGAACGTGTTGTTATCAATGGTCACATGCTCCAGGATGTTGCTCTTGGGCTTACCGTTGTGGTCAGCAAAGATGATCTGGTAACCCGAGCCACCATTGGCATAATAGCCATCGTTGAAGAACTCGCAGTTGCGCATCACGATGTTGTGGATATTGAAGTCGTTGGAGCCCTGGATGCGGAAGAAACCGCGGATCAGGCCGTTGAATGTACAGTTGTTCCACTCGAGCAGCGTGACGTTGATACCCATACCGTTAGACCACATGTTCATGAAGTAGTTGCCCACGGCACCATAGCCTGAGCCGTCCATAGAGTGACCATAGTTCTTGGCCAGTGGTACGTCGACATCAAGATCCATGAAGCGCACAGAGTCGATATCGAGAGCGATGGATGAGTTCTCACCCGACTGCGGCTGGCGACCCAGCATGAAGTTGCAGGTGTTGATGGTCGAGCCAGTCTGCGTCATACCGCTGAGCAGCAACTTGGCCCTGCCCTTGCCTTCCTCGAGGTCCTTCGGGTTGGTGCGGAGCGTCAGACCCTTGTAGATCGAGCAGTTGGTAGAGAAGTGGTAGGTCTTTCCACCCTCCAGGTAGAACACCTGGTTCTCGGCAAGCGCATTGCTGGCACAATAGTCGTTGATGATATTGTCGAGCTTCATCGAGTTGTAGGCAGAGATGTCATACACATTGGTGCCAATGGTATCTGTCAGGCTGGTGACGTGGCTGATGAGAATCGGAGGACCGGCCTCACCCTTGGTACGCTTCATCAACGAGTTGTAGCAGGCATCTACCGGCACCTTGATATCACCATCCCACACATCAATATTATACACAGAGTTCTCTGAGAGCCCCTCCACATCTACATAGCCACGGCTCCAGTCGTCATCGGTGAGCTGGTACTTCACAAACTGTGAGGGAACCACAGCGTTGGGCGAGGAGAAGCTGGCCTTGATGGTCAGATAGTCTACCTTGAAGTTGGTGCCGTCGTCGGTGAAGTGTTCACGGAATCCGAGCATCTGGTCAGCGGTATAGCCGGCGATGGAACGGTTGAGGTTGATGCGCATCGAGGTCTTGGTGATCTCGCTGGCCTGGATGATGCTGGGCACGTCGTAGCGCACGCCGGTCTGCAGCCCCAGGTAGTCGGCCCACTGTCGGCCGTCGCCGTAGCCGTACCATTTGGAGTTGAGCGGGTCGTTGAGGTCGAGCGAGTGCAGGGTCTGGATGGCAAAGCGATAGTCGGTCTGATAGTTCAGATCCTTGATCACACAATCCACCTGGTCGGGCGGTAGGATCGTGTCGCCCACTATCAGTCCTGTGGTGTCGGCATTCTCCCATGCTGCCTTACCATTGGCAACGTTAGGCTGCAGCGCCCATTTGATGCGGTATCCGGCGGCATTGTCTACCGCATACCAATAGAGGTGAACATCATTGATGTCGACCACCGTACAGTTGTAGGGGTCTGAGTCGCCCTTGCCGGTGTTGTTGTCGACGCGAAACATCGTCATGAACATGCGGTCGGTGCTTCCGCTTGCCACGTCGTCATCGTCGCTGCAGGCAAAGAGCGTGGTGGCCGCAAGAAGGCAGAGCGTATATTTCAGAATATTATTCATTGCTTCTAAGGTTTAAAAAGATGATTTAATAACCGTAATGCTGGGTATAGGCACCGGCAGAACGCGCGATGGCCTCTTGTGGGATGGGCAGCAGATAGCGCACCACAGGCAGCTGGCTGACATTGTAACCGGCAGGATTGATCTGCTCGGCCACACCATTGCGCACCACAAAGATGTTACCGTTCTGGTCGCCACGGATAAAACCGTAGAACGAATAGAGCACCTGAGCCTTGGGGTAGCCGGCTTCCTCCCACCAGTTGTAATACTGGGTATCCGTCCATGCCGGCGTAGAGCTGGAGCTAGAGAGCCCCGTCACGTCGCGGTCTGAGAGCACGGTATAAGGCAGCTCGTTCTGAGCCATATAGTTGGCCGGAGAGAGCTGAGGCTGTCCACTGGCCTTATAGGGATTGACAATATAGCGCAGGGCCAGTGTGGCATTGGGATACAATGTCTTGTCGCCCGGGTTCTTGATCACACAGGAGTATATATCGTAGGGCAGAATCTCGCTCCATTTGATGCCGTCGTGCTGCTCCTGCTGATCCATATAGGGAGATGAAGCTGCCGAGTTCTCAGCTACCGAGTAGTAACGCATGAAGGTCCAGAAGAGGGTCTCGGCGTACTTGTTGTTGCGCACGAGGTCCTTCCAACGTGAGTTCTCACCGGCAAACTCCCACTTGCGCTCGTTGAGCACGGCGTTGAGGAAGGTCTCCTTGTCGGTAGCGGCCTGCGCCACATAGCCCGTCACCTTCACGGCACGGTCGGCCGCATCGAAGGCACGGTTGCGCACCTGCGTCAGGGCTTCCTGTGCTGCTGCGGTAGGGCCGTTGAGCTCATTCTCTGCCTCGGCAAACATCAGCAGCACATCGGCATAACGCAGATAGGCGAAGTTGATACCTGTGGCACCTGTGGTGTTGGCACCCAGACCCACCGAGTTCCACAGCTTCGACCATTTGTTGTTGTGTACGCTATAGTCGGCACGCATGGTGGGCAGGGCAGTGGCAGGATAGTACCACATACCATTGATGAAGTCGCGACGCAGGTCTTTCGCATCAAAGGTATAACGATAGAAGGCCTCCGTGCGCACGCCACCGTTGGTGGCACCATACACGTGGGGCGTGAGACCCTCGGTGGCCGATGCTGTGGGCCCCTGATAGTAACCCCACTGACCATTGGTCTCTCTGGCAAAAGGAATCTCGAAGATGGCATCGTCGGTGTTGTCGACCACGAAGTCACACTCGTTGACAAACACATCCTTGTACGACTTGGTCAGGGAGTGTGTGCCCGAAGCGATCACCGAGTCGGCATAGGCACGAGCCGTCTTGTAGAAGTCCTGGTAGTTGCTGGGACGGGCCATCTGCCCGTAGCTCGTGGCACTACCATCCACAGGGCGCAGCGAGTAGCCTCCGGCCTGGAGAGCCATACGTGCAATCATGGCCCAGCAAGCCTCCTTGGAGATGCGCTCCACGCCATCAGAGATGGCAGCGGTGCTCTTCATCTGCGGGGCAGCAGCCTCGAGGTCGGCAATGACCTGCTTGTAAACCTCGTCGCGGCTGGTGATAGCCGGCAGGAAGTCTTGCGACACGTAGGTCGGGGTGAACGTAAAGGGGATGTCGCCGTAGTAGCACAGCAGCTCATAGTAGCACATGGCACGTATCACCTTGGCCTCGCCCATCATCTGCGCAAGGTCGGCATGATCGGTACCATTATTCTTATAGATGCTGCTTTCCTCCAGGTTGTAGATAAACTCGTTGGCTGTCTCGACGGCACTATACAGGGCGTTCCACAGCTTCTCAGCACTGCCTGCGTCGGATGTCATGTCGAAACGGCGTGGCGCATCAGTCTGAGGCGCCTCGTTAGAGTTGGCCGAGAAGTCGACGTCACTGTTGAGCATCACATCATTATACAGGTAACCTCCAAAGGTGTTGACGTTCAGTATCGCGGCGTAGACACCGTTCAGGGCTGTATTGATCTCGGTCGTCGAGTTGAAGATCGACTCCACCGTCTGCTTCGACGGCGCATCGACATCGAGAAAATCGTTACATGAGGCAAAGAGGCCCAGCATGCCGATGCTACCGATAAATATATTCTTAAGTTTCATATCTGTCGTGTATTAATAATCATTAGAAGGTAACGTTCACACCCATCGAGAACTGACGGCTACGCGGGTAGCGGTTGTAGTCCATCGAAGGGGTGAGCCCCGACTGCACGTCAACCTCGGGATCGTAGCCCGAATAGCTCGTGATGATGAAGAGGTTGCTCACCGACCCATATACGCGCAGCTTGCTCATGCCCCAGCGCTTGATGAGCTTTGAGGGCAGGGTGTAGCCCAGCGTGATGTCAGTACAACGCAGGAACGAGCCGTCCTCCACAAAGTAGGAGATCATCTGGTTGTTCACCAGGTCGGCAGGGTTCCACAGGGTGGCATTGGCGTTCATGGCCTTATAGGCATCGAGGGCGCCGTCTACATAATAGTTCTTGTACAGACACTCACCCGTGGTGGGGTCGGTGTAGCGCCAGCGGTTGGTGGCAAACTTGCTGTACACATTATAGAAATTATACTGACTGGTAGTAGAGCTCGACAAGGCGTAAGCCGTAGCGTTATAGACATCGAAGCCCACCATGTAGGTGAAGTTGGCACTGAAGTCGAAGTTCTTCCACTGTCCCGACAGGCCGAAACCGCCCTGGAAGTCGGGGTTGGTGTTACCGATGACGGTCTTATCGTTCTCGTCGACAACACCGTCGCCGTTGAGGTCCTTCAGCTTAATCTTTCCGGGGAGCGTCGACTCGCCCGAGTTGCTGGCGTTGAGCGCATTGTTGATGACGGTATTGGGCAGACGGTTACCATTCTCATCATAGCGAGGATTGGTATCAGACCATGGCACGGCCAGGTAGTTCTGTACGGGATCGAAGTAGAACTCGTCGGCAGAATACAAGCCATCGTACACATAACCGTAGAACAGACCCAACTGGTCGCCCACCTTGAGCACGTAGTCGGCCTCGTCAGACGACTTCCAACGGCTGCTTGTATTATAAAGTACACCATCGGTGGAGTTCAGCTTCTTGATGGTCATCTTGTTCATACCAAAGGTGACATTGGCCGAGAGCAAATAGTCTCTACCGCGGAGGATATCTCCGTTGACGGTCAACTCGAAACCGTTGTTGGTCACCTTACCGATGTTCTGCATCTGCACCGAATAGCCCGATACCGAGGGGATGGTCGACTTGTAGAGCAGGTCGCGGGTCGTGTTGAAGTAAATCTCAGGCGTGATGGTGAGCCGGCGGTCGAAGAACGAGAGGTCGAGGGCGATGTTACGGGTGACGGTGGTCTCCCACTTGATGTCCTTGTTGGGGAAGCTGCTGGGACTTCTGTAATAGAGCTGCCCGTTGGCCGAGGTCTCGCCGAATCCGGGGCCTCCGCTGTTGGCGGCAGTATAGAGGTAACGCCACATGTCGTCGCTGATGTTGTTGTTACCGGCCAAACCGTAAGCCAGACGGAGCTTCATCTGGTCAATCCATTTCACATCTTTCATGAAGGCCTCGCGCTTGATGTCCCAGGCACCCGACAGAGAAGGGAAGTAGCCCCACTGGTTGCCCTTTGCAAACTTGGTGGAACCGTCGGCACGGAACGTAAGCGACAGCAGGTATCGGTGGTCGTAGTTGTAGGCCGCCTGTCCGAAGAACGAAGCCATGCGGTTGGGTGTCGACAGCTCTGAGGTAGAATACAACGGTGTGCCCAGTCCCATATTGTTCCATGCCTGCTCCGCACCTACCGAACGGGCGAAGAGGTGGTTGGTTTGGCTTTGTGTCTTAGACTGTGAGTGATAGATCTCCTGTCCCAGCAGGAACGACCAGTTGTGCATGTCGTTGGCCGTGAACGAATAGTTGGCCGTGTTGGTCCAGGTATAGTTCTCGCCGCGCAACTCTTCGGTCTCGGCAACAGGCAGTCCTTGGTTGATGACGCTCTGACCCGTACCGGTAAGGGGGCCGTAATATTCGTCCGTGTTTCTGAAGGCTATTGAGAAGTTACCCTCGGTGCGCAGCACCAGTCCCTTGATGGGTGTCCACTGCAGCGCCAGCTGGTTGCTGATAGAATAGGTATGCCGCTTGCGCTGGTTGGTCTCGATGTCGCTTTTGGGGTTGGTGTACGAGAAGTTCTCCTCCTCGTCGGGGTCTACCATGTACGGTGCCCAGTGTCCATACTCGCGCAGACCGTTGGTGGGACGATAGCGTAGCACATCGACAATACCTCCCGAGCCGATGCGGTCGCCGCCGGCACCGGTGTCGCGGCGGAAGGTCAAACGAGGATTGTAGGTCAATTCCAGGTTCTTGGTGAGGTTGGCCGCAATCTTCACGTTGAGGTTGGTGCGGCGCACGCCCGAGCCGAGGATGATACCCTTGTCTTCGCTCTGGGTGAGCGAGGCGTTGAACTTGAGGTTCTCGCTTCCGCCACCCACGGTGACGTTGGCCGAGTAGTTGAGCGGATTCTCGCCCATCACCTCGTCCTGCCAGTCGTGTGTGGGCAGGTTGCCGTAGAGGTCGAGGTCGAGGGGGTTGCCGAAGTTGCCGCGGAACGACTTGGCCCACGACGAGCGTGTGCCGTTGGCGGCGGCACGGTCGTACTGGTAGTCGGCAAACTGCCGGGTATCCATGAGGTCGAGCGACTTGGAGAGTGCCGACACCGACAGCCTACCGTTGAAACCCACCTTGATCTTTCCGGCCTGGGCACTCTTGGTGGTCACGATCACTACGCCGTTGGCACCCTTGGCACCGTAGATGGCTGTGAGCGAGGCGTCTTTGAGCACGTCGATGGATGCGATATCCGTAGGCGGAATATCGTTGATGTTGCTCTGCTGGAAGCCATCGACGATGAATAGCGGGTCGTTGCTCTGTGTCACCGACGTGGCACCGCGCACGCGGATGTTGATGTCGGCACCAGGCTGACCGTCTACGGTAGTCACCTGCACACCGGCAATCTTGCCCTGCAGGGCCTCGGCGGCCGAGGTCACCGGCACAGCGGCCAGCTTGGCACCCGAGATGGAGCCCACCGAACCGGTGAGGTCTTTGCGCGCCTTGCTGGTATAACCCAGCACCACCACCTCGTCGAGGCTTCCCTGCTCTTCCTGCAGCACGACGCTCTGGTTGGCATCACTGGCGCTGATCTCTTGCGAGACCATGCCGATGTAGTTGACAACAGCGGTCTTGCCCTTTTGGAGCTTCAACGAGAAATTACCATCAAGATCGGTCACCGCGCCGTTCTTGGTGTTACCCTTCTCTACAACAGACGCACCGATGATGGGCTCGTTGTTGGAGTCGGTAACCGTACCCTTGACCACATTCTGGGCCATCACCGCTGGCGGCAACAGCAACATCAGGGTCAGAAGGCAAAGCTTACACAATACATTCATTGCGTTCTTCATTCCACATTTGTTTTATAGTTAATATTTAAGTAATAATTTCCTGTGAGAACCTGGTTAGTCGAATTTGTCGTTAGGTTTTGTAACATCACAAGTAGATCTCGGAGCAAATTTAAGGAAATAAAACCTATTTTGCAATTATTTTGTTTATAAAAAACGCTTATGACACTAAATTACCCCTTATTCTGCTAAAATTTCCCCCCTCCGCCCCCTTGGTGGCCTACCCTCCGGCAGCTCCTATACCGGCTACAATATACCCGCTTCACGGTGTGCCTACAGACGTGCCGATATCCTCGTATCACCATAACCCACACATTTACAACTCCAATGGCCGGTTCGACGGCAATATTTTTACTCATTTTTAGGTATTGCCCACCCTCGCGAAAGTCTGTAATTTTGCATCCGACAACAAAACCAATGAAATACGATATGGTAAGAAAACTGACGACGATTCTTTTGTGTGTGATGTGCAGCGTGCAGCTTTGGGCACAGAAAACCGATGCCATGCTCTTCGGCGACGTGAAGAGCGCTGCCACGGGCGAGCACATCCCCTATGCCACCATCACCGTGAAAGGTACCAACCTCAAGACCATGGCCGATGCCACCGGCCATTTCAAGATGACCAACCTGCCCGTGGGCCGACAGACCATCGTGGCCCAGGCCGTGGGCTACAAGCCGCAGGAGATTGCCAAAGACATGGCCTCCACTCAGGGCACCGAGGTCTACTTTGTGCTCGACGACGACGCGCAGGACCTCAACCAGGTGGTGGTGACGGGCACCCGCACCCGCCACTATGTCAAGAATGTGCCCATACGCACCGAGGTCATCACCGCGCAGGCCCTCACCGACAAGAACGCGCAGAACGTGTTTGAGGCCCTGGAGGGCGTGCCAGGCGTGCGTGTGGAGCAGCAGTGCCAGGCCTGCAACTTCACCATGGTGCGCATGCAGGGCCTGGGTGCCGAGCACACGCAGGTGCTGCTCGACGGCGAGCCCGTCTACTCGGGCCTGGCCGGCGTGTATGGTCTGCAGCAGATGGGCACCACCGACATCGACCGCATCGAGGTGGTGAAGGGTGCCGGGTCGGCACTCTACGGCAGCAGCGCCGTGGCCGGAGCCATCAACCTCATCTCCAAGGAGCCGGCCTTCGAGCCCTCGGTCAAGGCCGACCTGCAGATGGGCAGCTGGGGCGACAAGGTGTACAACGCCTCGGCCTCGATGCGCAACGACAACGTGGGCCTGAGCCTCTTTGCACAGCGCGCCGAGGAGGACGCCGTCGACAAGACGGGCGACGGACTCACCCGCAGCGAGGTGAAGCATCCCGACGGCGTGTCCGACCGGGTGGAGAGCCGACTCAACAACTTCGGCTTCGGCCTCTACTTCTACCACCCCTTCACCCGCAACGACAAGCTCGTGCTGCGCGGCAAGAGCATGTCGGAGGAGCGCGCCGGCGGCACGATGACCAACGACGTCTACCTCAACCCCTACTCGCTGGGCACCGAGAACATCAAGACCAACCGCCTCTCCTCCGAACTGGTCTACACCCTGCCGCTGGGCAAGGCCTCCGAGCTCAACGTCTCGGCGGCATACGTCTACCACAAGCGCAACGCCACCAACGACACCTTCCTCTCCAGCTACATGGACACCCACAACGGACAGGAGCCCAACGTCGAGGACATGCGACCCTACCTGGCCAAGGAGAACACCTTCACGCCGTCGGTGACCTTCAGTACCGAGCTGGGCAACCACCACGTGCTGGTGGGCGCGCAGGGCTCGTTCACCCGTCTGCGCGAGACCGGCCTCTACTGCATCACCGACACCACCTCGAGCTACCTCGGACAGGCCTACACCTCGAAGGGCAAGAAGCACGCCACGGAGCTGGGCTTCTTTGTGCAAGACGAGTGGAACGTCACGCCCAAGCTCACCCTCGTGCCCGGCGTGCGCCTCGACAGCCACCGCTCGGGCGAGGAGTATGCCTCCGACCAGAAGGTGTTCGACTCGGCCTTCCCAAAGACCAAGTTCAACGAGACCAGCATCAACCCGCGCCTGGCCGTGAAGTACACCGTGACGCCCGACCTCATCCTCAGGGCCAACTTCGGCACGGGCTTCCGCGCGCCCTACGGCTTCTCCGAAGACCTGCACCTGTGCAGCGGCTCGCCGCGCGTGTGGAAATCGTCGGACCTCAAGGCCGAGAAGTCGATGAGCTACAACGTATCGGCCGACTACTACGGCCACGACTACCAGCTCAGCATCAACCTCTTCCGCACCGACCTCAAGAACAAGATCGACTTTGCCGATGCCGACGAGGCCGTGCGCAACCTGGGCTACACCTACCAGTGGGAGAACATAGACAATGCCTACGTGCAGGGCGTGGAGCTCGGCGCCAAGGTCAACATCACCCACAACTTCACCGCCGGACTCAACTGGACCTTCAACCAGGGCCGCTACAAGCATGTGCGCAACGACTGGAAAGACACCGAGTATGCCGACGACAGCAAGCACATCTCGCGATTCCCCGACATGACGGGCGACCTCAACCTGCAATACACCCCCGGCACCTGGACCTTCTCGCTCTACGGCTCGCTCCAGGGACGCATGTACATCGACTATATCAAGGACGACGAGACACCCACGAAGATCAAACACACCAACGCTTTCACGCTCTTCAACTGCCGCGTGGCCAAGAAACTGAACAAGATGTTCACCGTCTATGCCGGCGGCAAGAACATCCTAGGCTACATCCAGGACGAGAAGCACACCGACAATGCGGCCTTCATGTATGCGCCCGTCACCGGTGCCACCTGGTATGGCGGCGTGAGCGTGGCCATCTGACCTGCTCTGCATCACACGCAGGGCAGGGCTGCAGACAGACAGCCACAGCACCCGCAGCAGGTACCCAACACTACGCTCTGCCTGTGCCAAACGAGTCCGACCGCAGGGCCTGTGCTGCCCTACGAGAGAATGGTTCGACTGGAAGCACAGCCTGCTTCGACTCGAAGTAAGGTCTGTTTCGACTCGAAGCACAGTCTGCTTCGACTCGAAGTAGGCTCTGCTTCTACCCGAAGCGCCATTCCCAACCTTTGTGCCCCGCATACCGCAACGGTGTGCGGGGCATGGCGTATGGTAGCTTTGGGACACCCGAAGCCAATGTATAGGAAGCACAAAAGTAATGGCAAGAAATGTTTGCAGGTAAGGATAAAATTTGCTTACTTTGCAAAAACAAGTAACCATTACTGACAATTATGGGATATATCGAAGACAATCTCCTTCCCGGCGAGCATGTCGTGGCCGAGGCACGGCAGTCGCCACTCATCTATTTCTGGGCCTGGGCACTGGGCGTGGTGGGATGCGTGACCTGCCTGCTGGCCGTGGTGTTCACGCCGCTGACACTCATCCCGGGCGTGGTGCTCGTGCTTTTTGCGCTGGTGTGGGCGGTCAACATCCACGGCGGCCGACGCTATGTGCTCACCAACCGCCGCATCATCTTCAAGCGGGGCATCATCCGTCGCCGCTCACTCGACCTGGTGCTGCGCAAGATCGAAGGCGTGAACACCGACCAGAGTCTGGGCGGACGAATGTTCAACTACGGCACGGTGATCGTCACCACGGGCGAGGCCTCCAACGTCTACTCGTGGATTCAGGACCCCGTGCGCTTCGCGGCACAGATCAACGGCCAGATTGCCGCTGAGACTGCCGACTGAACTGGGCCTCGATGCCCGTGCCGAAGAGGGCGAAGTCGCCCTTGAGCGGGTCGTCGGGAAACACGCGGCGCAACACCGCCGACAGGCGCAGGGCGTTGGCCATGCTGGTAGAGCGACTGGTGATGAGCCCCAGGCGCAAGGCCACATAGACCACGTGGGTGTCCATGGGGATGATGAGCGTGCGCTTGTCGATGATGTGGCTCCACAGCCCCAGGTCTACCTCACTGCCGTCGCGCACCATCCACCTGAGAAACATACACACGCGCTTGCAGCTCGAGGTGGTGTTCTGGGGGATGACGCCCTTGAGGCCGTAAGGCGCAAACCACCCGCACAGGGCCTCCACGGCCTCCAGGGCCGTGTGACATTGGCAATGGCGCAGATAGCCGCCCAGCGTGCCGTGACGGTGGAGCAGATGGCGCAAGGCCTGCAGAAAGCGGTGCATGGTGTGGTAGGTATAAAGCCGGTAGAAACACTGCGGGGTGTCGGGAATGTCGGCTTCGAAGGCCCCCGAGGCCACCCAGCGATGGGGCTCGCCCTGCGAGGCATCGAGCAGCTGCCTGACCTTGGGCATGAACAGCGGTCGGGAGCCATAGCTCAGCACCGAGGCCAGCAGGGCCATGACCTCTTGGTTGGCGGCTCCGCTGACCTGGTGCATGAACCATGAGGGGTCGCCCTCCAGAAAGGCGGCCGTCTCGTGTCTGAGGGCCTCTTGCCGCAGAAAATCCTTCTTTTGTCGCGATAGGTTCATGGGCATCAATCAACTATGTTTTGCAAATTTAGAAAGATTATGCTAATTTACATCATCAAGCATAATTATTCTACTATATTCTTTTTGTACTTTCAATAAAAACATCTAATTTTGTAAAGCACTTTTTGATGTAATATATGCTTGCAATTAGAGAGTACATCACACAGGAGAAACTTTTTAAAGACAAGGTCTTTGTGGTAAGTGAAGATAGCCGCAGAGATCAGTGACGAGCTACCTAATGCACACCGCCAACGCCAATGATTAACAAGAGAACTGCTCATACGCATGGATGAATATAAAAAACCTTTAGGAAATAAAATTGTTAAGGGAAATGAGTATGTCAGACTGACCATACTTATCGCCGACTTCGTTCTGCTGAACCTGCTGATGTGGGTGGCTATGGAGACCATGGGAAGCTGGGTGCCTGAATATTTTGACAGGTTCACCAAGATTACAGTCATGGTCATGAACTTTGCCTTACTGGTTTCCGAATATTATTTCCATACCATCGTCTACAAGCGACTACTTCGTCTGGGTGAAGTAATGGTTAATGTGGCCAAGCTCGTGGGCATGCAGGCGTTCTTGATGTTTGTCTTCCTCAGGCTCATTTCCAACGGCGGTGGCATTTTCCGCTTCATGATGGTATTTGCACCAGCCCTGTTCGTGGTCATCATGGCATCGCGACTGGCAGAGCGGTGGTACCTGAAGCACCTGCGCGAGAAAGGTCGCAACAGCTGCACGGTACTTTTTGTGGGCAACGACCTGTCGCTGGCCCGTCTTTACAAAGACCTCACCCAGACACCCTCGGTGGGGTACATCGTCAAAGGCTACTATGCCCAGCAGCCCATGACCAACACACCCGAGGGGCTGGAATTTCTTGGTACGATGGATGACCTCAATGCCATGCTTGACAAGATGGATGCCGACCCGCTCGTCTCGATGGGTGTCGACGAGCTGTTCTGCAGCATCTCGCACAAGGAAGCCCGGCAAGTGGAGCGCATCGTAAGGTCGTGCGACAGGAATGTGGTGAAATTCTATTATGTGCCGCGCGACTTTGGCGACTATGACCTGAACCTCCGAATGCAGCACTTTGGCGACTATACGGTGTTCACCAACCATGGCAACCCGCTGGAGTCGCCGGTCAACCGGTTTGTCAAGCGTACCTTCGACATCTGTGTGGCGCTGGCCGTCTGTGTGGTGTTGGTACCCCTCACGGTGGTTGTGGGCCTGCTCATCAAGCTGCAGAGTCCGGGGCCCATCTTCTTCAGGCAGGCGCGCACGGGCATCAACGGCAAGACGTTCTTCTGCTATAAGTTCCGCTCCATGCACGTCAACAAAGACGCCGACAAGGTGCAGGCCACCGAGGACGACCCACGCAAGTTTGCCTTTGGCAACTTCATGCGCAAGACCAACATCGACGAGTTTCCACAGTTTTTCAACGTGCTCAAGGGCGATATGAGCATCGTGGGGCCACGCCCGCACATGCTCCACCACACCGAGATCTACGGCAAGCTCATCAGTAAGTATATGGTGCGCCATTTCTGCAAGCCCGGCATCACGGGATGGGCGCAGGTGACGGGCTACCGCGGCGAGACCAAGGAACTGTGGCAGATGGAAGAGCGCGTGAAGCGCGACATCTGGTATGTAGAGCACTGGAGCTTCTTGCTCGACCTCCACATCATGTATCTCACGGCTAAGTCGATCTTCATCCACGACTCCAACGCCTATTGATGCACCGCGGGTGGCCAGAGCGCCACAGGCCCTCCCTCCGGCAGCCGGCAGCCTGGCCAGCTGCGTGCCAGCAACATAAAAGCCCCCAGACACTGAGTCTGAGGGCTTTTATATTGCTGGCCCGCGTGGGGCCGGGGCGAATCGTGGCAGGTGCCAGAAACGATTAATAGTTCTGGGCGTTGATCTCGAAGTAGCTCTGGGCGTGGTTGCACACGGGGCAAACAGCAGGAGCATTCTTGCCGATAACGATATGTCCGCAGTTGCGGCACTTCCACATTTTGTCGCCGTCGCGAGAGAATACCAACTCCTCCTTGATGTTCTCCAGCAGCTTGAGGTAACGCTCCTCGTGGTGCTTCTCGATGGCACCCACACTGCGGAACTTCACGGCAATCTCGGGGAAACCCTCTTCCATGGCATCCTTGGCCATCTGTGCGTACATGTCGGTCCACTCATAGTTCTCGCCATTGGCAGCATCCTGGAGGTTGGTAGCAGTGGTGGGCACGTCGCCGTCGTGCAAGAACTTGAACCAGAGCTTGGCATGCTCCTTCTCGTTGAGAGCGGTCTCCATGAAGAGAGCGGCAATCTGCTCGAAGCCGTCCTTCTTGGCCTTTGAGGCGTAATACTGATACTTGGTGTGTGCCTGGCTCTCACCGGCAAAAGCTGCCTGGAGGTTCTTCTCGGTCTTGGTGCCTTTCAGGGCAGCAGCGTTAAACTCTTTGAAACGGTCGGCCTTGGCATGACAAACTGGGCACTCGGCAGGTGCCTCTGTTCCTTCATAAATAAAGCCACAAACAGTACAGATGAATTTTTTCTTCATAATGTTTTTGTTGATAGTTAAAAATAAGACGATATATGTGCAAAGATAGGAAAAAGTTAGGGTCAAAGCAAGTTTTTCGCACATTTATATTGTATAAATTTCATTTTTAACATTACTTAGACTTTCACTGTCCCGGCCGCTACAATGTACCCGCACCCCCAAAAAAATCCCTGCTCGCTGGTGGCTAGCAGGGATTCTTATCATTAACGTGTTGAAATATCGTATCTTACTCTACGTCGAAGTTGTCGTCGAGCTGGTCAGAGAAGTCTTTGGGCTGCTGACCATCCTCATTGTCGCGGTGCTCGAAACGGCGCGGACGGCGGTCGCCACGGTCCTGACGGTCGTTGAAACCCTCGCGGCGGGGACGGCGGTCACCACGCTCACCACGGTCTTCTCGGCGCGGACGGCGCTCACGCTCCACATAGCCCTCGGGCTTGTCGACGAGTACGCGGTGCGAGAGTTTGTACTTGCCGGTCTTGGGATCGATCTCCAGGAGCTTCACCTTGATCTTGTCGCCTTCCTTGATACCGGCCTCCTCTACTGTCTCCAGACGCTTCCAGGCAATCTCAGAGATGTGCAGCAGACCTTCCTTGCCGGGCAGGATCTCCACGAAGCAGCCATAGGGCATGACGCTCTTCACGGTTCCGTCGTACACCTCGCCCACCTCGGGCAGTGCCACGATGGCCTTAATCTTGGCCAGGGCAGCCTCGATGCTCTCCTTGTTGGGGGCTGCGATCTGCACCTTGCCCACGCCGTCGGCCTCGTCGATGGTGATGGTAGAGCCGGTGTCTTCCTGCATCTGCTGGATGATTTTTCCGCCCGGGCCAATCACGGCACCGATGAACTCCTTAGGAATCTCGATGGCCACGATGCGCGGTACCTGCGGCTTCATCTCGGCGCGAGGCTCAGACATGGTCTTCATCATCTCGCCCATGATGTGCTCGCGGCCGGCCTTGGCCTGCATGAGGGCCTGCTCCAGAATCTCGAACGACAGGCCGTCGCACTTGATATCCATCTGGGTGGCGGTCAGACCGTCCTTCGTACCGGTGGTCTTGAAGTCCATATCACCCAGGTGGTCTTCGTCGCCGAGGATATCGCTCAGGATGGCAAACTTATCTTCTCCGGGGTTTTTGATGAGACCCATGGCAATGCCTGCCACCGGTTTCTTCAAAGGCACGCCGGCGTCCATCAGGGCAAGGGTGCCTGCGCACACGGTGGCCATCGACGATGAGCCGTTCGACTCGAGAATCTGGCTCACCAGACGCACGGTGTAGGGGAAGTCGGCAGGGATCTGGTCTTTCAGGCCACGCCATGCCAGATGGCCGTGACCCACCTCACGACGGCCTACGGCACGCTGGGCCTTGGCCTCGCCCGTAGAGAACGGGGGGAAGTTGTAGTGGAGCAGGAAACGCTGGTAGCTGCGGTTGAGCACACCGTCGACGAGCTTCTCGTCGAGCTTCGTGCCCAGGGTGGCAGTGGCCAGCGACATGGTCTCGCCGCGCTGGAAGATGGCACTTCCGTGGGGCATGGGCAGCGGAGACACCTCGCACCAGATGGGGCGGATGTCGGTGGTGGCACGGCCGTCGAGGCGCAGACCCTCGTCGAGGATGCAGCGGCGCATGGCATCGCGCATCACGTCGTCGTAGTAGCGGGTGGCTTCGGCGTGCTTCTCCTCCAGCTCTTCCTCGCTGAGGTCGCTGTGGGCAGCATCATATTTCTCAAGGAAGTCGGCCAGCAACTGTGCGAAAGCATCACTGCGGGCGTGCTTCTCGAGGGCCTGGTGGTTGATGTCGTAGGCGGGCTTGTAGAGCTCGTCCTTAATCTGCTGGCGCAGGTCTTCATCGTTCACCTCATCAGCATATTCGCGTTTCTTGTCGGTACCGAGCTCCTTGGCCAGTTCGTCCTGCAGGTCGCACATGGGCTTGATGGCCTCGTGGGCTACCTTCAGGGCCTCGATGAGGTCGAGTTCGGAAACCTCTTTCATCTCACCTTCCACCATCATGATGTTGTCTTTGGTGGCACCGACCATCAGGTCCATGTCAGCCTCAGCCATCTGTTGGAACGTGGGGTTCACGACATATTCGCCGTTGACGCGTGCTACGCGCACCTCGGAAATGGTATAATCGAAGGGGATATCAGAGCAGGCCATGGCTGCAGAGGCGGCAAAGCCGGCCAGAGCGTCGGGCTGGTCTACGCCGTCGGCAGAGAGAAGCATCACTTGCACATAAACTTCGCAATGGTAGTCTGATGGGAAAAGGGGACGAAGGGCGCGGTCTACGAGACGTGAGGTGAGGATCTCTTCGTCGCTGGCTTTGCCTTCGCGCTTGGTGAAGCCACCGGGGAAGCGGCCTGCAGCACTATACTGCTCACGATAATCTACTTGCAAAGGCATGAAATCTGTACCCGGAACTGCCTCCTTGGCTGCACAAACAGTGGCCAGCAATACGGTGTTGCCCATACGAAGGACGGCAGCACCATCGGCCTGTTTTGCGACCTTTCCGGTTTCAATTGAGATGGTTCTGCCATCTGGCAACTGAACGGTTTTTGTAATTACGTTCATCTAAAAAACTAAAAAAATACTTTATTGTTTTGACTTACATCTAAAAAATACGCGACAAAGGTACCTATTTAATGCGAGACAGAAGAATAAAACATGTTTATTTTTTGTTTTTTTGGCGATTTGCCGTACCTTTGCACGCGTTCAAATCGGTAAATGATCACACAATGAAGATATCAAAATTCTTATCAGCTGCGGCACTTCTCTGTGCCGCCTTGGCCGTCACCTCGTGTACGGAAAAAAAGTTCCACGTCTCTGGAAATATCACCGAGGCCAAAGACTCGCTGCTCTATTTCGAGAACATGGGCCTCAACGGAGCAGTCACCGTCGACTCTGTTCGGCTGGGCGAGGACGGTTCCTTTGCCTTCGACGCCAAGGCTCCCGAGTATCCTGAGTACTACCGTCTGCGTATCGACCGCCAGATTGTGAACATCGCCATCGACTCCACCGAGACCATCACTATCAAGGCCTCCTACCCCACCATGTCGGGCAACTATGAGGTGCAGGGCTCCGAGGAGTGCACACGCATCAAGGAACTGGCCGTCATGCAGCTCAACCTGCAGGCCCGGATCAATGCCATCATCCAGAATCCAGAGGTGAGCTACGACCGCGAGGCCGACAGCGTGGCTACCGTGCTGGCAGGGTATAAGGACAAAGTGAAGCGCGATTATATCTTCAAGGAGCCGATGAAGGCCTACGCCTACTACGCTCTTTTCCAGACCGTAACGCTGTACGGCCGGCCGGTGCTGATCTTCGACCCGCGCAGCAAGAAGGAGGACGTGCAGGTATTTGCCGCCGTGGCCACCAGCTGGGACACTTATTTCCCGGGCTCTGAGCGCGGCAAGAACCTCCACAACATCGCCATCGAGGGCATGAAGAACGTGCGCATCCTCCGCGCCGAGCAGGCACAGACGATCGATGCCAGCAAGATTTCGCAGGCGGGTGTCATCGAGATTGCCCTCCCCGACAACCGTGGCGTGGTGCGCAAGCTCACCGCGCTCAGGGGCAAGGCGGTGCTGCTCGACTTCCATGTCTTTGCCACCAAGGAGAGCACGGCCAGGATCATGAAGCTGCGCGAGTTGTACAACAAGTACCACGCTCAGGGCTTCGAGATTTATCAGGTAAGCCTCGACCCCGACGAGCACTTCTGGAAGGAGAGCGTGGCAGCCCTGCCCTGGATCAGCGTGCGCGATGCCGGTGGCCTCAACGCAGAGTCGGCCAGCCAGTACAACGTGCAGGCCGTGCCCACCTTCTTCCTCATCGACAAAAACAACGTGCTGCAGAAGCGCGACGTGCAGGTGAAGGATCTCGACGCCGAAATCAAAGCCATGCTCTAAATCAACCTTTCGGCCGTTTCTCCTCTAGTTGGAGAGGCGGCCGAAAACAGTCTATCCCTGCCGATGCACCCATTGTCCAAATTCCACTTTTGCCCCGTCTGCGGCAGTGCGCGCTTCGTGGCCAACAGCGACAAAAGCAAGAAATGTGCCGACTGCGGCTTTGAGTATTTTCTCAACGCCAGCGCGGCCAATGTTGCCTTCATTCTCAATGCGCGCAGCGAACTGCTCGTTGTCACCCGCAAGAAAGAGCCCGCCCAGGGCACGCTCGACCTGCCGGGCGGCTTTGCCGACATCGGCGAGACCGCCGAGGAAGGCGTGATGCGCGAGGTGAGGGAGGAGACAGGGCTCGAAGTGACGGCCTTGCGCTATCTCTTCAGCCGTCCTAACAGCTATCCATACTCGGGATTTGAGGTCAAGACGCTCGACAGTTTCTATCTCTGCCAGGTGCGCGACGCCGACAGCGCACGGCCACACGACGATGCCGCCGACCTGCAGTGGGTGGCCTTGAACGACCTGCAGCCCGACCTTTTCGGTCTCGGCTCCATTCGCGCCGGCCTGCTCCAGTTTCTGCAAGACAAGCCTTGGCTGTGACCTGCAAGGCCAAACCATAGCGGGGCACTTAACCAATCATGGGCGATGCAGGATGACACCTGCACCGCCCATGAAGTTGTTTGGGAACCTGCCCGACGTGTGCATGTCCTGCGAGAGGTCAGTCGCGCTTCTGCCCCAGAATGCGACGGGCGCAGTCGGAAATCACCACGACGGCACCCGCCAGGATGCACACATCCTTGATTACCAGGCGACCGGCACCCGACAGCAGCGGGAACCCATGCTCGGGGCCACCCAGGTCGGGCACCCAACACTCGGGTGTGGTGACCAGGAACGACAGGGTGCCGATGGTCATGATAAACACCAGCACCGCTCCCACGATGCCCACCTTGGGCCAGAAGATTCCCAGCAGGGTGAGGATGCCGAAGGCCATGATCATCAATCCCAGTCCCTTGGAGAAGCCATAGGTGTTGTTCTCCTCGTGCCATTGCTGCTTCTTGGCATCGACCTCGCCCTCCTTGAGTTTGTACTCTTTATACTCGGGCGCGTCCTTGGCATAGAAGAAACTCATGAACGGACTGTTTGCCACGAAAGGAACAATGCCCTCGGCCTCATAATTGAAAAACTTCAGGCCACCAATCCACACAAAGATAATGAAGATGGCGACACGGATGAGGTGGATGCCCACCCCCTGGAGTGAAGCGGACAAATGCAGTGCCCAGTTCACAAAGTCTGTGATTTGTTTGATCATCATGTAAATTTATTAAATCAGAAAAAAATATGGAGACCCAGCCTTCGCCTTGCCCCAAGTTTCGATTACAAAGATAATGACAGAATGTGCAAAATACAACAATTGTGCAAAGAATTTGCATATTACACTGTTTTTCACCTTCCGAACCCTGCACCAAAGCCAGTCATTCGCCCATTCCACGCCTTCACATGGGCCTGTTGTAGGCCATTGTAGGGCTGTAGCGCATAGCTGCCAGGCGGGCTAGGCGGAGATTTACTATTAAAAAAACTAAATAATTCTCTATATAATAAGGTGCAAGGAAAAGTTTTAATTACTTTTGCCAACCATTTAACAACAAAGACTCAAGTATGCAAGATAATCTGGTGATTGTAGAGAGCCCAGCGAAGGCCAAGACCATTGAGAAGTTTCTGGGCAAGGATTACAAGGTGATGTCCTCATACGGACACATCCGTGACCTGAAGAAGAAAGAGCTGAGCATCGACGAGGACACCCTGACACCGGACTACGAGATTCCGGAGGAGAAGAAGAAAATCGTCTCTGAACTGAAGAAGAGTGCCAAGGCAGCCAAGAAGATCTGGCTGGCATCCGATGAAGACCGCGAGGGAGAGGCCATCAGCTGGCACCTCTGCGAGGTGCTGGGGCTCGATGAGGACAAGACCTCGCGTATCGTCTTCCACGAGATTACCAAGCCGGCCATCCTTGAGGCCATCCAGACGCCGCGCCGCCTCGACATGAACCTGGTGAACGCGCAGCAGGCCCGCCGCGTGCTCGACCGTCTGGTGGGCTTCAAGCTCTCGCCCGTGCTGTGGCGCAAGGTCAAGCCGGCCCTCTCGGCCGGACGCGTGCAGAGCGTGGCTGTACGACTCATCGTGGAGCGCGAACGCGAGATACAGGCCTTCAGCAGCGAGCCCTACTACCGCGTCAACGGCATCTTTGCCGTGACCAATGCCGACGGCAGCAAGAGTGAGGTGAAGGCCGAGCTCGACAAGCGTTTCAAGACCCACGCCGAGGCCATGGCCTTCCTGGAGAAGTGCAAGGATGCCACCTTCACCGTCGACAACATCGTGAAGAAACCCCTCAAGCGCACCCCCGCGCCTCCCTTCACCACCTCTACCCTCCAGCAGGAGGCCGCCCGCAAGCTCGGCTTCACCGTGTCGCAGACCATGATGATTGCTCAGCGCCTCTACGAGAGCGGTCGCATCACCTACATGCGTACCGACAGCGTGAACCTCTCGGCCCTGGCCATCGCCGCCAGCAAGGAGGAAATCATCAAGACCTACGGCGAGGAATACAGCAAGCCGCGCAACTACCACGTGCATGCCAAAGGCGCACAGGAGGCCCACGAGGCCATACGCCCCACCTTCGCCAGCGAGACCGGCAACGACTGGACGAGCCAGGAGCGCCGTCTCTACGACCTCATCTGGAAGCGTACCATCGCTTCGCAGATGGCCGATGCCAAGATCGACAAGACCACGGTGACCATCGACGTAGACGGCACCATCGAGAAATTCATCGCCACGGGCGAGGTGGTGGCCTTCGACGGATTCCTGAAGGTGTACCACGAGTCGACCGACGACGACGACAGCACGGCCGAGGAGGCCCATCTGCTGCCCGCCCTCAAGGTCAACGACCGCCTGGAGCGCCGCGAGATTGTGTCTACCGAGCGCTTCTCGCAGGGTCCGCTGCGCTATACGGAGGCCAGTCTGGTACACAAGCTCGAGGAGCTGGGCATCGGCCGCCCGTCGACCTACGCCCCCACCATCTCTACCATCCAGCAGCGCGAGTATGTGCAGAAGGGCGACAAGAAGGGTGAGGAGCGTATCTACGAGGTAGACACCCTCAAGGGCAACATCATCACCCCGAAAGCCAAGAAGGAGATGGCCGGCTCGGAGAAGGGCAAGCTGCTGCCCACCGACATCGGCATGGTGGTGAACGATTTCCTGCTCGACAACTTCCCCGAGATCATGGACTACAACTTCACGGCCAAGGTGGAGGACCAGTTCGACCGCATCGCCGAGGGCAAGGAGGAGTGGCAGGCCATGATGAAGAAGTTTGACAAGGGCTTCGAGCCCACCGTCGAGAAGGTGATGAAGGCCCGCTCTGAGCACAAGGCCGGCGAGCGCGAGCTCGGCACCGACCCTGCAACGGGCAAGCCGGTGTTTGTGAAGATAGGCCGCTTCGGCCCCGTGGTGCAGATTGGCTCGGCCGACGACGAGGAGAAGCCGCGCTTCGCCCAGATGCCCAAAGACAAGAGCATCGAGACTATCACGCTCGACGAGGCCCTGGAGCTGTTTAAGCTGCCGCGCACCGTGGGCGACTACGAGGGCACTACGGTGACCATCGGCGCCGGACGGTTCGGCCCCTACGTGCTGCATGCCAAGAAATATGTGTCGCTGCCCAAGGGTGCCGACCCCATGACGGTGACCCTCGAAGAGGCCGTCACCCTGATCGAGGAGAAGCGCAGGGAGGAGCAAGACCGTCACATCAAGGTGTTTGACGAGGACCCCAAGCTCGAACTGCTCAAGGGCCGCTACGGTCCCTACATTGCCTACGACGGCAAGAACTACCGCATCGAGAAGAAGCTGCACGACCGCGCGCTGGCCGGCGACCTCGACTTCGCCACCTGCATGGACATCGTCAACAACGCCCCCGAGCCCAAGACCAGGAAAGCCAGGAAATGAGTCTGTCGCGCATCATCATCATCGGCTACATGGGGTCGGGCAAGACCACGGTGGGCAAGGCGCTCTCGCGAGAGCTGGGCTTGCCCTTCTACGACCTCGACTGGTATATCGAGAGCCGCATGCGCAAGACCGTGAAGCAGATCTTCGACGCACAAGGCGAGGAGGGCTTCAGGCGCATCGAGCGCAACATGCTGCACGAAGTGGCCGAGTTTGAGCGGGTCATCATCAGCTGCGGCGGAGGCACGCCGTGCTTCTTCGACAACATAGACTATATCAACCGGCAGGGCGAGACGGTGTATCTCAAGTGTACGCCCGAGGTGCTGCACAGCCACCTGCGCATGGGCAAGACCGTGCGGCCACTGCTGCTCAACAAGACGCCCGACGAGGTCAACGCCTTCATCAGAGAGCAGCTGGTGCTGCGCGAGCCCTATTACCAGCAGGCCAAGCACACGCTCGACGTGTCGCTCATGGACAATTTCGACAAGATCAAGGTGACAGTGGCCAGGCTGAAGCAGATGCTCGGCCTCGACTGACACCCTTTTTTTATATATCATACATTTATCATTCATTTACCCATTTACCCTTTTTTTACTACATGAAGAAGTGGACTATTGAAGATTCCAAGGAGCTCTACAACATCAACGGTTGGGGCACTTCTTATTTCGGCATCAACGACAAAGGCGAAGTCTTCGTCACCCCCTGCAAGGACAATACGGAGATCGACCTGCGTGATGTGATGGATGAGCTGGCCCTGCGCGACGTGACGCCGCCCGTGCTCCTTCGTTTTCCCGACATTCTCGACAACCGCATCGAGAAGACGGCATCGTGCTTCGAGATTGCCAAGAAGGAATACGACTTCAAGGGCGAGAACTTTGTAATCTATCCCATCAAGGTCAACCAGATGCAGCCTGTGGTGGAAGAGATCATCTCGCACGGCCGCAAGTTCAACCTCGGACTGGAGGCCGGCTCCAAGCCCGAGCTCCACGCCGTGATTGCCGTGCAGTGTCAGAGCGACTCGCTCATCATCTGCAACGGCTACAAAGACCAGAGCTACATCGAGCTGGCCCTGCTGGCCCAGAAGATGGGTAAGCGCATCTTCATCGTGGTGGAGAAGCTCAACGAGCTCGACATCATTGCCCGCGTGGCCAAGACACTGAACGTGAAACCCTACCTGGGCATACGCATCAAGCTCGCATCCTCGGGGTCGGGCAAGTGGGAGGAGAGCGGCGGCGACGCCTCGAAGTTCGGACTCACCTCCTCGGAACTGCTGCAGGCCCTCGAGAAGCTCGATGCCATGGGCATGCACGACTGCCTGAAGCTTATCCACTTCCACATCGGCAGTCAGATCACCAAGATCAGACGCATACAGACCGCCCTGCGCGAGGCCGCACAATACTATATCAACCTGCACAAGATGGGCTACGACGTCGACTTCGTAGACTGCGGCGGCGGACTGGGCGTCGACTACGACGGCACGCGCTCGTCGAGCAGCGAGAGCTCGGTCAACTACTCCATCCAGGAGTATGTCAACGACTGCGTCTACACGTTTGTCGACGCGGCCAACAAGAACGGCATCCGACATCCCAACATCATCACCGAGAGCGGACGGTCGCTGGCAGCCCACCACTCGGTGCTCGTCATCGACGTGCTCGAGACGGCCTCGCTGCCCGAGATGCCCGAGGAGTTTGAGGCCAAGGAGACTGACCACCAGCTGGCCAAAGACCTCTATGACATCTGGTGCAACCTCAACCCCAAGAGCATGCTCGAAGACTGGCACGACGCCGAGCAGATACGCGACGAGGCGCTGGAGCTCTTCTCGCACGGCATCGTAGACCTGCGCACCAGGGCCGAAATCGAGGCCATGTACTGGAGCGTGTGCCACGAGATCAACACGCTGTCGAAGGGCATGAAGCACGTGCCCGACGAACTGCGCGGACTCGACAAGCTGCTGGCCGACAAATACTTCTGCAACTTCTCGCTCTTCCAGAGCCTGCCCGACTCGTGGGCCATCGACCAGCTCTTCCCCATCATGCCGCTGCAGCGACTCAACGAGCGCCCCACGCGCAAAGCCACATTGCAGGACATCACCTGCGACTCTGACGGTAAAATCGCCAACTTCGTCTCCGACGGCCACGTGTCGCACGTGCTTCCGCTGCATCCCCTTCGCAAGAACGAGCCCTACTACCTCGGCGTGTTCCTCGTGGGTGCCTACCAAGAGATATTGGGCGACATGCACAACCTCTTCGGCGACACCACCGCTGCACACATCAGCGTGAAGGACGGTACCTACCACATCGACCAGATTTTCGACGGCGAGACCGTGGAGGAGGTGCTCGAATATGTGCAGTACAATCCCAAGAAGCTGGTGCGACAGCTCGAGCAGTGGGTCACCAAGAGCGTGAAGCTGGGCAAGATATCGCTCGACGAGGGCAAGGAGTTCCTGAGCAACTACCGCTCGGGTCTCTACGGATACACCTACCTGGAGTAAAAGGCATGGGCCACAGGCCAGCAACGTCCGAGCCGGGCCGGTAACAAGAAAGATGATGAAAGAAAAGATTACGATTGTCAAAGTGGGCGGTGCCATCGTCGAGGACGAGGCCAGCCTGACACAGTTGCTCACCCACTTTGCGGCCATCGAGGGCCGCAAGGTGCTGGTACACGGCGGCGGACGGCGCGCCACGAAGGTGGCCGCACAGCTGGGCATCGAGAGCAAGATGGTGAACGGACGGCGCATCACCGATGCCGACATGCTCGAGGTGGTGACCATGGTCTACGGCGGACTGGTCAACAAGACCCTCGTGGCACGCCTGCAGGCCTGCGGCGTCAACGCCTTGGGCCTCACCGGTGCCGACACCGACATCATCCGCAGTCATCGCCGTCCGCTGAAAGACGGTGTCGACTTCGGCTTCGTGGGCGATGTCGACCGTGCCGACGGCAACATGCTCAAGACCTTCATCGAGGCTGGCATCACACCCGTCATGGCTCCCCTGACGCACGACGGACAGGGCACCATCCTCAACACCAACGCCGACACCATCGCCTCTGAGACGGCCAAGGCACTGGCGCCCCACTATGACGTGACGCTCATCTTCAGCTTCGAGAAACCGGGCGTACTGGCCGATGCCAACGACGACAGCAGTGTCATCGGCACCATCACCCATGCCGACTTCGACCGCTACGTGGCCGACGGCACCATCTCGGGCGGCATGATTCCCAAGGTGGAGAACGCCCTGGCAGCTGTAGATGCCGGCGTGGCACGCGTCATCATCACGCTGGCCACCGCCATCGACGGAAAGCACGGGACGGTCATCAGCAAGTAAGGGCAAGGGAGGAGGAAGAACCCATTTCAGAGGTTAAGACAACCACCACAGCCATCGCTCCGTGCCGCATGGTTTCCGTGTCATCCGCACATCGCGACGCGATGCTCCGTGCCATCGGAATGTGCCGGACGGATAATCCGCGAAATCCGTGTGATCCGTTGTTTTAAAGGGTAAGAATGAAAAGTGAAGGGAGACCGGGGTGACCAACCCAGCAAATAAAAAGAAGGGAATACCTTTAAGATGAAAAAAATAAGTTTCCGTAACGACATCCTGCCGCTGAAGAATCAGCTATACCGCCTCGCGCTGCGCATCACGCTCAACAGCGCCGAAGCCGAGGATATCGTACAGGAGACGATGATCAAGGTGTGGAACCGGCGCGACACGTGGGACGAGATCGACAACATCGAGGCCTTCTGCTTCACCGTTTGCCGCAACATGGCGCTCGACAGCATCAAGCGACATGAGAACCACAACGAGGCACTCGACGAGGGGCAGACCGAACGCCCCGACAGCGGTGCCAACCCCTCCGAACAAACCATCGAGAACGACCAGCTGCAGATCGTCAGGCAGATTGTAGACAGCCTGCCCGAGAAGCAGCGCAGCTGCATACAGCTGCGCGACTTCGAAGGCAAGGCCTACAAGGACATCGCACAGATACTGGGCATCTCAGAAGAGCAGGTCAAGGTCAACATCTTCCGCGGCCGACAGACCATCAAGCAGCGGTTCCTCGAAATGGAGAAATTCGGCACCTGACGCATCACCGCCACATCACCCGCCAGTACCCCACACACCATCATCAGAGCCATACAGGACGCAGCAGGTCCCGTATGGCTCTGTAGGTTGATGACCCTTCTTCCCCCACCTCATGAGCCTCAGATAAGGCAACATGGGCTCACATCGTATTCTTGTGCTTTTAACATACTTATCTCATAAGGTTTTCTTCGGCTCACCACTCGATAACATTCCCGCAGGTAAGATATTCTAAGATAGGACTCGCTGGCGAGGCCCATGCCCATATTTTGCGATGAGC
>JBHAFS010000128.1:0-17016 GCA_041856205.1 Prevotella sp.
CCTCCGTGTCTCTGTGTGAAAAAAAAATTCCATGTGAATAAAGTCTCCGTGTACGCTGCGCCTCTGTGTGAACTAATATTTCAGAAAGAATAAAAATCTCTGTGTACTCCGTGACTCTGTGTGAGATATATTCGCTGAGTGGTTACTTCGGTTTTTGGAAATGACAAAAAACTTTAAATTGCAGGTTCCTTATGCTTTTTTTATGACAAAAAGGATATTCTTTCGTCTTTAACTTCCTATATTTGCCATTGGCAAGACCTGCCGCGACTGTGGCCGGAGAACGCAATCAAACAACAAAACGATGGATGATATCATCTGCAAGAAACTGGCGCTGGACAAATATGCGCGCATGGCCATCATCGCAAGGCCCGATGATGTGACGGCCTTCGACGGCCTCGACTGCGACGACCGTCTCGGCACGGGCAGATACGACATGGTGCTGCACTTTGTGTTCACCCTCGACGAGTTTGTCAGCCGTCTCACCGACATCATCGCCCACGACCGGATCAACAGCGGCGGGGTGGTCTATTTTGCCTACCCCAAGAAGGGCAACAAGCGCTATGCGCAGTACATCGGCCGCGACGACTTCTTCACCGTCATCGACATGGACAACGACGGATATGTGGGACAGTCGGACGTGAAATTCAACAAGATGGTGGCCTTCGACCAGACGTTCACCATCATCGGGCTCAAGCACGATGCCAGGCGACGGCGCAACACCCAGCCCAGCCAGTGTGTGGGTGCCTATGCCGACCGCATACCCGAGTTGCAGGCGCGGCTGGCGCCCCATGCCGACGTGCTCGCCCTCTTCGACGCCCTCACGCCGGGCTACCGGCGCGGCTGGGCCCGCTATGTGTTTGCCGTGCGCACCGACGACACGCTCAAACGTCACCTGGACGAGATGGTTACCATCCTGCGTGCCGGATACAAGTCGATAGACCTGTATCGCCAGCACAAGAAATGACGCGCCACCCCAGGTTCACGCTATTTATTCACCTTTTATCACAACCCAATTATGGTAAAAGTAAACATTTATCTCACGTTCGACGGCAACTGTGAGCAGGCTTTCAATTTCTATCGTTCGGTCTTCGGTGTCGACTTCGACGGCATCATGCGTTACAAAGACATGCCCGACAGCGGCTTCCCCATCCCCGAGGAGCTCAAGGAGCGGGTGATGCACGTGGGGCTGCCTGTCAATGCCTCGACGAGCCTCTATGGCTCCGACAGCTTCAGTGCGGCCTGCGCAGGCGAGCCCCTGACAGTGGGCAACAACGTGGCCATCTGTCTCAATACCGAGTCGGAGGAGGAGTCGCGTCGCCTCTTCGAGGCCCTGAGCCAGGGCGGCACGGTCAGAATGCCGCTGGAGCCCACCTTCTGGGCACCGCTCTATGGCGTGGTGTGCGACCGGTTTGGCATCGAGTGGATGGTCAATTACGAAGCAGAACCTACGGCATAGCTCACCTATGGAACCTATGACAGTGCAGGCGGCCATACAGATTGGCAAGCCGGGCGAACAGGTGTTCGAGGCCATCGTCGACCCCGACATCATGAAAAATTACTTTATCTCCAAGGGCACGGCGCGCCTGGAGGCCGGCCAGACGGTCTACTGGCAGTTTCCCGAGTTTCCCTTCGACTCGCCGGTGCCATTGCGCTATTCTTGTTTTTCCGTTCCGTGTGGCACCTGCTGCCATGCCGTGTCTAAGCCCGTATCATAGTTGGCTTAGAATAATCTCACATTCTGCTTCGAGTGGAAACATGTTCTGCTTCGAGTGGAATCAGAGTCTGTTTCGAGTGGAATCAGAGTCTGCTTCGACTGGAAATAAAGTATGGGATCAGCGGAATATTAGTGGGGGAGCTATTGCCGGCTGCACTCACATGTCATGTCTTGGTGGGGCGGAAGCACCTTCCGAGACATGGCTATATGATGTATGCAAATTGATATTGCCACAATAATTTATGGGTCAACCGATATTTGGAGTGACGGGGTTGGCATGTCGTGAAAAGTCGTGAGAAGTCGATGCGATGGCATCGGATGATGGGGTGTGTTGTTGCAACGACTTTCCTCGATACTCCACGACATGTTGCGATGATAACAGGCTATATTCATCCGCGGTATCATCACTCCAAATATCGTAAGACCCTATTTTTATTGAGTCGTGGGTTGGTCAGTTGGAGGGCTGGTTTTGTTGGTTTGATGGCAAGCTGCCAGCCCGCCAACCAACTAAGGAATCACCTTAAACCTGATGCGATAGCTGTGGGTCATCTCGTCCCAGTTGGTGCCCAGCAGTTCGAACTTGCCGATCTGCCCTGTGGAGCGCACATGTTTGCCGATGCACGGGCACACGTCGAAGTCGCCGATGCGCACCAGGCGTATGGTCTCCGAGGCATCATCGGGCAGGCGGTCGAGTTTCACGCCCTCGGGCAACTCGTCGCGGTGTACATACTCGAAGGTGACGGGGAGGTCGGCGTCGATCACCTCGTTCACCTTGTCGACGATGGCCTTCTCCTCCTGTCGCGACGGTTTGTGGTCGAGCGTGAAGCTGATCTTGCTCTTCTTGCGCTCGATATGGGCGTTGGTGGAGCGCTCGCACCCGAACATGCGGCCCATGACCTGATTGAGGATATGCTCCAGGGTGTGTGCCGGTGCAAACTCTTCTTTGTTGTGTACATTGAGTACATAAGGTGTCTCTTCCATCTTGATGCTGAATTTATAGATTCTGCCGCTGTAGGGTTTCAGTTCCATGTTCACCGTGCCGTCTTTGCGGAGGTCGAGGTCCATCTGCTCGCCGGTGAGCAGGTCGGTCGACTCCACCGTGCGCTCGGGCAGCCCCAGGAAGTCGAAGGCGTGCTCGGGGATGACCACGCCGGTGTTGATGCGGTCGGCCGAGAAGTTGACCACGATGAGCAGCACCTCGTCGGCATGCTTGCGCATGAAGGCATACTGATAGCGCGGGTTGAACTTCCAGGTCTGTGGGTTGACATACATCAGGTCGAAGAAGTGGCCCTCGCTGACGGCCTTCTCGCGGTTGGCGATGTGCAGTATCTGTTGGTATTTGAGTTGCAGTTGCTTCTCCTCTTGCGTGAGGTGGCGGCGGTCGAAGAATCCGCGGCGCACCTTGTCTACGCACCAGTAGTCGAAGATCGAGGTGCGGCCGTCGAGGCCGTGGAATCCCTCGGCATCCATGCCGCGCTCGCCAAACTCCTGTCCGCTGTAGACCATGAATGGGTTTTGCTGCATGAGGGCCGAGACGATGACGGCAGGGATGGCGCGGTTGCCGTCGCCGCAGAAGAAGTCGCTGGCGATGCGCTGCTCGTCGTGGTTCTCGAGAAAGTAGAGCATGTGGCTCTTGATGTCGTCAACGTTCTGCCAGTAGTAGGTGATGCTGCTGGCCGAGCGGCGGTGGCAGATGACGTCGCGCAGGCAGTCGTACATGCCCACCTTGTCGTAGAGATAGTCGAAGCCGGCCTTCACGTAGGTGCGGTATTGGTTGGTGTCGTACACCTCGCCGATGAACACGAGGCCCGGGTGCCGCTCCTTCACGGCCTGCGTGGCGTAGGCCCAGAAGGCCGGCGGCACCATCTCGGCCATGTCGCAGCGGAAGCCGTCGATGCCTTTGGCAGCCCAGAAGAGCAGGATGTCTTTCATCTTGACCCACGTGCCGGGCACGGGCTCGAAGTGGTTGCTGCGCCCGCCGGCGTCGCAGTAGTCGATGCCGTAGTTGAGCTTGATGGTCTCATACCAGTCGTTCAGGCTCGGGCTGTTGTCAAAGCGGTCGTTGCCCGTACACTTGGCGGGGCACTCCTCGTAGGGCTCCTCGCCCTGCCGGGGTGGCACAGGACTGACGAAGGGCTCGCCGGGGAAATAGTAGAAATTGTTTTGGGGTGAGAAATGCTTGCTCCGGTCGTCGTCGACGCCGAGGTCGCGCACGCCCTCGGGCAGCCGCACCGAGCGGTACTCGCGTGCCACGTGGTTGGGCACAAAGTCGATGATGACCTTCATGCCTGCCTTGTGGGTGCGGTCGACCAGGGCCTCAAACTCGTCCATGCGGCGGTCTACGTCGACGGCCAGGTCGGGGTCGATGTCATAGTAGTCGGTGATGGCATAGGGCGAGCCAGCCTGTCCCTTCACCACCTGGGGGTGCTGGCGTGGTATGCCGTGTGCGCTGTAGTCGGTGGCGGTGGCATGGCGGATGACACCCGTGAACCACACATGGGTGAAACCCATCTCGTGGATGCGGTGCAGCTGGGTGGCGTCGAAGTCTTTGAGTTTACCCGAGCCGTTCTCGAGTAATGTGCCATGCGGCTTGCGGGTGGTGTTGCGGTTGCCGAAGAGGCGGGGCAAGACCTGGTAAATGAGGATTTTCTTATTCATTCAATGTCAAAATCTCCCGGCGTGCAATGATGCGGGTGCTGCCGTCGGGGGTGTAGGTGTCAGTAGACTGTTCAAAAGACGACGAAGAGACTATACCCGCATGCAACGGGTACAGTCTCTTCGTCGTTATAAAAAAACTATGCGATGCTGTGTGCGCTGACGTTCTTGTCGATGCGGGCGATCATACCCTGCAGGGCCTTGCCCGGTCCGCACTCGGTGAAGTCGTCGGCACCGTCGGCAATCATGTTCTGCACGCTGCTGGTCCAGCGCACCGAGCTGGTGAGCTGGGCGATGAGGTTCTGCTTGATCTCCTGGGCATCGGTATGCGGCTTGCCGTCGACGTTCTGGTAAACGGGGCACACGGGAGCGGCGAAGGCCGTGCCCTCGATGGCAGCCTGCAGCTCGTCTTTGGCGGCCTGCATCAGCGGCGAGTGGAACGCACCGCCCACCTTCAGCGGCAGGGCACGCTTGGCACCGGCAGCCTTGAGTTGCTCGCAAGCCTCCTCGATGGCGGCATCGTCGCCCGAGATCACCAGCTGGCCGGGGCAGTTGTAGTTGGCACATACCACCACCTTGCCGTCCTTGCTCACAGCGGCGCACACCTCCTCGATCTTCTCGTCGGGCAGGCCGATGATGGCAGCCATGGTGCCGGGCGTGGCCTCGCAGCATTTCTGCATGGCATTGGCGCGGGCGGCCACCAGGCGCAGGCCGTCTTCGAAGGTGAGGGCCCCGGCAGCCACCAGGGCCGAGAACTCGCCCAGCGAGTGGCCTGCAGCCATGGCCGGCTTGAAATCGTCGCCCAGGCAGAGCGCAGAGATCACGCTGTGGAGGAACACGGCAGGCTGGGTCACCTTTGTCTCCTTGAGCTGGTCGTCGGTACCGGCAAACATGATGTCGGTGATCTTGAAGCCGAGAATCTCGTCGGCCTTGTCAAACAGCTCTTTGGCCAACGCATTGGTGTCGTAGAGGTCCTTGCCCATGCCTACAAACTGCGAGCCCTGTCCGGGGAATACAAATGCTTTCATTGTCTTTGTCTTTATATGTGATTGATACTTAAATCCAAAATGCAAATTTAAGAACATTTTTTCAGAAAACACCCTATTCGGCCAAGAAAATAAGCCTGCGCCCGCAAATGGCTCGCTGTGCGGTTGAGCTGCTAAGCCACCTGTTTTCAGAACGCGATCATGATGCGGAACACCTTGCCGGGGTTGGCATCCCAGCGTTTCATCACCTCGGCGGCCTGTGAGGGAGACACCACCTCGGTGATGAACTCGTCGTAGGGGCAGGTATTGCGGGCCAGGTATCTGATGACGCCTTCAAAGTCCTCGGGCAGGGCATTGCGTGAACCGCGTATGTCAATTTCTTTCTTGACGATGAGTGCCGTGTTGAGCAACGTGTCCTGCTTGGCATAGCCTATACACACCACGCGCCCGGTGAAGGCCACCTCGGTGACGGCCTGCTGCTGGGTGAAAGGGGTGCCGGCAGCCTCGATGACCACGTCGGGCATGAGCCCGTGGGTCAGTGTCATGAGACGCTCGTGGAGGTCCTCGCTCCGGGCGTTGACCGTATGGGTGGCGCCCACCCGTTTGACGATGGCGAGCTTCTCGTCGTCTACATCGACGGCAATGACCGTGGCACCGCGGAGGGCGGCCCTGATGACGGCACCCATGCCCACCATTCCGCAGCCGATGACCATCACCACGTCGGTATCGACTACTGAGGCTCGTGACACGGCATGAAAACCGACGCTCATCGGCTCGATGAGGGCACAGTGACGCACGTCGACACCCTCCACCGGGATCACCTTCTGCCAGGGCAACGCCAGATACTCGCTCATGGCTCCGTCGCGCTGCACGCCCAGGGTCTCGTTGTGCTCGCAGGCATTATAGCGGCGGCGGCGACAGGAGGCGCACTGGCCGCAGGAGGTATAGGGGTTTACGGTGACAACCGTGCCGGGCCGCAGTGTGGGCGGCACGCCGTGTCCAGTCTCTACGACCTCTGCCCCAATCTCATGGCCGGGGATGAGGGGGAAGTGGGCCATGGCGTTGTTGCCACGGTAGCTGTTGAGGTCGCTGCCGCAGAATCCCGCATAGCGTATGCGGAGTAACACCTCACCCTCACCGCACACCGGTTTGTCCTTTTCTACTACGTTGACCACTCCGGGAGACGTAATTTCTAATGCTTTCATCATTGTATGGCTTATCATTCGTTAGGTATGGGTTGATTAAAGGTGGGTTCTATTAATTGGCTTTGGCATATTTCGAGACAATCTTCGAGGTTAAACAGCAAGTGAACGGAGGAGTTGTGCGGGCATAACGACTGCGCCCACATGCTATTTGAACCGAAGAGCGTCCGCAAGATGGCAAAACGTAACCCATGATTTATTTTGTTTGTTTCGGTGGTCATTAATAGAATCCACATGAAGCATGCTGCCGGCTCACTCCGACATGTTGCGTATATATGGCAGGTCGACCAACTGACTGAAGCCAAAGAGGGCCTGTGCGTTGGCAGAGAGGAACTTGGCCTTCTCGCTGTCGTCGAGCAGTTGGCTGCGCAGCACGAAGTCGTACGACATTTTGTAGGTGATGGCAGTGATGGTGCGCGGGTAGTCGGAGCCCCACATCAGCTTGTCGATACCCACCGCGTCGGCAGCCTCACGGATGGCCCGCACCGCCGATGGGAAGGGCCAGAACTCGGCGTTGAAGAGCCAGGTGATGCCACCGCTCTCCACATAGACATGGGCATGACGGGCCAGAAGTATCTGACTCATCCAGCCGGGTCGCGTCACCATTCCGAAATGGCCGATGACGATACGCAGTGCGGGGCACTCGGCGATGATATCCTCTACCTCTGCCACCTGCGTGTCGCCGTCGGCCAGTTCGAGGTGCAGAATCATCGCACGCTGTTCCATGGCATGCGCCATCTGAAGCATGTGGGGGGAGTTGAGCCGGAAACGCTGGCCTTCGCCGATGAGGCGGGCGGCCGGAATCTTGATGCCGCGGAAGCCACGCTCCATGAGTGCGAAGGCCTGTGCCAGCCAGTCGGACTGCCTGAAGTCGGGCATGCCGAAGACAAAGAAACGGTCGGGGTAGCGCCGGCTCACGGTTTCAAGGTAGTCGTTCTGCAGACCGTCAATCAGTTCCTGCGTGATGACGGCGGCCGATACGCGCGCATAGTCCATGTTAGACAGCAGCACCTCGGCACTGTTGCGACCGTCGACCATGAAGGGAGGGAGCATCTGCACCTCGTCGCCGAAGAACAGGCTCCTGCCATTGGCCATGCCCTTGATGGGCTGACCGTCGACCACGGTATTCTGGCTGAGCCAGAGGTGGGCGTGGGCATCAATGATCCTTATGTATTCTTCCATGACACCCTTTGCTGGTCGCCGATGATGGCTTTGGCATGCTGCACGACCTCCCAGTCTATCGGCTCCGCAATATAGTCGATGTTGCGGAGGAGGTTCTCGGGACGTGTAGTGCTGAAGATACATGATGCGATGCGCTCATTGGAGACGGCATACTGCATGGCGAGCTTCTCTACCGGATAGCCGATGCTGTGGCAGTAGTCGGCAGCCCGCCGGCAGGCCTGCTGCAGGGCTGCCGGGGCCGGATGCCATGCCGGTGCGCCGCGCTCGGTGAGCAGGCCCATGGAGAACGGTGAGGCATTGAGCACACCCACCTGGTGCTGCTCGAAAAAGTCGAGGTAGTCGGCCAGCAGGTCGTCGTTGAGGCAATAATGACAAAAGTTGAGTATGCTCTCGACAGTGCCGGGCGCCGTGTGCTCGACCACCCACTTGAGGTTCTCGAGCTGCAGGTCAGTGCAGCCCACGTGACGCACTACGCCCTCCTGCTTGAGTGCCACTAGGGCGGGGAGGGTCTCGTCGACCACCTTTTGCAGGCCGCCGGGCAGGGCTGCCTGAAACTCGATGTCGTGTACGTTGATGAGGTCGATATAGTCGACATGGAGGCGTTCCATGCTCTCGTACACGCTCGCTTTGACACGCTGGGCCGAATAGTCCCAGGTGTTGCGCCCGTTCTCACCATATCTCCCCACCTTCGTAGAGAGGTAATAGCGGTCGCGGGGGATGTCTCTCAAGGCCTTGCCCAGCACGGTCTCGGCCTTGCAGTAGCCATAGTAGGGAGACACATCCATGAGGTTGATTCCTGCCTCCACGGCAGCGAACACGGCCTCTATGCCACTTCGCTCGTCGAAATCGTGGAACACGCCGCCAAGTGAGGATGCTCCGAAACTGAGTTGGGAGACCTTCATGCCGGTCTGTCCCAGGGGGGTATATATCATTGTCATAAGTTATGGTTGGGTCATAGCTCTCATTCGTAAAGTCTGAACATACGCTCCATGAGGTGCCACTTGTTGTCAGAGGTCTGGCCTTGGGTGCAGCCCTGGAGCACCGACATGTAGTCTTCCCACTCCTGCTGGCGCGGCAGCAGGGCCAGGTGCTGCATGGCCGAGTCCCAGTCGAAGTCGACCGGTGTCTCGACAATCATAAACACGTGGTTGTGATAGATATACATTTCCATTTCAAGGATGCCGACCGCGCGGATGCCCTCGATGATCTCGGGCCAAGCCTGCACTTGAGAGTGGGCCACCCGATAGCGGGCGATGAGCTCGGCGTCGTCGCGCAGGTCGAGCATCCTGCAGTAACGCTTGACAGGGAAGGGGTAGCTGCGCACCCGGTATCCTTCTTTGCTATGCTCCATGGTTGTGTTGGATTGATGATTGTTCGTAGACATGAATTATTTATTTTTTGCTAAGTCAAGACCTTAGTGGTCTCGGCCTATGCTTTCGGCGTGCCGAATGGTTTGCTGCAAAGGTAGGCAAATAACTGGCCGGATGATTACACTTTTCTGCGACATCGTTGCACTTTATCGATACCTCCCCCTGCCGCCCTCATTGGCAGGATGGGAGGATTTGGGGGCGGGCCGCATAAGATATCCAACACCCTTCAAGCGGCTGCCGCCGTCGATGCTGTCGGGTGCTAATCGATCTTCAGCACGGGCGCGATGGTGTTGCAGGGTGTGGCGGGCAGTGTCACCACAAGCCCTTCGTCGGTATGCCTGAACGCCACCTTGCCATGGCCCAGCAGGCGTACGGTGTGCACCTTGCCGCCGTAGAGCTTGCGGGCTGCAGCCAGACTCCTGATGGTCAGCTGCTGCTCTTGCGGCCAGGCCAGTGCCGTGGCATAGAGCGTCTTTCCCTTTGTGGTGAAGCGTATCTCAGAGGCCCCGGCCTTGGTGTATGCCCCTTCGTTGAAGCCCTGGGCGTTGATCTTGATGTCCGAACCGGAGATGGGTCCCTCGCCAAAGACCTTCCAGGGTCGGGTGCCGATGATGCTCTCTTTGTTGACGCGCATCCAAGCCCCGAACTCGTCGAGCACGGCCTTCTCCCTCTCGTCAAAGGTGCCGTCGGCGCGCAGGGGTACCGAGAGCAGCAGGTTGCCGTTCTTGCTCACCACGTCGACCAGCAGCTTCACCACCTGCGCGGCCGTCTTGTAGCCGTTGTTCTCGTAGATGTCGGTATTGTAGTGCCATCCGCCGATGCACGAGCAGGTCTGCCAGGGCTGGTCCACCATCTGGTTGGGTGCCCCACGCTCCACATCCCAGGTGATGCCCTTTCGCTGGCGGTCGTCGAGGATCTTACCGAACAGCACAGCCTCGTTCTTGCCCTTGTGGGTGGCCATGCTATGGTTGTAGAAGCTGACCGCAATCTTCAGGCCCGCGTCAGAGACAGGCCAGAAAGGCAGCACCGTGACATCGAAATAAAGCAAGTCGGGGTTGTAACGGCGGATGACGTCGAGCGTGCGGTTGTAGAAATTGCTGACAAAGGCCTGTGAGGGCTGGGCCACGCCGCCGCCCCATCCCCACTGCCGGTGTATCATGCCGTCGGCCCACGACCCCTCGCTCAGCGGGTGGTTCTGCTGGTACAGATCCTGCGGGTCAAGCCCTTCCCACCACTTGCCTTTGCCGTCGGCCTTGGTGAGCCAGCCGTCATAAGGCACACCCATCTTCTCGCCCGAGCGGTCGTAACGGCGTGAGGGCTCATACCACGACCAGGCATGGTCGGCATGCAGCGATACGCCGAACTTCAGGCCCTGTCTGCGGGCTGCAGCGGCCCATCCGGCCAGGATGTCCTTGTGGGGGCCGATGTTCTTGGAGTTCCACGGCTGGTACTTCGAGTCCCAGAGGTCGAAGTTGTCGTGATGGTTGCCTAAGGCGAAGAAATACTCGGCTCCCAGGCTCTTGTAGTAGGCCACCAGCGAGTCGGGGTTCCAGTGTTCGGCCTTGAAGAGGGGCAGGATGTCCTTGAACCCCACCTCCGACTGGTGACCGTAGTGCTCGCGATGATACTTCCAGGCCTTCGACCCTTCCTGATACATCGACCGGGCCATCCAGTCGCCTGAGCCCTCCACACACTGCGGTCCCCAGTGGGCCCAGATGCCGAACTTGGCATTGCGGAACCATTCGGGCACCTGATACCCCGACTCCAGCGACTCCCACGTGGGCTGATACTGCCCTGTGATCATCTTCTCCTGGGCCTCCGACACCGGCACAGGATAGTGTTGTGCCCGAGAGAGAACAGGATACAGGAGCAGCACACTGAATAAAAGCGATTGTTTAAGGTTCTTCATATCCCTTTGGTCGTCATTGATGATAATCTGCCACAAAACTAATATAAATATCAGGCATGCGGTTAAACAATATAGGGATATTGTTGCACTTTTCCGATATAATAGCGGACCATCGTCCAGCCACATATCATTTGTTGCGCCGGTATTTTCATATTCCAGCGAAAATGCCGACATTTGCAGTCGTATGAACAACTACGACGTATCGCAACTGCAGGTCATCACGCTCAACACCGGCTATGCCGAGCATGAGGCCGACTGGAACTGGAAGAATGTGCGGAGTCCGTTCGCACGGCTTTACTTCGTCACCGAGGGCGAGGCATGGGTCGACATGGAAGGCTCCAGCATACGCCTTCGTCCAGGCCGCCTATACATGATACCGCCCTTCATCACCCACACCAACCGTTGCACGGGCCACTTTTGCCATTATTATATCCACATCTACGAGGATCCGGGCGACATTAGTTTTTTGGAACAGCTGCGCTATCCCTGTGAACAGGTGGCCGAGGAACATGACCTGGCGATGTTTCAGCGGCTGACGGTGCTCAATCCCACACTCAGCCTGCCTGAGTCGGACCCGCAATCGTACGACAACAATGCCACCCTGCTACGCAACATCGCCAAGAACAAACAACGGAAGTTATGTGACATCGTGGAGTCGCGAGGCATCCTCTTCATCCTCCTCTCACGTTTCTTCAAGGACGCCCAGCCCAAACAGGTCATCAAGGACGAGCGCATCAGCGATGTGGCACGGCATATCCGAAAGCACATCACCGACCAGCTGGACATCACGGGTTTGGCACGCAGGGCCTTCATGTCGGACGACCATTTCACCCGCCTGTTCAGGAAAGAAATGGGCGAGACACCCAATGCCTATATCATCAGGCTGAAGATGGAACGTGCCGAACTGTTGCTCATTACCACCCAGCTGCCCGTCAGCCACATCGCAACCATGTTGGGTTACGACGAAGTGCCTTATTTCACGCGGCTCTTCAAGAAAAAGGTGGGCCGTACACCCACTGAATACCGGAAGGGGAATCATGAATTGCCACAGCCGGCAGGGTAGTGGGCTTGCCAAGTATCTTTCGTTATAAGTAATGTATTAAGGTGGCTCAGTTGATGAACCTGTGTTGCCGACCGACAGTTTCGCGCTAATAATTTCTGCCTGGAGTGGGGGCGGGAGGCTCACGGATGCAGCACAAAAAAATCCACAACGCGCTGTGTGCAGCTTGTTGTGGATTTGTGATGAGGTGCGTGGCGGAGTCGAACCGCCTTGAGCGGTTTTGCAGACCGGTACCTAACCGTTCGGACAACGCACCCTGTCCTTTGCGTTAAGCGGTTGCAAAAGTAAACAATTATTTTGATACGGCCAAATGTTTTGCCTTCAATTTGCAAAGAAAGTGGCGTTATGCCGTGTTTGCGGTGGGGCAGGGGCAGGGTTGCCTTCCTTTGCCCGGTTACAGGGTGCCCTTGGTCGAGGGCAACTCGTAATGGTAGATGTCGCGTCGCACGGCCATCTTGAGGCTGCGGGCCAGGGCCTTGAAGATACCCTCAATCTTATGGTGCTCATTGTCGCCCTCGGCCTTGATGTTGAGGTTCATGCGCGCGGCATCGCTCAGACTCTTGAAGAAATGCAGGAACATCTCTGTGGGCATCTCGCCGATCTTCTCACGGTGAAACTCGGCATCCCATACGAGCCAGGGGCGCCCGCCGAAGTCGAGGGCCACGCTGCACAGACAGTCGTCCATGGGCAGGCAGTAGCCGTAGCGCTCGATGCCGCGCTTGTCGCCCAGGGCCTTGAGCAGACACTCGCCCAGGGCGATGGCCGTATCTTCGATGGTGTGGTGCTCGTCTACCCACAGGTCGCCCTTGGTGCGGATGGTGAGGTCCATCATGCCGTGCTTGCCGATCTGTTCGAGCATGTGGTCGAAGAATCCCAGTCCGGTGGCGATGTCGGTCTTGCCCGACCCGTCGAGGTTGATGCTCACCATGATGTCGGTCTCCTTGGTGGTGCGCCGCACCTCGGCCATGCGCTCCCCGGCGAAGAGAATCTCTGCAATCTTGTCCCACGTCATGCCGTCGCGCCCGAGGATGAGGGCCTTGCAGCCCAGGTTGCAGGCCAGCTCGGCATCGGTCTCGCGGTCGCCGATGACGTAGCTGCCTGCGAGGTCGTAGGCCTCGTTGCCGATATATTCGCCCAGCATGCCCGTGCCGGGCTTGCGCGTGGGTGAGTTGTCGTGCGGGAAGTGGCGGTCGATGAGCATGTCGTCGAAGGTCACGCCCTCGCCCTCGAGGCTCTGGAGAATGAAGTTGTGTACCGGCCAGAAGGTGTCTTCGGGGAAGGCATCGGTGCCCAGTCCGTCCTGGTTGCTCACCATGACAAACCTGAAGTCGAGGTGCTGCCTGATGAACGAGAGGTTGCGGAACATGCCGCGTGTGAACTTGAGTTTCTCGAAGCTGTCGATCTGCTCGTCGGCTGGCTCTTCGATGAGCGTGCCGTCACGGTCGATGAATAGTATTTTCTGTGGTTTCATAATTTCTGTTTATCTGTGTTATTGCTGTCTGCGCTTGGCCTCGATGGATCCGTAGGCATAGTAGACCACCATCTCCGACCATATCAGCACGTAGGTCCACACGAAGCTGCAAGCCAGAGCGACGAAGAACGCCAGTGGCATGAAGTACGAGGGCAGGCCCGGTGCGTCGCCCATGCGCAGGCCGGCATCGTTGGCGAGCTGGCTCAGCGAGAGCAGCATCGATGGGGCCATCACCACTGCGTAGATGATGCCGGTGATGATGGCGGTGAGGAAGAGGATCATAAAGAGGAATCCCCATCGGCGCCAGCCCTGTGCGTAGGGCTTGCCGATGATGCTCTTCACCTTCAGTTCAGGCTCCATGTAGTATTTCATGGTCGAGTAGGTGAGAGGCGGCAGGGCGATGAGTCCCAGCAGTTGGATAACGGCTGCCACACCTACCGATACCATCAGCGTCTTAGGCGACAGTCCGCTCTTGCCCGCGTCGGCGAGCATCGGGAGGTAGCTACCCACGGCCATGAGCAGCAGAAACACCACCACGATGCCCACGAGGAGCAGCATCTGCCGGATGACGCGTGGCATGTTGCGTGCCACGCTCTGTCCGTTGAGCAGGCTCACCACCGAGGTGTTGAGCCAGGTGTAGGCCACCACGATGAGGACCGCGAGGCCCAGCAGGGCGGCCAAGACCTTGGCGTATTGCAGTTGCACGCCGGGGGTGACCACGGCGGGCGCGTCGGCCGGCAGCTTGACGAACACCGCGCAGGCATTGATAATGGCAAAGACGAGGGCCTGGAGCCACGTCCTGCGGAAGATGGTCTTCAGGTTGTTGGTGAAGAGGTCGTAGGCAGCCTTGATGCAACTGCCCAAACTGCGCATTTTGTAAAGTTCTATTTCCATGATGATCTTCTTCTGAATTCGGCACAGGTGATGGCCGTGGCAATGGCCACGTTGAGGCTCTCGGCCGTGGCGCGCCCCTCGGGATAGTGGGGGATGAGCAGTTGGCGGTTGACACGTCGGCGCAGGGCGGGCGAGATGCCGTTGCCCTCGTTGCCCATGATGATCAGTCCCTCGTCGGTGAGCTCCTGGCCGTAGATGTTCTGCCCCTCGAGCAGGGTGCCGTAGACGGGGTAGTGAGGGGGCAGCGTGTCGGCCAGTCGGTCGAGGTCGGTGTAGACCACGTTGACCCTCGCCAGACTGCCCATCGTGGCCTGCACCACCTTGGGGTTGTAGACGTCGGCCGTGTCGTCGGAGCAGAAGATGTCGACAATGCCAAACCAGTCGGCAATGCGGATGATGGTGCCCACGTTGCCGGGGTCCTGCACGCCGTCGAGGGCCAGGCAGAGACGGCCGGTGGGCACGGCGACAGCCGTGTCGCCGTCGGTCTGCGGCAGGGGGAAGAGGCCTATCACCTGCTGTGGGTGCTGGAGTAACGAGGCCTTGCGCAGCTCGTCGTCGGTCACACGCACCAGCTCGGTGTCGGCCGGCAGCGCTGCCAGACGGCCGGGGGCGTCGGCCCAGGCGTCGGTGGCTACGAGCATCCTCGGTGCGCGCGCAGCCATCAGCTCGCCCACCACCTTGGGCCCTTCGGCCACGAAGAGCTCCTCCTGGCGGCGCGCCTTCTTGGTTTCGAGCGAGCGTATCAACTTGATTTTAGCCTTGCTAATCATAATGCAAAGATACTTATTTCGTTTGACGTGGGCGAACAACTGCCTGTTAATTGATGTAATCAGTGGTTTTTTTTCATCATAATCTGTGCACAACCGATCCCTGCAAGCTGCCGACTCAGTGCATACCTGCGCAAGGCAGCGGGTGCAAGGCATCGAGCCCTCGGTGGCGGTGTAGCAAAAAATAAACGGATCTGGCAGGAGCGGGCAAACCGTCGTGGCGTTCAGCGTGGGCCGTGCCCGTTGGCGGAGGCATTGGTGTTGTTCGTGCGGTTTTTTCGGAAAAACGGCTGATAACTCGTTATTTTTGCCTAATTTTGCCCATTCAAACAAAGCATCACAGATCGTAACGCAATGAAAATCAATCTAGATACATTCGAAGAGCTGCACCGTCCGGCATACGTGCTGGAGGAACGGCGGCTGCGCCGCAACCTGGAACTCATCGCCCGCGTGGCCCGCGAGGCCGACGTAGAGATGATCCTGGCCTTCAAGGCCTTCGCCCTGTGGAAGACCTTCCCCATCTTCAGGGAGTATATCGGGGCCACCACGGCCAGCTCGCTCTACGAGGCACGGCTGGGCTACGAGGAGTTTGGCAGCGGGGTACACACGTTCTCGCCGGGCTATACCGACTACGAGATCGACGGCATAGCCCGCTGTTCCAGTCACCTGACGTTCAACTCGCTCACCCAGCTGCAGCGGCTGGCCGACCGCGTGAAGGCCGTCAACCCCGCCGTGAGCCTCGGCCTGCGCGTCAACCCCGAGTATAGCGAGGTGGAGACGGCCATCTACAACCCCTGCGCGCCGGGCACCCGCTTCGGCATCACGGCCGACAAGATGCCCGAGCGGCTGCCCGAGGGCGTCGAGGGCTTCCACTGCCACTGCCACTGCGAGAGCGGTGCCGACGTCTTCGAGCGCACCCTGGCGCACATTGAGGAGAAGTTCGCGCGCTGGTTTCCGCAGCTCAAGTGGATCAACTTCGGGGGCGGCCATCTGATGACCCGTGCCGATTACGACATTCCCCGTCTCGTCCGTCTCATGCAGGGTTTCCATGCGCGTCACCCCCATCTGCACGTTATTCTGGAGCCGGGCAGTGCCTTCGCCTGGCAGACGGGGCCGCTCGTGGCACAGGTGCAGGACGTGGTGGAGGATCATGGCGTGAAGACCGCTGTGCTCAACGTGAGCTTCTCGTGCCACATGCCCGATTGTCTGGAGATGCCCTACCATCCGGCGGTGCGCGGCGCTGAGACGCTGCCTGCCAATGATGAAGGCTACCTGGACGCTGACTGTGGCCCCTTTGTCTATCGCTTCGGTGCCAACTCATGCCTCAGCGGCGACTATATGGGATTCTGGCAGTTTGACCACGAACTGCAGATCGGAGAAAACATCATCTTCGAGGACATGATTCATTACACAACGGTAAAGACCAACATGTTCAACGGCATCTCACACCCTTCGCTCGCCCTGGCACGTGCCGACGGAGAGTTGGAGATTCTTCGAGAGTTTACCTACGACGACTATAAAAGCCGGATGGACTGATGGAGGTAAGAGATGAAGGGGTAAGTTGTCACTTTTTAACAGCTTACTGTTGCTCACCACTCGATAGCATTGCCGCAGGTAAGATATTCTAAGACAGTACTCGCTGGCGAGGCCCATGCCCATATTTTGCGATGAGCAAGCAACGTATGGCTATATTCTAAAGATATTCTGGGATTCGCCGAAGGCGAGCGGAGGATTCATTCTCACATTGAGAGCCCCCAGTCGATATGGAGACATTGCTTCCTTTGTTTTCCTCCGCTCGCCTTCGGC
>JBHAFS010000129.1:0-6641 GCA_041856205.1 Prevotella sp.
AATTGCAAGTGAACGAAGGAGTTATGCGGGCATAACGACTGAGTGAACTGGCAATTTGAGCCGAAGAGAGGCCGAAAGATGGCAAAACGTAACCCATGATTTAATCATTTTGTTTCGGTGGTAATTAATAGAACCCACCTTTATATCGAACACCGAAAAGCCTTGATTGGTGATGAGCAGGATACAGACCTTATTTCCCTCACCCACGTATAGCCCCCCGGCTGTAGCAGATAGCCCCCATATTGTTGCTACGGCGCAATGTAGTGAAACGACGCGTAGGCATATCGAGACTGGCCACGCCTTCAGCGCACAGTAGATAGAGCTTGTCTGTACCATTGCCAGTGAGCGAGACGACGTTGTTGCTGAACAGGCTGTTAGCATTGCCCGACTGGTGCTGGTAAACCTGTATGGAGTTGCCGTCGTAGCTGTTGAGTCCCACACGCGTGGCCACCCAGATGAGTCCGTCTCGGTCGGCATAGAGACTGTTGACCGATATCTGCGACAGGCCATCGTCAGGGGTGATGTGGTTGAACTCGATGTTCTGAGCGCCCAAAAGGCTGCAGAAGGTGAGCAAGAGGACAAGCAGGCTATATGATTTGTGCATAAGCTTAGATGTTTCGTCGTAATAATAATGTCAGGTTAAACAATGGCAAAAGTAAGAAAAAAAACGAAAATGAGGGCCTAAGCGTACCAGAAAGTACATTTAATGTAAGACGCTTTATGAATGTCAACTCCCCTCACGTGTGTGCGGCTGACTTGAAACCAACGATTGCAATCTTTGCATGAAAGAAGTGCTTGCACGATAGCCCATTGCTCGCCGAATCAGTCCGTTTGAGATGAAGCAGCCCAGAGCATTAGGCCCTAGGCTGCAAATAACGATAACAAGCGTAAACCTGTAAAGGGCGGCGCTCACAGTGGTCACTCTACCCCAAACCTGAAGATGGTCTGCTCACTGAACCGCTTGCCAACATCCAATCGGGTACTAGGGAAGTAGGGATGGTTGGGTGAGTCGGGAAAATGCTGGGTCTCGAAGCATACACCACTGCGGACTGGGAACGTGGCCCCAAGCTGACCGGTATAACCGTCGGCCCAGTTGTCAGTGTAGAACTGCATGCCAGGCTGGGTAGTATACACTTCCATGGTACGGCCGCTTACAGGTTCGACAATCCTTGCCGCAAACGACAGCTCTCCTTCCTCGCGCTTGTTGAGCACAAAGCAATGGTCATACCCTCGTCCGATGCGCAGCTGCTCATCGTCGCAGGCAATATCGCGGCCGATGGGCTTGGCTTGACGGAAATCGAAAGGCGTTCCGCTCACCGAGCGGATCTCACCCGTGGGAAGCGATGTGGGGTCCATGGGCAGGTAGTAGTCGGCATTGATCTGACACATCACAGGATGCACCGACGGCGTGGGAGTGCTGATGCCACTCAGTGAGAAATAACCGTGGCTTGTGAGGTTGAGCACCGTGCGACGGTTGGTAGTTGCGTTGAAGTCGACGATCAGCTCGTTGGCATCGTTGAAAGTATATACCACGGTGACCTTGAGTTCGCCAGGATAGCCTTCCTGTCCGTAGGCGCTGACATAGCTCAGGGCCAGCGACTGGTGGCTGAGCTGTTGGGCTGTCCACACCTTCGCATTAAAACCTTCGCGACCGCCATGCAGCGAGTCGGTGCCTCGATTGGCAAAGAGGTGATAAATCTTACCATCGAGTTGGAACTGTGAGTGGCGGATGCGATTACAACAGCGGCCCACCAGCGTAGACAGGTAGGGCTCGGGGGCGTGGAGGTAAGCATCGATGCTGTCGTAGCCCTGAATGACATTGGCACGGTGCCCCTCACGGTCGGGCACCATGATAGCAGCGATAGCCCCACCATAGTTGGTGATAGCTACTTCGTTTCCCTGACTGTTGTGAAGAAAGTATAAGTCGGTGGACTTACCATTTACAACAGACTGGAATCGCTCACGCTGCAAACCGCAGATCGGGCTGTAGTCAGAAAGGAGGTCGATGTTCATAAGTTTTCGATGAATTGGGTAAGACGATGCTGCCCTTCGAGTGTCAACAGGAAGAGGCGATACTGGTTGTTGGCCCGGTCGAGGTTGTGTGTGGCATACTTAATTTTATAATATGTGTCACCATTGAGATAGTCGGTCAGGAACCGAACACATTGCATATAAGGGAAAAGGCTCATGGCAAAGGGCAGCATGCTACGCTCGAGGGCGGTGAGGAAATGACGTGTGCCTTCGATATATCCTTTAGTGAAGTGCTCGATGACCTCCCATTGTAGACCATCGTGTCTGGCATCGGGATCGTCTTCAGCCGAAGCACTGCCTGCCGTTCTCAGGAAGTCACCGTAATCAGAGAATACAAAACTGGGCATGGTAGTGTCGAGGTCGATGACACACAGCACGCCGCCGTCGGCATCGAACAGCACGTTGCTCACCTTGGTGTCGCAGTGGCAAATACGCTTGGGCAACTTGCCCTCTTGGTATAGACGGTCGGCTAGGCACATGTCATGGGCATGGGCCATAATTTGCTCTACCAGCGGGCGCACCTCGGCCAGTCTACCAGCTTTATCAGCCTCAACAGCCTGGTTTAGCTGTTCATTTCGAAGTGTCATGTCGTGAAAATGAGGAATAGTCTCGCCCAAAGGCTCGTCGAGGTCAGTAAGCATAGACTCAAACAGCCCGAAGGCTTTGCCGGCATCATAGGCATTAGCAGGGGTCACCTCATCGAATCCCTGTGTGCGGGGAATAAACACCGAAACGCGCCAATACTGCCCCTCAAGCGTGCGATAATAGGTCTTACCCTCTAGGGTGGGCACAAACTGAAGAACACGACGGTCGATGTCAGACTCGCCTTGGGCCAGCAGCTTGGTTCGAATGTGACCTGTCACAGCCTCAATGTTGTGCTGAAGCAGGTCGATGTCGGTAAAGATGTCGTGATTAATGCGCTGAAGAACGTAGTCTCGGGGACTATCATCCGAGGTTAGCACCATGAAGGTGTCGTTGATTAGGCCTGCACCCAGCGGGCGGATTTCTACAGGCCTTCCCTCAATCTTGAAGTGGTTTAGCAGCTGCATGAGCTGACTGGTTGTCATGTTTTGCATATCATCTCAATCTAATGTAAACGATTTTTGTACAAATATATCAATTAAAAAGAATATGAAGAAAAAATACACAAGATTTTATCACTAAACTTTCTTAAATTTGTCACTAAGGTTTTGTTTTTAGATGAAGAAAGCGTAATTTTGAAATTATAATAATAACTTTCTATCATTAAAGTCAAAATATTAATTTATGATAAACCTTAATTTAACATCTCAGATTGTACTCAATAAGGTTGCACAAGAATTTTATAAACCAAAGACTGCTGTCGACCGCTCCGAATTGACCCGTATGGAAAAGATGCCGACCAATATCTTTGCTTCCACCGACGAGGGAGCCCGCCATATTGCCGACGACATCGAAAAAGAAATGAAGGCCCGCAGCAAGGACGGGAAATTCTATGTCATTGCATTGGGTACGGGAAATACCCTCACACCGGTTTACAACGAATTGGTACGCCGTCATCGCGAGGAGCGACTGAGTTTCAAAAATATGGTTGTTTTCAACGGCTACGAATATTATCCCATCACCGCCAAGAGCACTACCACCAGCCTTTCACAACTTCACGAGCGTTTCCTGGATCTGGTGGACATCGACCGACAGAACATCTTCTCACCTGACGGCACTATCGAACAGGATGCCGTTCAGGAATACTGCCGTCTCTACGAGCAACGCATGCAGACATTTGGAGGATTAGATGCTGCGCTCTTCGGCATAGGAAGGATTGGCAACATAGCTGTGAATGAGCCAGGATCCAGCCTGACCTCTCGGTCGCGCATTATCCTTATAGATGCCTTGTCGCGGGAAGAGATGACCAACAGTTTCAGCAGCGGAGAACAAGTTCCGCCATGTAGCATCACTATGGGCATAGCCACTATTTTGAGCGCTAAGAAAATATATATCACAGCTTGGGGGGAGGAGAAAGCTGAAATCGTAAAGACTGCGGTCGAAGGACATATCTCGGACACTGTGCCGGCATCGTTTATGCAAAACCATGATAATGTAGACGTTGTAATCGACCTCTCGGCCGCCGCCGAACTAACGCGCATCAAACATCCCTGGCTCGTAACCTCTTGCCAATGGACCGACCAGCTGGTACGTTCTGCATTGGTATGGTTGTGTGGCATCACAAAGAAGCCTATTCTCAAGCTCACCAATAAGGACTATAACGAACATGGACTTAGCGAGCTACTGGCACGCTATGGCTCAGCTTACAATGCCAACATCAAGATTTTCAACGACCTGCAACACACCATCACTGGATGGCCAGGCGGCAAGCCCAACGCTGACGACACTTATCGCCCCGAGCGCGCAATGCCCTACCCCAAGCGTGTTCTTGTATTCTCACCTCACCCAGACGATGATGTCATCTCTATGGGTGGAACCATCCAGCGTCTCGTTGAGCAACATCATGATGTTCATGTGGCTTATCAGACCAGTGGCAATATCGCTGTGAACGACGAAGAGGTAACAAGGTTTATGCACTTTATCAATGGCTTCAACCAGCTGTTCAACAATTCCGAAGACACAGTCATCATGGATAAGTACAAGGAGATCAAGGAATTTTTCAAGAATAAGAAGGCCAGCGACGGCGATACCCGAGACGTGCTGACTATCAAGGGACTCATTCGTCGGGGTGAGGCACGTACGGCTTGCACATTCAACAACATTCCGCTCGATCATGTATACTTCCTAGACCTGCCTTTCTATGAAAGCGGCACGGTAGAGAAACTGCCAATGACCGAGAAAGACGTTGAAATAGTACGCCAGTTGTTGCAACAGGTCAAACCGCATCAGATCTATGTAGCTGGAGACCTTGCCGACCCGCATGGTACGCATCGAAAATGTACAAACGCTGTACTGGCAGCCATTGACCTGGAAAAACAAGACGGTGCAGAATGGCTTAAAGACTGCAGAATATGGATGTACCGTGGTGCATGGGCCGAATGGGATATTGAGAACATTGAGATGTGCGTGCCCATGAGCCCTGAGGAACTGCGTGCCAAGCGCAATGCTATCCTCAAGCACCAGAGCCAGATGGAGAGTGCTCCCTTCCTTGGTAACGACGAGCGCCTGTTCTGGCAGAGGGCCGAAGACCGCAATCGTGGCACTGCGAAGCTCTACGATGATCTCGGTCTTGCCTCCTATGAGGCCATGGAAGCCTTCGTAGAGTACAAGCCATTGTAGTATTTTTGAGGGGTGAGTTTGTTTGTTGGAGGAATGATGCCTAAAAAGTAAACAAAGTAGAGCTGAATAGAATAACCATTTAGCCAACTCGCCACCCCCCCTCAGACCGTCCGAGAACAGCATTTGGGCGTGAATCACAGTGTGCAGAACCACAATAGTGGCCCCACTTGAGTCCATCCAAGGGTTTCATATTAAAATTTCCGGTTATGCCAAATGCTTCCCTGCGAATGCTCAAAAAAGCGATATGGGCATTGACAAAGCGTGTCTTTCAATGGTTTTGCACTCCTCTGGGGCATTATCGGAGGGCGGCTACAAGGGCAGGCACACCTTTGAGGTTTATGGCGCGGCGTAGATTGTAAGACAGGCAGAACAATCCCATCTCGGCCCCTACCTTGGCAAATCCTTTCAATAGGAAATAATATTGTCCAAGTGCACGTTTGATGGTTCCGAAAGGATGCTCGGAAAGGCATTTGCGATTGTCCATTTTCTCTTGGTCAAGATGAAGGACGTATTGTACCACCTTTCTGACAAGGGTTGTCTTTGGAGGCTTGGGATTATCCCAGTCCTCATCCTTCGGTTCTTGTTTCTTCCTTGCATCCACAGCCTTGATGAGCATGTCTTTACTGAAGTCGGCTTCCTTGAATTTCGCGCTTGTACATTTGCACTTGCATCGCTTGCAGGCAAGTTTGTTGCAGTATCGGATATTGCCGTTGCGCTTGACCGACTTCTGGCGGAGAAGCTCTCCTTGCGGACAATAGACCAGATTGCGCGCCGCATCCCTGACGAAGTAGCCGTCAGCAGCCTTGGCTCGCATCTGTTCCGGTGCCATCCTCAGAATGTCTGAGTCAGGAATGTCGGCCATCCGTGTCTTGGCCTCCTTGATTTCCACATCGGAGAGTATGCCCTTGTAGGCATCGGGAATGACGCCTGCCTCGAGGCATGCCTTCAGGTCTTCAGGCCTGGTGCCGGATTTCCGTTCATCGGTAATCTGCTGCTCGTTGTATTCAAACTCGACGATCTCCGTGCAGCCGCCGTCGCGCTGGATGACATGGGGCACGATACCCGAGGCAAGTGCGTCCGCATGATCCCCGGGGCACGCATAACCTTTGTCTGCTGTACTTTCAAGTATGTCAACATCGTAGTCGGCCTTCACCTCAGAAGCAACGCCTGTAATCTGCCCGTGGTCGGTAGGCTTGTTGGTGACCTGGTAGCCGGCTATCAGGTGACTTCCCGCATCGACCGCCGTCTGAACGTTATATCCAACGCAAAAGCCCTCGCTGGTCTTCATCAGCCGCGAATCGTGGTCGGTTGTCGACAGCTGGCTTTCCCCCGAGGCTTCCAGACGGCTG
>JBHAFS010000130.1:0-10018 GCA_041856205.1 Prevotella sp.
AAGCTAAATGATGATATGGATGAAGAGCAGATTATACAACTTCTGCCGTACCAATACAAAAAATCCCGAGAATAACCTCGAGATTTTTTGTTTGATTACAGGACGGCCTAAATTGAATGGTTACTAAGGCCCCAACCCCATTGCCTGACAAGAAACAGGAATAGCTTCTATTTCTGCAATTCACGTTTGTGGTGGCATTCTCTGTGCAGAGCGTGCCACCTTTTTTGAGTGCGAATCAGTTCTTGCGTTGGAAGAGCGTGGTGGCCAGCACACCCATAATCACCAATGTGGCACCAATGACATGGTAGGCATGGAGTTCCTCGCCCAGAATGACAATTCCCCCGACAACGGAGATGACGGGTGTGAGATTGTTGATGACAGCCACCTGTGAGGCAGGGATATGCACCAGGGCGTAATTGTTGAACAACGAGGTGACCAACGAAGAAAGTACGCCCAAATAAAGCACGGCACCCAGGAAATGAAAATTGCACAAGGGTGTCACATAGTCAGTCAGTGTGCCCCCGACAACGTGCCGCCCCAGGGCAAAAGCGTTGAACACCACTGCCGCCAAGATGAGCATGACAAAGGTGATATCCATGGAGCGATAGTGGTGGTTGACCTTACGGCCGAAGATATAATAGAGGACGATGGACAGCACACTCAGCAGGATGAGCACATTGCCCTTCATGCTCTCGCCCTGCAGCGATGCCCCGCTCTTGTAGAAGATGTAACAAGTGCCGGCAATGGAGATGACGACACCCACGACCTGCCCCAAGGTGTTGTGCTCATGCAGTATGGCAGACGCCAGCAGCAAGGTCATCACCGGAGTGATGGCCGAGAGGATGCCTGCCTCAGAGGCGGTGGTATACTGCAGGCCGAGGGCCTGAAGGCCAAAGAACAGCAAAGGGTAGAACACCGATACTGACATCAGCTGAAGCAGTTGGCGCCATGTGACCCTCGGACGTTCTACCCATCCCAGCAGCCAAGCCACCAATAGCACGGCCAGCGCGGCGTTGAAGCGATGGGCCAGCACGTCGAGCGGATTGCTCACACGCAAGGCTATCTTGACAAAGACAAACGACAGGCCGATGATGAGCGTAGACAGGGCCATGCCAATATATGCCCTGAAAAGACTACTCTGAGATTGTATGATCTGCTTGAACATGACTGGTCAGCGCTTGCGCGGCGTGAGTGTCACCAGCGGCACAAGCATCTCTTCCATCGAGATGCCGCCATGCTGGAAGGTATCCTTGTAATACGACACGTAGTAATTATAGTTGTTGGGATAAGCAAAGAAGGCATCGCCAGTAGCAAAGACATAGCTCGTGCTGACATTGGGCGACGGCAGGTGCGCCTTGTGGGGTTCCTTGATGACAAACAGATCCTTGGAGTTGTAGCTGAGGCTCTTGCCCAACTTATAGCGCAGGTTGGTGTTGGTGTTGCGGTCGCCAATGATCTTCACCGGCTTGGAGGCACGTATGGAGCCGTGGTCGGTGGTGAGGATGACCTTATAGTCGCTGGCCGCCAACCGACGGAAGAGGTCAGCCATGACCGAGTGGTGGAACCAGCTGAGCGTGATGCTGCGATAGGCACTCTCGTTGTTGGCCAGCTCGCGCACCATCTTCGACTCGGTACGGGCATGTGACAACATGTCGATGAAATTGATAATCACCACGTTCAGGTCGTTATCTTTCAGACTGTTGTATTGTTGCAGCAGCTTGTCTGCCCCAGCCGAGTCGTTGATCTTGTGGTAGCTGAACTTGTCGTGACGGCGGAACCGCTCAATCTGCGTCTGGATGAGCGGAGCCTCGTTGAGGTTCTTGCCCTCCTCTTCGTCTTCGTCGACCCACAGGTCGGGAAACATCTCGGCAATGAGGTTGGGCATCAGTCCGCTGAAGATGGCATTGCGTGCATATTGTGTGGCAGTGGGCAAGATGCTCATGTACATATCCTCCTCGATGTCAAACTGGTCGCCAATCTCCTGCGCCAGGATGCGCCACTGGTCCCAACGGAAGTTGTCGATGACGATAAGAAACACCTTCTCCCCACTCTTCAATGCCGGGAATACCTTCTCTTTAAAGACATCAGGACTAAGCATGGGCTTGTCAGCGGGTTGGAGGGTTGAAGAACTGGCAGGTTGGTGGATGCCCATGAGTTTTGGCGAGTTGCCAAGCGCATGATGTGCCTTAGCCTGTCCACCGCCATAACAAGCCATCCAGTCCATGTAATTGTTTTTGATGTATTTTGCAAATCCAATGTTGGCTTCCTCTTTTTGCATCTGAAGCATCTCGGTCATCTGACTGCTGGTAGAACTAAGTTCCACTTCCCAGTGTACCAAACGCTTGTACACCTCTATCCAGTCGTGATAGTTCTTGCTGTCGCTGATCTGCATGGCCAACTGTTGGTATTCCTGCTGATACCCGCTCTGTGTCACCTCCGTGACTATCTCCTTGCGGTGGATATTTTTTTTCAGCGTCAGCAGAATCTGACTGGGGTTGACCGGCTTGATGAGATAATCGGCAATCTTTGAACCGATGGCCTGGTCCATGATATCCTCCTCCTCACTCTTAGTCACCATCACCACAGGTGTCTGTGGCTGTATTTCCTTCACCCGTTGCAGGGTCTCAAGACCGGTCAAGCCCGGCATCATCTCGTCGAGCATGATGAGGTCGAATGTACGCAGCTGACACTCCTCTATGGCGTCAGCACCGTTGCTCACCGTGGTGACGTCATAACCTTTCTTCTGCAAAAAGATGATGTGAGCCTTCAGCAGTTCTATCTCATCATCTACCCAAAGTATGTATCCGTTGCTCATATCAGAATCCTTCTAAATCGTAATACTCATCCTCCAGATCGAAGGTCTTCTGCTTCGGCTGGGTGGGCTGAGGTTGACTGTTTGGTTTATTTGTGGTCTGCGGTTTGGTCGCAGGCTGTGTCTGGCCGTTAGACTTGTTCTTATCTATCGCCTTGTTGCCTCCTTTTGCACCGTTGGCAGTAGTACCGGTCTTGCCTGTGGGCGTTTCGGTCGTCTTGCCCGCCGGTTTGGTAATGGGTCGTTTGGGCTGATAATCACTTGTGTCGTCGATAATGATATCCACTCCCTTTCCAAATACGGGCTGACCGACATCCACCGCCGTGGGGGGTGTGACTGGCCTCTGGGTGGGTGCCTCGACCGGCGACTGCGCAGCAGGACTTACAGGTACCGGCGTTGTAGCACTAACAGGTACCGGCGTTGAAGGTCTTACAGGTGTAGGCGACTCGGGTACCACTGTTGTACCTTGGCTGGGCACAGGGGTATTACCCTCTGTGGGTATCACCGTCGTGCCAGTAGACACTGGCGAACTGGGGGCCTCTTCCAGCGGAACCACCGTGCCGCTGGGCAGCTGTGGCTCCTCGGGCGCAACAACCGTACCATTGAGGAAGCTGTCGATGGCCGCCTCGGTAGGCTCTGGCTCTGGTTCACGCTCAGTGGCTATCTCTGCAGGCTCTGTGAGCAGGTAGAAGGTAGATACCTTCAATGGTGCAAAGTGCTTGGTGTAGAACTGGTTGTACTCGTCGTAGCTATAGTTGGTGCCAAGCAGTGGGAGGTTTTCTTCACTGATGATTACCGGACGTGCCTTACTGATAACCTGGGCAAAACGCTCTTGTTTCAGCAACTGACGTGCGTACAGCAAGGCCTCGTCGTAGCTACGGAAACCAGCCACCTTCATGCGGTGCAACCCATCAGCATCCTCAATGCCGATATCGAAGTCGCGCACCAGATAACTCGTGAAGTTGTAGCGTGCCAACTCGTAGAGCAACTTCTTCTCATTGACAGAGTCGGGGTGGTACACCACCATGAACACAAAGTTGGTGTTGCGTTCGTTGCTCAACTTCCTGGCCTGTATCGAATCGCTGTCATTGAGTACCACGCTGCGCCGACTCCACACATCACCGAGGTCGAACTTACCACCGCGCAGCTTACGCCCGGCCTTCACACCATTGATGATCATACCGGCCATCTCTGCCAGCTGACTCTGCGGATATTTCTCCACAAGGGTATTCAAATCGGCGAGACAGCCATCCCCGTCGCCGTGGTTGAGCTTGCCTAGTCCGCCGATAAACAAGAACTTGTCGCGGTTGGCACCAAGGGGGAACCGGGTTTCAGAGATATGGGTGTTTGCCATAATCTCTGCATAGCGGTCGCCCTTGAAGGCTTCATAGGTTGAGGCATAAAGACTGTCTTCGAGATGCACACCCTCGCGTGCGTTCTGCACGAAATAAGGATCGGTGAGCAAAGTGGTCCACTGGCTTTGCGGGAAGGCATCCTTCAGCCGCTGCACATACGTCTCTGCCACTGCCGGCTGCCCCAGACGTGAATAGAGGAGGAAGAGGTGATAATACGCTTCGTCCATGTGTTCGTAGTCGGGGTAAGTGTCGGTAAGTCTGCGTAACGCCTTCTCGCTCAGCGGCAGGTTGTCGAGTTTATCCTTAAAGATCACACCACTATGGAACAACCCGTCCATGATCAGGAGATTGCTGGCCTGCACCTGCTCCTCAGTAAATGGAATCTGTGCCAGGTAATACTCACGCTTGTGAGGATCGTTCTGTGCACTGTCTCTCACCTGGCTCAGCGAGTCTTGCAGCTGCTCCTGCCTGACCATAGAGTCGCGTTGTGCATCTGATAGACCATCAGCAGCAAGGTCGCCCAATCCAGCCACCACGGTTTTGTTGACACGTTGCCAGTTGTCTACATTCTCACGCTTGCCCCACAACCGCTGGAACTGCTGCTTGCCCTGTTGCACAGCCATGGGATTGTAGAAATACCAGGTGCTGGTCTGCTGGTTCTGTATAGTTGCCACGCCCTGGTTCCCACTGTTGGTCATGCCCTGCCCGCCATTCTGCTGCTGCACGCCTTGGGCGTTGGCATCTGCATATTTATCTCGTTCGGCTTTCTCCTTTTTCTTCAAGGCCTCTATCACCCTGTCGATGGCTGCATTGCGGTCTCTATCACTCATGCGGGCAAGGGCCTGCAACGAGTCCTGAAGCTGTACGGCATCGGTATAGGGCACAAGCTCATCGAGCACACGCGAACGGTTGGAGAGCTGCACATAGTCGGGCCGCTCCTTGTCGAGCAAACCAATGGCTTCGCCATAGCAGCGACGGGCATCCGAGAACTTCTCACGTTCCCAATAGAGGTCGCCAAGTTTCAGCAGCAGCACTCCCTTCTCGATACCCGAACGTGTAGCCTTCTCGTTGCCTTTCTCATAGTTGGCAATGGCCTGGGCAGTGTCTTTCTGCGCCAGGTAGATATTGCCCAAGGCATAGTACACTTGGTCGAGATAGTCCTTGTTGTTGTCAGACATCGCCATCCGCTTCAGCTTGCCGATCATCTGCCGTGCCTTCTGCCCTGCCATCACCTCAGTCTGTGCAATGCGTGCGTTGAACTCCAACTCATAAGGCGGATTAAGCCGTATCACCCTTCCAAAAGCCTTATAGGCCTCCTGTTGGTGCCCCAACGCAGCCTCCAGCTGACCCAGCAAAAACCACTCGCGCGCGCGCTGCTTGCGCCGCATCTCGTGCTTGATGACCTTCTTCAGATAAGGTATCGCCTTCTCGTATTCGCGGGTGTGGATATAGTAGTCGGCATAGGTGTAGTCCCATTCTTTCTGCGCCCGCCAGTGCAGCGAGTCGCGCTGCATGTTGCGAATCACGTCCTCAGCATCGTACATCCAGTTGTTTTCGATGTACGACTTGGCCAGCCATGCCCTTGCCCTGCCATAGATGGCCGGCTGGGTCTCGTAGAGCCTGCTCATATAGTTGAACGTCGAAGCGGCCCCGTCGAAGTCGCCCCGGTGAAACTGGGCTCTTCCCATGAGCATCCACGCCTTCCACAGGAAGGGATTATACTCCCGGCGACCCAGCCACTCGATGTCGCGCTCGGTCTTGCGCCTGCTCTTGTTCCATTCAGGTCGACGTTTGATGCTGTGCAACTTGATGGCTTTCTCTGCTTTCTCTATAGCCTTGTCGAAGTTGCCCTTGCCCAACTCGCGACTGGCTTTGTTGCCTACCGTATAGAGCGGTATAATCTCCGTGAAGTTGTCTTTGTTGCCGTTCTCTTTCTCCAGCGAACCGTCGATGTAGGCCAGCGAACCATTATAATAGGTGTTGTAACGAGCATTAAACGAATGCCACCACCGAGATTTTGCAGTATTCTTCTCGGTGGAACAACCAGCGATAAGCAGTGTCAAGCACAGCACAGCCGGTACAGTAATATGTGGTTTAAGCCTCAACGATGTTATAACCTACTTTTCTCGTTTTTATTGTCTTTCAGTCCAGCCAGAAATACGGATACCATCACGCCACGTGAGCTCACCCGGCCAGCTGGATAAACTCATCCTTGATACCATCGGGCATGTTGATGCCCCGCAGAATCAGACTACGGTTCCATGCCTTCACCTCTTCCGGACGAAGGGTCTCGAGTATCTCGGCAAACCGCTGGGTCTCCTCCTCCGAATAACCATCCGAAGGGCGGCCTTGGTAGACGTCAAGTTCTTCGTCGTCGAAATACTCCACTTCCTTGGTGGCTGCCTCCATCATACATTCTTGTTCACACATGGCGTCCACCCCGCTGCAGGTGGAACAGTCGCCACTCGCCTGCACAATTTCTGTCTCCCCATGCCTTCGCTGGGAGATGATGCCATGTATGGCTGCAAACAAACCGAGGGCTACGAGCCCGATAATCAGATATAGCATTGCTGTCTTGTTCTATCAACTAACCTACAATGAATGAAGCGTAAAATGTGCGGCCTCCAAGTCCTCCCAATACCGGGGGTACGACTTGCTCACCACCCCGGGATTGTTGATCTTGAGTTTGGGAAACTTGATGGCCAACGGTGCAAAGGCCAGAGCCATACGATGATCCTCGTAGGTGTCAATGGCCTCGAACGAGGGTGTGCAGCGTGATCCGTCCCATATCAGTTCAGAATCGTGTTCACTCTGCAGCACATAGCCCAGCTTTCTTAACTCGGTGATCAGCGCCTCCATGCGGTCGGTCTCTTTAATCTTCAGGCTGGCCAGTCCCTTGAAATGAAACGGGATGTCGAGGGCGCAGCAGGTGGTCACCGCCGTCTGTGCCAGGTCTGGACAGTTGATGAAGTCGAAATCGAGGTGCTGCACACGGGTCAGATGGCGCGTGAGTGTCACCGTAGTGGGCTTGCCCGACGAGGTATCTCCGAAAGTGGTCTTCACGCCCAGTAGCGAGAACAGGTATTTCACCACCGAGTCGCCCTGCTTCGAACCGTCCATCAGTCCCTCGAGCCTTACACGCGCCTCGTCGGTGCCATAGAGGGCCGTCATCTCGTACCAATAGCTGGCCGCACTCCAGTCGTTCTCGATAAAATACTGGCGAGCCTCATAGGGCTGCGGCCGCACGCTGATGGTGTCGCAACCCGTCCAGTCGGCATTGGCACCAAACTCACGCATCATCCACAGCGTGAGATCGATATAGGGTCTCGACACGATGGTGCCGGTGAGATGCAACTCCAGGCCCCGCTCCATGATGGGACCGATGAGCAGCAACGCCGAGATATATTGCGAGCTGATGTTGCCCGGCACCTCCAGTCGGCCACCCAGCAACTGATGCCCGTTGATACGCAGCGGGGGGAAGCCCTCCTGCTCCACGTAGTCGATGTCGGCCCCCATCATCTTAAGCGCCTCCACCAGTGGGCCGATGGGTCGATGGCGCATCCGTTCGGTGCCTGTCACCACGTGCTCGCCCTCTCCGGCCACCGCCAGATAGGCCGTGATGAAGCGCATTGCCGTTCCGGCCGCCTTGATGTCGATGGTATGGAGCATGTTGGACAGGGCAGCAATCAGCACTTCGGTATCGTCGCAGTCAGAGAGGTTATCGGGCATCATCCGTTTGCCCGCCAGCGCGTGAATCATCAAAGCCCTGTTGCTGATGCTCTTCGAGGCAGGCAGGTTGATGGTGGTGTCGAGAGATCGGGGTGCAGTTATTTCGTATGTATTCATATTCATTTGTTTCTTATCTGATGATGACAGGGCGGAAATCCACCACACGGTCAGCTTCCTTCCCGCCACGGGTGCGCGTTGTGGCACCGTTGCGCTTGGGACCGGGTATGAGCGGACTGTAATAAAGCACGTGACGAACCCGCTCTTTCTGATCGGCAGAAAGCCTGTATCCTAACGTGTAGGCATAATCCATGATATTGGCAGAATAGAACTCTGTGCCATCGCAGGCATGCCGGATAATCACATCCTCCAACCGAGCCTGCGAGCCATGCGTTGCAGAATAGTAGGAAAGATAGTCGTTATACTCTTTTCGGTTATACGACGGCGTATCTTTGCAATAGTCGGTGTCGCCACAAGAGTCGACGGGCTCTGCACTGGTGCTGTTGACATCATCGGTAAACATATGGAAAAGGCCGAGATAGTGCCCCAGTTCGTGAGCGATGGTCACCACGATGTCGTATGGCGAGATGGTGTATCCGTTCTGGATGCCGTTGGTGTATCGGCTCGACTGGTAGTATCCTCCCTGCCCGTCACCTCCGGCATACAGACTGTTGATGGCCGAGCAGTGGGCATAGCGCAGGCTGGCCTTTGAGATGTAACGGAAGGTGGTCGTCTCCAGGCCCTCCAACGCTGTGTCGTCGTTGAATGATACCGGCATGTGCGATACACCCAAGGTCTCACCGTTCGTGCCATCGCTGTTCTTGAAATTAAACAGCACCACATTGATATATTCGTTAGGGTCCCAGATGTATTTCGTGTTCTTGCCCGTGTTGTCGCTCATGAATGTCATGGGGTCTATGGGGTATTCACCGGTATAGTTCACATACTCTACGCCCGGGGTGGAAAGTTTCTTTCCGCTTTCGTCTGTCTCGGCCAGCACAAAGTTGATATTCACATTCGCGCTTTCGCCGTATGCCCCTCCTTTGAAAATATTGTTGACATATTGCAGGATATTCTTCAACCGCGTAGCCGGAATATACTGGTTCTCATCACTGGCATCTTGGTAGAGCACATGGAAAATCACAGGCAGCTGGTACACGTAATTGCTGTCGAGCGTCGCGGTGGTCTGGTCCTGATCTTGGTCGACCAGCGTATTGTCGTCTGTCGAACCCACACCGTCATCACCGCCACAAGCGCTCAGCAGCAAGACCAGGAAAGCCAGAAGATATGTCGAATACTTTTTCATTTCACTTTATATAAATTAATGACGATGCATGGTATGGATACCATCGCACTCACGCGTCAATGCCAGCAATAGCCCTGACAACCATCGCGGCGCCGCACCGCAGATGTGCCCTGCACCTCTTAGCGCCCAACAGCTCTCATCACTGCATCTGACAGCAACACTTGTGGGGGCTGGCTAACACTGCAAATTTACAAAATAAAAGCCTAAATTACCACTTCCAACGCTGTATTATTACATTAAATAACACAAAAACAGCAAAAACATGCCCAAAAATTTGGCAGTACAAAAAAAAACTATTAACTTTGCACACCGTAAAACGATCGGGATTTGGCGCAGTTGGTAGCGCACACGTCTGGGGGGCGCGAGGTCGCTGGTTCGAGTCCAGTAATCCCGACTAGTTTAAGAGCTGCAATCACACGATTGCAGCTTTTTTTTCTCCCTACCTTGCACATTGACAACAAGCGGGGCAGTCCGAAAAGTGGGTGGCAAGCGTTCCAATCCATGCGTATAATTTCTTGGGCGTATTGTTTCATAAGCCTAACAATAAAGAACGGTATATCAGTCACTCCTTATATATTTCCCCCCACATGGGATATGTCAGAACCCCCAGTAGGTATAGTTTCCGCTAAGGGACAGCCATGGCAAACGATTCGCCCGCTTTCATGCAACCACACGACAGTTCTCCTGCCTCCGGAGCAACGTGATGGCACGCTGCAACTGCCGTCGGGCCATCATCTTTTGGGCCAAGCCACAGTCTGATTCGACTCGAACCACGGTCTACTTCGACTCGAACCACAGTCTGCTTCGACTCGAACCACA
>JBHAFS010000131.1:0-16914 GCA_041856205.1 Prevotella sp.
AATTGCAAGTGAGCGAAGGAGTTATGCGGGCATAACGACTGAGCGAACTTACAATTTGAGCCGAAGAGAGTCCGAAAGATGGCAAAACGTAACCCATGATTTAATAATTTTGTTTCGGTGGTAATTAATAGAACCCACCTTCAGTTGACATGAAGAAAAATCAGATAGACATCATTACCATGGGCTGCTCGAAGAATCTGGTCGATTCGGAGCAGCTCATGCGTCAGTTTGAGCAGTTGGGTTACCACTGCGTACACGACTCGAAGCGTCCGCAGGGTGAGATTGCGGTCATCAACACCTGTGGATTCATCGAGACGGCCAAGGAGGAAAGCATCAACACCATCCTAGAGTTTGTGCAGGCCAAGAACGAGGGGCGGCTGGGCCGCCTGTATGTCATGGGCTGCCTGTCGCAGCGCTACCAGAAGGAGCTGGAGGAGTCGATACCCGAGGTAGACAAGTTTTACGGCAAGTTCAACTACCGCCAGCTGTTGCAAGACCTGGGACCGACGGCCTCTGCCAGTGCCGAGGAGGGGCAGGAGGCCTTCACGGCCCGCCGCTCGAACCTCCAGCGCAAGCTCACCACGCCGAAGCATTATGCCTTCATCAAGATAGCCGAGGGCTGCGACCGCCACTGTGCCTACTGCGCCATACCCCTGATTACCGGCCGCCATGTGTCGCGCCCGATAGAGGAGATACTGCAAGAGGTGCAGCAACTGGCCGAGGCCGGCGTGAAGGAGTTTCAGATTATAGAGCAGGAACTGACCTACTATGGTACCGACCTCTATGGCAAGTCGCGCATTGCAGAGCTGGTGAGCCGCATGGCCGACATCAAGGGTGTGCGGTGGATCAGGCTCCATTATGCCTATCCCAACCAGTTCCCCCTCGAGCTGCTCGACGTCATGCGCGAGAAGCCCAACGTGTGCAAATACCTGGACATCGCCCTGCAACATATTTCTGACAATGTACTCAGCAGGATGCGCCGCAATGTCACCCGGCAGGAGACGCTCGACCTGCTCCGTACCATTCGCGAGCGCGTGCCGGGCATCACCCTGCGTACCACGCTGTTGGTGGGATTTCCCGGCGAGACGGAGGACGATTTCAGGCAACTGCTCGACTTTGTGCGCGAGATGCGTTTCGAGCGCATGGGTGCCTTTGTATATTCGGCCGAGGAGGGTACCTATTCGGCCAACCACTATGAGGACGACGTGCCCGCAGAGGTGAAGCAGCGGAGGCTCGACGAGCTCATGGCCCTGCAACAAGAGATCAGCACGGAGGTGGAGGCTGCCAAGGTGGGCAAGACCTTCGAGGTGGTGATCGACCGCAAGGAGGGCGAATACTATGTGGGCCGCACCGAGGCCTGTTCGCCCGACGTAGACCCCGAGGTGCTCATCCCCGTGGCCAAGAGGGCCTTGAAGACAGGTCACTTCTATCAGGTGACAATGACCGACAGCGACGAGTTTGACTTATACGGTGAGGTATGAACAATAAGGAATATATCGCAGAACTGGCACAACGCGCCGGTTACACACAGGCCGACAGCCAGAAGATGGTGCGCACGCTGATCGAAGAGATGGGCGCTCACTTTGAGGAGGGCGACAGCCTGCAGGTGACAGCATTCGGAACCTTCGAGGTGAAGAAACGACTGGAGCGCGTGGTGGTGAACCCCGGCACGCAGCAACGCATGCTGGTGCCGCCAAAGTTGGTGCTCAACTTCAAGCCTATCGCGGCTATCAAGGAGACGTTAAAGAAAACGGGAGAATGAGGGAGTCATGAGTAAGATAGGAAACAAAGAACTGGCACGCGTGCTGATGGACAAGCACGGGCTCGACAAGGAAGCCGCAGAGCGCTTTGTGGAGCAGATGTTTGATGTGCTTGGCGAAGGCCTGCAGACCGACAAGATGGTGAAGGTCAAGGGACTGGGCACATTTAAGGTGACCAGTGTGGCCTCGCGAAAGAGCGTGGACGTGAACACCGGTGAGCCCATCATCATAGAGGGGCGCGACAAGATCAGCTTCACGCCCGACAACTCGTTGCGCGACCAGGTAAACCGACCCTTTGCCCAGTTCGACACCGTGGTGCTCAACGACGGTGTGGACTTTGCCGAGATCGACGAACGCTTTGCCGACTCGATGGCAGAACCTGACGGTCAGGGCGACGAGACTTCATCACAAGACTTTGCCGAGGATGACACGTCAGGCGTGAGGGAGGTACCAAAGCCTGACACTACTGTTGAGCCGGTGAAAAATATAAAGGCGAAGGAAGAGTCTGCCGTGGAGACGGCGGCCACGACGGCTGACAGTACAGCCGTTGGGGTAAGGTTAGCCGAGGAGTTGGTACATACATCAAAGGACGAAGAAAACACAACTGACGAGGTGCAGCCTCTGACCCTCTCGGCCAAGCAGCTCGATGCCCTCAACGGTACAGCAGGCAAAGAAATGACGGTGGTGAAGACAGACCAGCCGATGGACGAACAACCGACAGTGGAGGAAGAGTCTGTGACCGACGAGGTTGCTACTGATACAATCGGGCAACAGGTTGAGCCGGAGGAGATGCAAGCTTCTGAAACAGTGAGCGTGCCTATAGAAGAACCTGTGGCTGAGATGGAGAAAAAGACAGAGACAGAGGTGCCCGAAACCACTGCACACTATGTGGAGCCATTGCTGCATGCCGCAACGCCGGAGCCAGCCAAGCAGGAGGCAGAGACGGCAGAAGCCTCGTATCTCGAGGAGATGAGGAGCGAGAATGTCATGCTGGGCGAGAAGGTAGACCGGCAACACCGAACCTTGAAGTGGCTCATAGGCCTGTCGGCGGTGTTGCTGATCGGGCTGGTGGCGGGTGCAGTGTATCTATTCGGAGAACTGGAGAAACGCGAAAACCGTATCAGGCATCTGGAAGCACAGGCGATACTGGTGGCACAGACACCGGCCGGGAAGGTGGCATTGAAGGCACTGGTCGACTCGGACGCGGTGAAGAAAGCCCATGCCGACAGCGTGGCGGCTGCTCGACAGCTCGAAGCCATAGAGGCAGCCAGTCAGGCCGAGCGACAGGCATTGGCTAAGGCTCAGGCCACGGCCAAACAAATGCAGGATAAGGTATCGGCAAAGGCCCCCAAGCCTTCGGCTGCCACACCTGTGGCCCAGCCGAAGGTCGCTGTAGCGGCTTCTCGTGCAGCCGTAACCTCACCAACTGTCAAGAAGGCTGTGGAGAAGCCGGTGACAGCACAGTCGGTGCAGAGCAAGGCTGCTGCACAGTCGGCTGACTACGACAAGGATGTGCGTGTGCGCACGGGTGCCTATCGCATCACAGGCGTGGAGCGCACCGTGACGGTGAAGGCCGGGCAGACGCTGTCGAGCATCAGCAAGGCCAACCTGGGACCGGGCATGGAGTGTTATATCGAGGCAGTGAATGGAGGACGTCGTGAGTTCAAGGCCGGTGACAAAATCAACATCCCCACGCTGAAACTCAAGAAAAGTCGCTGACCCTGCTGTGCCATGACGCAAGAAATGAACATCAAGACCAATTCGCCCCAGGCCTGGCTGCTGGCTGCGCGACCCAAGACGCTGACAGGGGCCGCCGTGCCGGTGATGGTGGGGGCGGCTCTGGCATGGGCCGACCATTCGGCGCAGGTGCTGTGGCTGCCCTGTGTGCTGTGCTTCCTGTTTGCCTTTATCATGCAGATAGATGCCAACTTGATTAACGACTACTTTGATTTCAGACGCGGCAACGACGACGCGGCTACCCGACTGGGGCCCAAGCGGGCCTGCTCCATGGGGTGGGTGACACCGGCTGCGATGGTGAAGGCCATCGTGCTGACCACTGTCGCAGGATGTGCGGCCGGTCTGCCGCTGGTGTGGTACGGCGGGTGGCAGATGGTGGGCGTGGGCGCCTTGTGCGTGGTGTTTTGCTTTCTCTATACCACGCGCCTGTCATACCTGGGGCTTGGCGACGTGCTCGTATTGGTGTTCTTTGGTGTTGTGCCGGTGTGCATGACGTATTATGTGTCGCTGCCAGTGGGGCAGCAGACAGTCACCGCTGAGGTTTTTGTAGCTTCGCTGGCCTGCGGAATGGTGATAGATACCCTGCTGCTGGTGAACAACTACCGCGACATCGACAACGACCGTCGTGATGGCAAGGTGACACTTGTGGTGAGGGTGGGACGACGCAACGGCCAGCTGTTGTACCTCTGGGCGGGTTGGGTGGCCTTGGCCATGGGGCTGGTGTTTATGGAAAACGGTCGCTACCTTGCCTTTTTGTTGCCAGCCTTGGCCTATCTGCCCCTACATCTGAAAACCTACCGGCACTTGGTACGCATCGACCGTGGCAGGGCCTTGAATGAGGTGTTGGGCGAGACGGCCCGCAACATGTTGATCTATGGCATTACCACGGCTGTGGGTTTGTTGGTGAGTTAGTTTGTTGGTGGGCTGGTTTGCTGGTTGGTTGGATGGTAGGTTTGTAATTTTTCTCTTTCTCTTTCCTCTTTTTCTTTTTTCCAAAATGGCGGGGTATTCATAACATTTTTTCGCATCATACTTGCGGGATTGGTCAAAAGGCCTTATATTTGCCAAGTACAATACTATTGGCTTATGAAACTTTGGCAAATGACCCTGGCCACCGCTATGATGGTATCGACTCTCACAGCACAAGCACAGGTGCGCTGGCAGGACTTGTCACGCGACAGTTTGAATCAGTTGAACGTCGGCACGCTAAGTGGCTCTGTGGACGTGGTGACAGAGGCACGCATGAACAAAGGACTGGTGACCAACTCGCTCAATGCGCTGAGTGGTCAGGCTGCCGGCGTGAACATATCGAGCGGTGAGAACCGTATGGCACAGCTTAGTTCTGTACGTGTGCGTGGCACTACCTCGCTCACGGGGGGCAACGACCCGCTGGTCATCATCGACGGCGTGTACTCTGACCTGTCTACCCTGTCGAGTATTTATCCGGCTGACATAGAGAGTTTCTCGATTCTGAAAAATGCGGCTGAGACTGCACAATATGGGTCGCGGGGAGCGTCGGGCGTCATACAGGTGACCACAAAGAAAGGCTCGGGCGCACAGTTTCATATTTCCTATGACGGGAATATGGGTTTTGAGTCGAAATACAAGACCGTGGAGATGCTCGATGCACAGGACTATGTGGCAACGGCGAAGGCCCTGGGCTTGTACTATAACGACGGGGGATACGACACTTGGTTTCAGGATGTGGTCACACGGACTGGATTTGTGATGAACCATCATGTGGCTTTCAGTGGGGGCGGCGACAAGTCGAGCTACCGAGCCTCGATAGGCGTGATGGACCATCGCACCATCCTGAAGGTGAACAAGTATCAGAACTATGCCGCGAAGTTTGACCTGAGCCAGAAGGCCTTTGATGACCTGCTGAAAATAGACTTCGGCGTGTTTGGGTCTTCTCAGAAAAACAAATATCCCTTCGATGAGCAAAAACTCTTCTACAGTGCCGCCACGCAGAACCCCACCTTCCCCGCAGGAACAAATGCCAGCGGGGGATGGGACAAGAATGTCACGGCCTCGCAAATCAACCCGCCCGCAGCCCTGCTACTGGAGAAGAACGACGACCGCAACCTAAATTTCAACACGCATCTGGGGCTCGACTTCGATCTTCTGGGTGGGCTGAACGGTGAGGCACATGCCACGCGAGGCGCTAGGGGGGCTTGGCATCTCAAGCTCTTTGGGGCATATAGTTATAACTCTCTGGAGAGTGATATTTTTTGTCCTACCTGGGTGTGGGCACAGGGACAGGCAGGAAGGAGCGAGCGCAAGACTGAGGAATGGCTGGGCAATGCCACGATGAGCTATGAGCAGCAGTGGGGTGTGCACCAGCTAAAGGTGGTGGCGCTGGGCGAGTATCAGCAGAGTCACCGCACGGGATTCTGGACGTTGGTGAAGGGGTTCACTACCGATCTTCTGGGCTATGACAATCTGGGGGCAGCATCGACCATTCCCTGGGGCGGCACGGGGTCGGAGGCGGCTAAGCCATCGCTGGCATCGTTCATGGGCGGCGTGTCGTACACGCTCATGGGCCGTTACACGGTGGATGCCAACATCCGAGCCGACGGTAGCTCTATGTTTGGCGACAACAACAAGTGGGGTTATTTCCCCTCAGCCACTATCCACTGGGATGTCGCCGCAGAACCTTTCTTTGCTGCATTGAGGCCTTATATCAGCACATTCAAGATGCGCATGGGGTACGGACAGTCGGGCAACCTAGGCGGCATCAGTCCCTATAACTCGCAAAACCTTGTGCGGCCGGTGGGTACGGTGTCGGTGGGTGGTACGACGACGCTGACGATGGGCCAGTTTCGCAATGCCAACCCCGACCTGAAGTGGGAGACACGCTCGACGTTCAACATCGGCACAGACCTCTGTTTCTGGCGCAACCGCGTCGTGCTCACGGCTGAGTATTATTATTCCAAGACCTCCGACATGCTCTATCTCTATGACGTGCCGGTGCCACCCTTCACCTTCAACAAGATGCTGGCCAACCTCGGCAGCATGAGCAACCAAGGATTTGAGATGGGATTTGGCATCACGGCAGTGGAGACCAAGGACGTGGAGCTGAACGTGAACCTGAACCTCTCGTGGCAGAAGAACAAGCTGATATCGTTGTCGGGCGACTACGATGGCACCTACCTCTCGGCATCCGACATCATCAGTCTGGGTACGCTCAACGGGGCGGGGTTTCATGGTGGCGACAACAATATTGTGTATCAGATTGTGGGACAGCCGCTTGGTGTGTTCTATCTGCCACACTGCACAGGACTGGTGAAGAACGACGATGGGTCGTACAGCTATGCCATCGCCGACCTCGACCACAACGGACGCGTGAACATCGAAGACGGTGGCGATCGCTATGTGGCCGGACAGGCTACACCCAAATGGACCATGGGTTCGAACATCAGCCTGAGATACAAGGATTTCGATGTGTCGCTGCAGATGAACGGGGCCTTCGGACACAAGATCTACAACGGCACGGCGCTCACCTATATGAATATGTCGAGTTTCCCTGATTATAATGTCATGGCCAAGGCGCCCGCCCAGAACATCAAAGACCAGACGTCGACCGACTACTGGCTAGAGCGGGGCGACTATCTCAACTTCGACTATCTGACGGTGGGATGGAACGTCCCTCTTAGGTCACGATATATCACCGCACTGCGACTATCGGCTTCGGTCAACAACCTAGCCACCATCACTTCGTACAGTGGGCTAACGCCGATGATCAACAGTTATATCGTCAACTCGACGCTGGGCATCGACGACAAACGGAGCTATCCGGCCTATCGGTCATACAGCATCGGCGTGAGCATTCAGTTCTAATCATTAACACATCCTGACATCATGAAACTATTAATGCGCCATCTTCGTCATCTGCCGTTGGCCTTTGTGCTGCTCTTGTATGGCTGCCTCAACGAGAACCCCAAGGGACTGCTGCCCGAGGAGGAGGCTTACAACAGTGCTGCAAACCTATACAACAACGCGGTGGCTACCTTATATAATTACATCGGTGGGTCGGCCGACTCGCAGGGACTCATGGGCACCTATCGCGGGGTGTACGACTACAATACGTTTGCCACAGATGAGGCCATTATTCCTACGCGCGGAGGCGACTGGTATGACGGTGGATTCTGGCAGAACCTATACCGGCATAGCTGGACGGCCTACGACCAGCCACTGTATAACACGTGGGTTTATCTATATAAGGTGGTGATGCTCTGCAATCATTCGCTGGCAGTCATCGACGCGCACAAGCAACTGCTCACCACGGCGCAGTATCAAACATATATGGCTGAGGTAAAGGGTATAAGGTGTCTATATTTTTACGAGTTGCTGGATATGTGGGGACGCGTGCCGCTGGTGAAGGATGACGGCGCGACGCTCAGTAGTGTAAAGCAGGTGTCGAGGAGTGCGCTCTTCTACGATATCATCAAGGATCTGCAGGGCAGTCTGCCTTATCTGTTGCAGGAACACAGTAACCTAGAGGGCAACTGCTACGGTCGCTTCACCCGGCCGGTGGCCCAGTTCCTGCTGGCGCGTCTCATGCTCAACGCTGAGGTGTATGCCGATGACGACTGGACGGACGACTTGCGTCCCGATGGCAAGGCCATGAACTTCAGCATCGAGGGGCAGACCATGAACGCTTGGCAGGCTTGTGTACACTATTGCAACCAACTGGAGGCCGCAGGTTATACCTTGGAGGAGGACTATGCTGCTAATTTCTCAATCCACAACGAGACATCTGCCGAGAATATATTTACTATTCCTATGGATAAGGTGAAATATCAAAATCAGTTCTTATATCTCTTCCGTTCGCGGCACTATGCACATGGCAGTGCCCTCGGCATGGATTCTGAAAATGGAGCTTCGGCAACGCTCTCCACTGTGAAGGCCTACGGCTACGGCAGTGGGGATGTGGACAAGCGATTCGCCATCAACTTCTTTGCCGATACGGTGAAGGTGGACGGCAACGTGGTGAAACTCGACAACGGACAGGCGCTGGTCTACAAGCCACTGGTGATGGCACTCGACCTCACGGGCTCTGCCGATGAGAAGACGGCTGGGGCAAGGATGTCGAAGTATGAGATCGACCGCACGGCGCATGCAGACGGCAAGCTGCAGGATAACGATATTGTGGTCTTCCGGTATGCAGATGCCCTGCTCATGCGGGCCGAGGCGAAGGTGCGCAACGGTGAGAGTGGGCAGGCTGAATTGGATGCCGTGCGCAGCAGGGCGGGGATGCCCAGTCGCCCTGCCACGCTCGAAAATATTCTGAAGGAGCGACTGTTGGAGTTGATGTGGGAGGGCACACGGCGGCAAGACCTCATACGCTATGGCCGCTTTACATCGGCATACGATTTGAGGACGCAGCTGGAGAAAGAGAATACGGGTTATACGATGGTGTTCCCCATCCCTGCTAATGTGCTTAAACTTAACACCCAACTCACCCAGAATCCGGGATATGAGTCAACCAACTAAATTATAATCCTATGGCAAGCGATCTTGATCTCGTACAGTATATCGCCGACCAGTGCGGCGGAGCCGGAACCATCACTGTAAGGCTAATGTTTGGCGACTATGGTATTTATTGTGATGGTAAGATTTTTGGTTTGATCAGCGATAATGGCTTTTATGTCAAACCCACTGAGGCAGGCCGAAAAGTGCTGCGCACCCTTGACATGCGTCCGCCTTACGAAGGGGCTAAAAACTATTTCTATGTGAATGAACTTGACGACCGTGACTATCTCTCTACTTTGGTGCGGGCTACTTGTAGCGAACTGCCTGCACCGAAGACGAAGAAAAAGCGGGGCCGCAAGGAGGCATAAATCATCAGCACCGTTGACAAGGCATAACAATAATCGTGCGTTGAGAAGTAACGGGGAGGGATGGTAAAGAAGATGACAAATGGCATCAACATAGAGCGGAATACGGGAATCGAACCCGCCTCCCAGGCTTGGGAAGCCCGTGCACTACCGATGTGCTAATTCCGCAAACGCAAATAGTGCGAGGGCCTGCCTGCACTATTTGAGCCGATACCCGGACTCGAACCGGGGACCCACGCATTACGAATGCGTTGCTCTACCAACTGAGCCATATCGGCAATTGCGGTGCAAAGGTAAACGATTTTTTCGGAAGAACCAAATTTATCTGCTGTTTTTTATTGGTTGCTCTTGTCGATTGTTCACCATTTTACGACCGCTATGGTTTTCTCAAACTATTTCTTGTATTTATTGATGAGGTCGACAGCCCGACTGTCACCCAACTCTTGTGCCTTCTGCAAGGTCTTCAGGCCTTCTTCGGCTTGCTTGGTCTCACATAAAGCAATGCCTTTGATGATATAGAGGTCAGCATATTCCTGGGTGAAGGCGAGGGCTATGTCGCAGGTCTTGATGGCGTCTTCGGGCTTGTTCACCCGCAACTGCAGGCTGGCCATCTCGGCATAATAAGTGGGCTCAGCGCGGTTGAGGACGATGGCATGGGCGATGTCGTTTAAAGCGAGCTGGTATTGACGGATCTTCATCTCACACTTATATTTGGTAAAGTAGAAGTCGTGGGTGCCCTGGAAGTTCACCAGGCTGTCGTATTTCAGATAGTCGGTGAAGGCTTTTCGATACTCGCCCGCATTGTCGTAGGCTCGCCCGCGAGCCAGCACGTAGGGGGCAGCAGCCGTGCCGTCTTGAGCGGCAACGGCACAGTCGAGCAGGGCCATAACTTCTTGATGGGGGGCATTCAGTTGTACCTTGCACTGCGCGGCTTCAAAATACACCTCACCGTTCTTGCCGAGGTCGGTCTGCTGGAGCTGGGTGAAGAGGTCTAGGGCCTTTTGATAGTCACCCTGGGCGTAAACGATTTGAGCCTGCTGGTGCTTGTAAAAGGGAAGGGGATTGATTTTCTCAGCCTCCTGTGCCAGTTGGAGCGCACGCTGTAGCGACCATTTGGTGTAGGTGGTGTCTATACGATAGACCACAGCACTGTACACGGTTTGGGCATATTTGCTGTAGGCCTCATCTTTTTTGGCGACATTCTTTAGCGATTGGCCCAATACCTGATCGGCAGCGTCGAGCTGTCTCTGCTGCTGTAGGCGGGCAGCACGACTGTTATAGCCTAAGGCCGAGGAGGGAAATAATCGAATGAAGTCGTCGATATAGGCGTCATACTTTGCTGTGTCAACCTGTTGGGCGGCGAGCATCAGCATGAGCGTGGCCTGGTCTTCCTCATCGGGCAAGGCGGTGCGGATGCCAGTGGCGCGCAGGGTAGGATCGTTGATCGACATGCCGTTGACCTTGAAGGCTGAAGTCAGTCGGATGTCAGCAGAAAAGGCCTGTCCACCGTTTTCAGGGCGCTGCATGATGCCCAGCACCTGTCCGGCCTCGTTGACGATAGGGCATCCTAGTTCGGTGGAAGAGACATCCATATCGTTGAAGACATAATAGTTATGAGCGGTCATAAACTTCTCGCTCCGCAGAGGCGTCATCTTCTGTATCTCAGGCTTCTTGAGATCATAGCCCACCACATATACTCCAGATGCTGGTGTGTCACTGGTGGTGACGGGGGCACCGGCAGTGTTATATCCCTTCACACGGAAACGGCAGAGGTCATAGAGTTCAGAAACACCCACCATGACATCTACATCGTATTGCTTCCCCTTGGCATCTACAACCACAGCACGAGCGGCACCGTTGAAGGGATGCCACATGGCCACTGCCTCACCGTTTTTACCGGTGAATACGCCATGTGATGAGTTATGGATGGAGCCGTCGGTATTGAACGTGGTTAGGGTAAACACCTGCGTTGCAGCTTTCTTCACGGGGGCAGGCTGAGCCTTCACAGAGGCAAAAGGTGCTTGGAGCAAAGGTAGGAGGAAGAGGAGGAGAGTGGAGATATTTATTCTTTTCATTGTTACATGATGCTGGATAGAATCATAGAAATACTATTGTTGGTTGGCGAGCAAGGATCGGGCATTCTCGACGGCAGCCTCAGTGACACTGCTGCCACTGAGCATCTGGGCAATCTCGGTGACGCGCTGCTCGTCAGAGAGCATCAGCATGTTGCTGATAGTGCCTTGGGGTGTCTCTTCCTTGCTTACCTTGTAATGGGTGAGGCCCATGGCAGCAATCTGCGGCAGGTGAGTGATGGAGATGACCTGACGATTGTTGTCGCCCATCTCACGCATGATTTGCGCCATCTTCTCTGCCACCCGCCCACTGACACCGGTGTCGATCTCGTCGAAGATGATGGTGGGCAGTTTCACGGCACCGCTGATCATGGCCTTGAGCGAGAGCATCACGCGGGCTACCTCGCCACCCGAAGCCACCTGACTGACCGGTTGGAGCGGTGTGCTGCTATTGGCACTGAAGAGGAACGAAACCTTGTCGCACCCACTGGAAGAGAAATCCTTTTGTGTCAGTTCAATAGAGAATCGGACATTGGGGATGCCAAGAGGCGCAAGGCGCGTCTTCATCTCGCTTTCTACCTTAACGGCAGCCTTCTTGCGGGCAGCGCTGAGTCTGGCGGCCTGAGCCTTACAGTCGGCCAGCGCCTGGTCTACGGCCTGCTTCAACAACGCAAGCTGTTCGTCGCCGCCATCGATGTTCTGGAGTTCCGATTTGATGCGCTCGCGTTCAGCGATGAGCTCTTCTACCGAAGCAGCATGGAACTTATGCTCCAAGGCATAGATGAGATCAAGGCGGTCGTTGAGCACCTGGAGCTGACGGGGGTCGAACTCCACCTGCTCCAGTCGGTTGTCTATCTCTTGGGCAATATCTTTCAGTTCGATATACGACGAGTCGAGGCGCTCCGCCAGTGCCTTTACCTCGGGGTAAACGTCGGTGATGTCTTGTATACGTTCGGTAGCGTGGCAAATCAGCTGCACGGCACCAGTCTCCTCAGCCGAGAGCGATGAAGAGGCATCGTAGAGCGAACCTTTGATGTCCTCGGCATGGCTCAGCATCTGAAATTGTTGCTCCAGTTCAGCCTGCTCGCCTTCGACGAGGCTTGCCTTGTCGAGCTCGGCAAACTGGAAGCGTAGAAACTCCTCGTTCTCACGGCTCCTCTGACATTGCTCCTCGAAGGCTTCGTAGTCGCGCTCTGCCTGACGTAAAGCCGTATAAGCCTTGCGGTAGGCCTCACGCTCTTTTTCGTCACCGGCAATGATGTCGACGACACTCAGCTGGAAGTCTTCTTTTTGTAACAGAAGGTTCTGGTGCTGACTATGGATATCTACGAGCTGTTCGCCAAGTTCGCGCATCACACCCAGCGACACAGGTGTATCGTTGACAAAGGCACGGCTCTTGCCATTGGCATTGACCTCGCGCCTGATGATACAGTCATCGGGGTCATAGTCGATGTTGTTTTCGTTGAAGAAGGCTTCCATCCCATAGGAGGCCAAGGTGAAATGAGCTTCAACGATACACTTCGAACATCCTGATTTGATTTGCTTGATGTCGGCTCGTTGGCCAAGCAGCAGGTGTATCGCCCCAAGGATGATGCTTTTGCCGGCACCCGTTTCGCCGGTAATGACCGAAAACCCGGGCTTGAAACCGATATTCAGCTCATCGATGAGCGTGAAGTTCTTGACATATAACTGTTTGAGCATGGAGTTTTATTGCTTGATTTTCTCCCATACATTGTTTTGAGAGGCGTTGATGGAGAAGAGGATGTCGTAGACGGTTTCCTTCTCTTTCTGTGTTCCCTTACCCTGATAGATGTTGGCCAGCTCATCGCGTTTAAAGTCTGTCCATATTTGTGGCAACATACTCATGGGGCGATCTTCATGACTCTTCTTCAGGTCTTTCTCCAAGGCTGTGCTGATCTCTGTGCGACCACGTTCGGCATTGTTGGCCATCTCGTCGAGTCCTTTGCGATAATAGTCGTATTGCAATTGTCGGAACGGTTGCATGGCTCCGTCAAGGTAGTCGTTGATAATGGCAAAGCGGTTACGGTCGTTGTCAAACGATTTCCATCCAGTAAACTCCAGGTTTTGGGCATTGTTGGCTAGGTTCATGCATCGTTGCAACACCGCTTCGCCCCCCATGGGTGAGAAGCTGTCGAGGTTGAGTCCGATGATGAGAAAGGCATAATAGCCAAAAAGCGCGGTCAACTGGTTGTCGATAGTCTCTTCATTCCACTCCAGTTGGTCGTATTGGGCAAACCTGAAATTGAAGTCGTTGTCGGTGTTGTTGTATAACGTCGTCGTATAAGAAGAGTTGAACACAGGTCTATTGGCTTGGATCAATGCTTTGCAGGTGAACAGGCCCGTAGACGGGTCGTATTTGGTGACCGTGATATTAAAGTTGCAGGAGATGCGTTCATTCTTCTGAAACTGTAGGTTAGTCCACTGCCGGTCGTTGACAAACTGCTCCAGCGTCTGCTGCAGATTATCGAAGACTGATGCGTCGGTGCCCTGAATCTGGTTATGGTTTACCGTGATTCTGGCATCGAGCTCCTGCGCTGTTGCTGGCATGGCAAGCGCCAGCAGCAGGTATCCGGCCATGATGATCCTACCTATACGCATATTGCAGACTTTCTGCTACTCGTTATTTCATGTTTTGATTGAGTTTCGCCTCGCGCAACCGAATACGTGTCAACACCTGCTTGGTGTTGAGTGTGAAGTCGGAAGCCAACATCCAACTGTAGTAGCCTGGGTCGCGGTGTAGCACATCGGTCACCATCCATCCCTTGTACTTGCCGAAGTTGAAGGCCTCCTGCTTGCGCGGGTTTCCTTTCTCATCCAGCAGCGGTTCGCCGTTGGCATCTTTGACATCCTGCCAGATGATGCGTCCGGCAAAGTCGACGTTGTCGCTGTTCTTCGAGAATTCCGCCAGCACGTCCATGTTGTTGGGCAGTGCATGCTCGGGCTCCTCAACGGTCTCAGGATTGTATTTATCCAACTGTCCCTGCAACACCCTGTAGGTTGCCTCAGCATCCTGGTCGGCACGATGGGCTTGGAAGTCATCTTCCATCTTATGGCCCGTGTAGAATTTATAGGCTGCAGCCAAGTTGCGTTGCTCCATCTTGTGGAAGATGGTCTGCGCGTCTATCAGTCGGCAGCGAGAAAAGTCGAAGTCGATGCCGGCACGGAGAAATTCTTCTGACAGCATCGGGATGTCGAAGCGGTTGGAGTTGAACCCGGCAAAGTCACAGCCCGTGAACTTGTCTGAGAGATCTTTGGCCATCTGCTTGAAAGTGGGGGCATCCTTGACATCCTCGTTGGTGATACCCGTCAACTGCTGCACAAATTCTGGAATAGGTTTGCCTGGGTTGACGAACACGTTCTGGTGATCTTCTTCGCCACTGGGCATAACCTTGATGTAGGAAATCTGGATAATGCGGTCGTTGACCAAGTCAAGACCTGTTGTTTCCAAGTCAAAGATGACCAGCGGCTTGGTAAGGTGTAATTTCATCTCTGCTCTTTAATCGTTTAGCAACAAAGGCATGATCAGCATCAGCACATCCTCGTTCTCTGGCTGTATTGTCGGCACGATGATACCGGCACGGCTGGGGTCGCCGAGCAAGATTTTAATCTCATCGGTGTTGATGGAGTTGAGAATCTCATTAAGGAAGTCGCCACGGAATCCAATTTGGAGAGGCTGTCCGTTGTAAGTGCATACCAGGCGCTCTTTGGCGCTGGTGGCAAAATCGAGGTCCTCTGACGAAAGCTCCAGTCCACCAGCGTCCAGGCGGAACCTGATGAGCTGACTGCTCATGCTGGCAAACGGCAGGATACGGCGGATGGCGCTGAGCAGCGACTTGCGGTCGATGGTCAGTTCATTAGGATTGTCTTTGGGGATGGCTGCATTGTAGTTGGGATACACACCCTCGATGAGACGGCACGAGAGCACGCCCTCGGCATATCTGATCTCGGCGGCACGGCTGTTGAATTTGATTACCACGTCGCCACCGTCCTTGCCTAGTCCATTCTTTAGCAGAGTGGCCGGTTTCTTAGGCAGGATGAAAGAGGCGGGTGTCTCACTCTTGATGCTAATGTTCTGGCAGCGCACCAGCTTGTGACCGTCGCTGGCCACAAAAGCCAGACAGTCGGGTGTCAGGTCAAAGTAAACACCGTTCATCACCGGACGAATCTCGTTGCTGTCAGTAGCAAAGAGGGTGCGGTTGATGTTGTCGCAGAGCACCGAGGCATCGATGGTGATGACATGCACGTCGTTGGCGAGGGCCTCGTGGCGGGGATACTCTGCCGCATTTTGTGCAGTGAAATGGTATTGACCGTTCTGATAGCCCACTGTCACCTCATAAGTGTCGAGGTTCACTTCAAACGTCAGCGGCTGCTCAGGCAACTCCTTCACCGCATCAAGAATGGTATGGTTGGAAATGGCAAAGTCGCCATCAACATCAAATTGGTCAAGGGGCAGCGACGATTGCATCACATTCTCGCTGTCAGAAGCAGTGATGGTGACCTGTCCGTTGTGGATCTGGAATAAGAAACTCTCGAGAATAGGAAGGGAGTTCTTGCTGTTGATGACCTTGGCTAAGGTCTGCAAGCGGCTGCTGAGCGCTGCGCTGGATAAAGTAAATCTCATGAGTATATTTATTTATTTTGGTTTTCTCGATTTATCTACAAAGATAATAATAAAAAAGAATATTAACTATAGCGACTGTGATATTTTTCTATTTTTTTGATTTTTGTGAATTGAAAGTTTGCTATTTAGTAATAAAATGCTTAATTTCGCATTTTGAAAACATCATGTAAACCGATAAAAAATCAATAAGATGGCATTAAATGGTATAGAAGTAGAAGGTGTGATTATCAAGGAATATCCTGTCAAGGAAGGAGTGTCTAACAGAACTGGCAACGCTTGGAAGTCGCAGGAGTTTGTGATTCAGACCAAGGATCAGTATCCCCGCGCATGTCTGTTTCGTGTCTTCGGTGCCGACAAGCTCGAGCAGTTCAACCTGCATCAAGGCGACACGGTACGCGTGTGGTTCGACATCAATGCCCGTCCTTGGCAAGACCGTTATTTCAACGATATCAGTGCATTCCGCGTAGACCATATCGATCCCAACGCTGTGAACACAGGCACACAGGCTACCACTCAGGCCGACCCCTTTGGTGGCGCACCTGCAGCAGGGCCGTCCTCAGTCTGTTCACCCGACCCCATGGCTTCCGGCAACAGCCAGGACAGTTCTGACGATCTGCCATTCTAACGCATGGCAAGGGCTGTCGCCCTACCGATACGAAATTGTAAGACCAGGTTTATCGCCGCAGACAGGCGATAAACCTGGTCTTCTGCATGTATGTTCTATTAAGGTGGGTTCTATTAATTACCACCGAAATCAAATCATAAAATCATGGGTTACGTTTTGCCATCTTTCGGCCTCTCTTCGGCTCAAATTGCAAGTTCGCTCAGTCGTTATGCCCGCATAACTCCTTCGTGTACTTGCA
>JBHAFS010000132.1:0-2526 GCA_041856205.1 Prevotella sp.
AAGGCCATGACCCCCATGATGCGGCAGTTCTTCTCGATGAAGGCCAAGCATCCCGATGCCCTGCTGCTCTTCCGCTGTGGCGACTTCTACGAGACCTACGGCGACGATGCCGTGGTGGCTGCCGGCATACTGGGCATCACCCTCACCAAGCGCAACAACGGTGGAAACACCGGCGAGACGGCGATGGCGGGTTTCCCCCACCATGCCCTCGACACTTATCTGCCCAAGCTCATCAGGGCCGGGCGGCGCGTGGCCATCTGCGACCAACTGGAAGACCCCAAGAAGAAACGCGAGGCCATCAAAGGCAAGAAAGGCCTCACCGAGATGGACAAGATGGTGAAGCGTGGCATCACCGAGCTCGTCACGCCGGGCGTGGCCATGAGCGACAACGTGCTCAGCTACAAGGAGAACAACTTCCTGGCGGCCGTCCACTTCGACAAGACGGCCTGCGGCATCAGCCTGCTCGACATCTCTACCGGTGAGTTTCTCACCGGGCAGGGCACCTACGACTATGTGGAGAAGCTGCTGGGCAACTTCTCGCCCAAGGAGGTGCTGTATGAGCACGACCGCAAGAGCGACTTCGAGCGCTATTTCGGCACGCGCCACTGCGTCTTCGAACTCGACGACTGGGTGTTCACCGAGCAGTCGGCGCGTCAGAAACTGCTCAAGCATTTCGGCACCAAGTCGCTCAAGGGCTTCGGTGTGGAGCACCTCAAGGCCGGCATCATCGCCGCCGGAGCCATCATGCAGTACCTCGAACTGACGCAGCACACCCACGTGAGCCACATCACGGCACTCACCCGCCTGGAGGAGGAGAAGTATGTACGGCTCGACAAGTTCACCATCCGCTCGCTCGAATTGCTGCAGCCCATGCAAGAGGACGGCCTGTCGCTGCTCGACGTCATCGACCGCACCGTCACGCCCATGGGCGGCCGTATGCTCCGCCGGTGGTTGGTGTTCCCCCTCAAGGACGTCAAGCAGGTGACCGAACGGCAAGACACCGTGGAGTGTTTCTTCAGGCAGCCGGAGTTCAGGCAGCTGGTCGACGAGCAACTGCACCACATCGGCGACCTCGAGCGCATTGTCTCGCGGGTGGCTGTGGGCAGGGTGTCGCCGCGCGAAGTGGTGCAGCTCAAGAATGCGCTGACGGCCTTGCGGCCCATCAAGGAAGCCTGCCTGTCGGCACAGGATGCCAGTCTGCAACGCCTCGGCGCACAGCTTGACCTCTGCGAGCAGCTGCGCGAGCGCATCGCCAAGGAGATACAGCCCGACCCGCCACTGCTGGCCAGCAAGGGCAACGTCATTGCCGACGGGTATGACGCGCAGCTCGACGAGCTGCGCAATATCTCGCGCAACGGCAAGGATTACCTGCTGCAGATACAGCAGCGTGAGACCGAGCGCACGGGCATCAGCTCGCTCAAGGTGGGCTACAACAACGTCTTCGGCTATTACCTCGAGGTGCGCAACACCTTCAAAGACCGCGTGCCCGCCGACTGGATACGCAAGCAGACGCTGGCGCAGGCCGAGCGTTACATCACCCCTGAGCTCAAGGAGTATGAGGAGAAGATCCTCGGCGCCGACGAGCGCATCCTCATGCTCGAGACCCGACTCTTCGCCCAGCTCATCGACGACATGCAGCAGTTTATCCCGCCCATCCAGGTCAATGCCAACGTGCTGGCCCGCATCGACTGCCTGCTCTCCTTCGCCAAGGTGTCAGAGGAGCGGGTCTACGTGCGCCCGGTGGTCGACGACAGCGACGTGCTCGACATCCGCCAGGGTCGCCATGCCGTCATCGAGACGCAGATGCCCTTAGGAGAGCGTTACGTGCCCAACGATGTGTACCTCGACACCGCCAAGCAACAGGTCATGATGATTACCGGACCCAATATGGCCGGTAAATCGGCTCTGCTGCGCCAAACGGCGCTTATCGTGCTGCTGGCCCAGGTGGGGTGCTTCGTGCCCGCAGAGCGCGCGAGAATAGGCGTGGTGGATAAGATCTTCACCCGAGTGGGTGCCAGCGACAGCATCTCTACGGGCGAGTCGACGTTTATGGTCGAAATGACCGAGGCCTCCGACATCCTCAACAACGTCTCGCCACGCTCCTTGGTGCTCTTCGATGAGCTGGGCCGTGGTACCTCTACCTACGACGGCATCTCCATCGCATGGGCCATCGTCGAATACCTGCACGAACAGCCGCGGGCCCGGGCACGCACGCTCTTCGCCACCCACTACCACGAACTCAACGAGATGGAGAAACACTTTGCCCGCATTAAGAACTTCAACGTCTCGGTGCGCGAGGTCGACGGCAAGGTCATCTTCCTACGCAAGCTCATGCCGGGCGGCTCAGAGCACTCTTTCGGTATTCACGTGGCCGAGATTGCCGGGATGCCGCGGTCGATTGTCAAGCGGGCCAATGCCGTGCTCAAGCAGCTCGAGGCCGACAATGCCGAGGTGGGCGCCGTGGGCAAGGCCAGCGTAGACCGCCTGGCCGACAGTCGCGACGGCGTGCAGCTCAGCATCTTCCAG
>JBHAFS010000133.1:0-34303 GCA_041856205.1 Prevotella sp.
ACGCGGCTTGCTCATCGCAAATATGGGCATGGGCCTCGCCAGCGAGTCCTATCTTAGAATATCTAGCCTGCGGGAATGTTATCGGGTGGTAAGCCTAAGAAAACCTTACGAAATAAGTATGTTAAAAGCACAAGAATATGATGTGAGCCAGTATAACGCTGCGAAGTCTGTTGCAAGGAGCGTCTCAGTGGCTGGATAGCAACTTGCCAATCATTCCCAACATGGCAGCCACTGATGCCTTGTCGGGTACGGGAATATTGAGACGGCTCTCGCCGGTCTCGGGGTCGCTCTCGACGAGGGTGTCGACCAACTGCTGCGTGGCCTCTTCCGACTGCAGGGTTTCTGCCAGTTGGGCAAAGAAGCTCATGCCTTGTTCCACCAGCTGGCGAGGCTGCTGTATGCCCTGCCTGCTGCCATGAGGCGCTGTGGCATTACGGGCTGCTGTCTCGGTTGTGGCCGAAGGCTGGGGTGCCGTCGGGCTGTCGTCGGCGGTGTGGGATGTCTCTGTCGCCTCCGTGGTTTGCACCTCGGTCTCTTCCTCATCATACGTTGCGGTGCGTGCTTCGTGTGGTGTATCGTCGGCCTTGGGCTCGCCTTCGTTGATGTCGATGGGCTGCTCGTCGTCGTCGGTGTCGTGGGTCTCTTTGTCTTGCATGGTGTGGTGCAGCTCTTCCATGATCTGGTTGAACTTGCCCTGGCTGGCAAAGACGGTGTCCTCGCCCCCGTCGAGCACGCCCTCGAACATCGAGGTCTTGAAGCGCAGCTTGCCCAGCATCTGTTCCTCGAAGGTGTTGGCCGCCACGAGGTTGATGACCTGTATGTTGCGTTTCTGGCCAATGCGGTAGATGCGGGCGATGCGCTGTTCGAGCACCGCGGGGTTCCAGGGCAGGTCGATGTTGATGATGTACGAGGCCACCTGCAGGTTGAGGCCCGTGCTGCCCGCGTCGGTGGAGAGAAACACGCGGCTTTCGGGCAGGTCGGTAAAGTTGTTGACCAGGTCTTTGCGGGCTTTGGAGGCTATGCCGCCGTGCAGATACTCAAAGCCAATGCCCTTGTCTTCCAGCTCCCTGGCGATGAGCCTTGTCATGCGCTCCCACTGGCTGAACACCACCACCTTCTCGTCGCCGCTGTCCACGATGCTGGCGATGATGCTCATCACTTCGTCCACCTTGGTGTCGTAGCGCGTCTTCTGGTCGAGTATGAACGTGCTGTCGCATACCATCCGCATCTGCTGCAGGAGCATCATCAGGCGGTTGCGGTCGCTCTCTGAGAGGAAGTGCATGCGCTCCCATTTCTGCATGAGTTGCGAGACGCTCACCTTGGCCTCGTCGTGTATGGCCATCTGTTCCTTGGTCATGGGCACCATCAGGTTCTGGTCCTGGCGCTCGGGCAGCTGCAGGCTCACGTCCTTCTTCCTGCGGCGTATGAGGATGGGTGCCAGCATCTTTCCGATCTCGTTCAGGTTCTTGTAGCCTATGATGGCGCCTTTCTGGTCGGACATGATGTAGCGGTCGCGAAAGAGGTAGTAGGGGCCCAGGCGGTACTGGTCTACCAGCTCCACCACCGAGAAGAGTTCCTCCAGCCGGTTCTCCAGAGGTGTGCCCGAGAGGATGACGGCATAGTGTGAGACAATCTTGCGTGCCGCGCGGGCAATCTGCGTCTTCCAGTTCTTCAGTCGCTGCACCTCGTCGATGATCACCATGTCGGTCTCCAGCCGTCCCGCCACCTTGATGTCGTTGCAGGCTGCATTGTACGATACGATTTTATAGCTTTCGTCGCCCTGGTACTGCGCTCGCCGCTTGGTCTGTATGCCCTCGATGACAAGCACCCGCTGTCCGGTGAATCGCTCGATCTCTCGCTTCCATTGGTATTTGAGCGACGTGGGACAGAGGATGAGCACCGAGCCCACCAGCCCCTTGCGCCGCAGCAGTTCGGCCGTGCCGATGGCCTGGATAGTCTTGCCCAGTCCCATCTCGTCGGCGATGATGGCGCGCCCGGCCTTGGCCGCGAAGCGTATGCCCTCTTGCTGGTAAGGGTAGAGGCGGGCGTGCAGCAGGCCGTCGAAGTCGGCATCGGTCATCTCGTCGACCCATTGGCGGCGCACCTGCTGCTCGCGTTGTTCGATGACAAGCTCCAGGGCATCCCTGTAGCATCTGAACGAAGGACTGACCTGGCGGGCCCGTCTCAGGAAGGTGTCAAACCGGTCGATGGCCTCGGGCTTGAGCATCCACTGCTCGTCGAAATATTCGGCAGCCAGCGTCTCGAAGGCCTCGCGGTTTTCTTGTCCTATGCGTATGCGCACCTTGCGCTGGGCGGTATAGTCGAGGTAGACCGAGGTATAGGGCGGAACGGTGGTGTGGACGCGGTGTCCCTCGGCCGTCCATAGCTTCACTGCCTCCAGGTGCTTGCAGGTGCCGAGCAACGAAGTCTTGAAGTCCATGCACGAACAGTAGTTCCACGGGCTGCCCTCGCCACGAAACACCACCTTGTATTCCTCGTGGCTCTCCGGGTTGCGCACCACATATTCTCCGGGTGCTAGTTTTCGGTCGGCCTCTCTCACGGCCAAGATACCGTCGCGTGCCGCCTGCTGGCGTAGCTTCACCTGCCACTCCTTCAGCGTCATTCCTTCCGGCTGGTATTGGTAAGGAATCTTCTTTACGCCTTGTTTCTTCTGTGCTCCTTTCGTCTTCGTAGTTTTCTTTGCCCCTTTCGTGGCTGTAGTCTTCTTTGCCATAACGTTGTTGGTTGAAAATGAGCGGGTCGTCTCCGTTGCTGCAAAGTTAGGGAAAATAATCAGGACACCAATTTGGTTGAGTCGTAAAAATACATCTCAGGCATCGAAAAACTTCTCCTGATACTATATATATATTGTCCAAACGGTGTAAATTTTGACGATTACTATTCTAATTTGCTCTCAATAAATCGAATCCAAAATATTTCGTCTTTTGTCTCTCAACACCATACTGGAGATATGTTTTGCCCTGCTACAGGCTTGGTAGACTCATGGTGATGGCCTCATAGAAATGGGAAAGGCTGGCCGAGAGGCGGTTCAGCCTGTCGGTCAGCCTTGGTGGATGATTTGCCGCCCTGCTTGTGGGCGTGATGCCCCGAGAATGGATGGCCGGGGGGCGGCTTAGTGATGGCAGATCTTGGCCACGTTGACGGTGAAGCCGCCGTCGGTGGTCGGCATGAATTTGCCGCGGTCGGCCAGGAAGTCTACTATCTGCTTGGCGTCGAGCCCCTCTACCGAACAGGTGTGGAAGGTCTCTGCTGCGCCGAAGCGCTCTACGATGGCCTCTACGAGGCTCTCTTTATTCTGGTAAGTGTTGCCCTCCATCATGTGGAGGATTTCGTGTCCGTGTGTCATAATCTGTAATGTTTTGTTATCGGTCGGCAAAGTTACGCGATGTCGGTCGTCTCCTTTGGGCACATTTGTGACCAAGGGAACTGTTTTAACAACTTTTGCATCTTGTCCTTCCCTATGCCCCGATTCATCATGGCCATAGCCGCAGGCTGTGCCGCCGTGATGGCCAAAGTTGTTTACAGAGCCTCTATCTCGCCGATGAGGCGGTCGGCATGACGGTTGGCCAGCTGCTTGATCTCCTCCAGTTTCTCGGGATTGCTGCGCAGGTCGTATGACACGCCGCCGGTGAATACATAGTCTTCGACCTCCATGCCGCACAGACCGGCGATGGAGCGGATCTGCGACATGAGCAGTTCCTCGATGGTGTAGCCCAGCATCTCGTGGGTGTAATATTCGGCAGGGCCGCCGGTGGTGAACGAGGCGACGAGCTTCTTGCCCTTCAGGGCCGTGCCTGTGGAGCCGTGCGAGAAGCCGCGTACAAAGACATCCTCCACCCAGCGGTGCATGATCGAGGGCATGCTGTACCAGAACACGGGAAACTGCCACACCACGATGTCGGCGCGGCACAGCTTCTGCTGCTCGGCCTCGACGTCGATGTTGAAGTCGGGGTACTGTTCACTGAGCACCGTGTATTCGGCTTGGGGAAACTGGGTCTTGAGTCTGCGGAGCACGAGGTCGTTGGCTACCGAGTCGTTGAGGTCGGTATGTCCCGACACAATCAATACATTCTTCATGAACATTTGCTATTAGTTGATTCTTGTCGGGCAAAGTTACGAAAAATGGCAGGAGAACGGTGGGTCAACCTCCGTTTTTTATTCTTTTTAAGGCTTTGTGTGTTAGGCGTGTGCTCACGCTGTGGGACGTGGTAGGAGGTGGCTACAGGTCGACCTGGGCCGTGAGGAGCAGCTCGCGTCCGCGCAGGGTGTAGCTGTCGGTGAGCGTGGCCACCCCTGCATAGCGCGTTAAGGCGAAGCTGTGGTTGTTGAAGAGGTTGCGCAGGGTGACAGTCAGCCGCAGGTGTTTGCCGCGCCATACGGCCTGTGCGTCGGCCAGCAGCGTGTTGAGCGTGTGCCCCGACAGCAGTTGGTTGTGGTAGTGAACGGCTGATGCCCGGAGGTCGAATCTCCCCGTTGTTCCGGTGACGGCAAGCTGCTGGCGGCCGTTGAAGAGCGTGGCACCCGTCGTCGAGTGGTGCCATTGCAAGCTGGCTTCATAGCTCAAGGCTGCCCATGCTGAGGCATACTCGATGTTGGGTGACAAACAAATGACCTCTGTGGCGTAATCTTGCAGTCGGCCGTCTGAAAGCTGATGTCCCTTGCTGTGCTGGTAGGATGCGTTGAGTCTCGTCTTGAGGTGCAGACTGTAGAACCCCTTCGACATGCTGCCCTCCACCTGACTCATGTCGGAGTAATTGTGGCGCTCGACGCGCGTGTAGAAATATTGTCCGTCAGTGATTTGCAGGTCGACCATCGTGTTGTCCCAAAACCTGCTTCGTGTCAGGCTGACATGGGCAAACCATTCTTCCACCGGGCGTCTATACTGATAGGTCAGCGTCCCCGTCAATTGGCGTGTGAGGGGTACCTCGCCTGTGGAGATGTAATAAGAGCGATAGTCGGTCTGCCGCCGTCCATCCATCCATTGTTCGGGGCTTCCGCTCTGTTCATGATACAAGGCGAAGACGTTCCATTCGCTGCGGTGTCCCACATTTTGCGTGAGTTGTATGGAGGGCGCGGGCAACAGCCGCGTGAGCTGCTGGCGGGTGAGTCGTTCGTAGGTCAGCTTGGGCATCACCTTCAGTTGCAAGCCGTTGCGCAGGTAAGTCCAGAGTGGTGTGAGGCTGATGCCCAGACGCAGGTCGTTGTGTTGCAGGTGCAGGTGTGTGATCTCGGCCGAGAGTATCATCTGGCGGGTGACAAACCGTTTCTTGCGCAGCCATCCCGCCATCAATCCGCCGTGCCACAGGTTGGTGCGCAGGCGGATGAGGTTGTCGTTGATGCTCAGGTCGGACACGCCATGATGATAGTCGGCCACCGCCTGCACAGACAACTGGCTGTTGCCCACATTGAACATGTGGTAGAGGCAGCCCATGAGGTTGGCCTGTGGCTGTTTGATGCGCTGGCGCATACTGTCGCCCATTGCCGACAAGGCATCGGCCTGGGCTGCCGACACCCGCAACAACTGGGTGCCATAGGTCTGCGCTGTATTGACTTTGTGTTCGGCCTCGGCCGAGAGTTCGTCGGTGGTGAGTCGCAGACTTCGGTCTTCGTGCGTCGTCACCGGTGGGTTGCCAGGCAGGTTGTAGACCGACAGATTGTTGACTTGCTGGCGCTCTACGGTGCGGAGATATTGGGCCGACACCCTCCGCTCGCCGTCGTCGGTGCGGCTGATGCGTTTGAGGCCATACAACTGTGAGGTGTTGAAACGCAGCCGTTCGGCATCAATGGGAGCCTCGAACGTGGGCACAGAGAGCCAGGCGGGCAACCGGGCTTCTTCTGCCTCTGTATTGCCGCCCGTGAGCTGGCGTGTCTCTTGGCCCAGGTCGCGTCCCGTGCGGTCATACGCCACGTCGTACATACATTGTCTGGTCTTTCCCATCTGTATCATGGTTGCCGCTCCGCTCGGGTTCACTGTGCTGCCGACGAGCAGCTGGGGCTTCAGGGTGGTGAGCAGCTTGTCGCGCGCACTGTCTTTCATCACCACATTCATGGCCACGGCATCCGTCAGCACCTTGCCTTGCAGGGCCTTCACCGGCTGGTCGTGCTCAATGACCTCGGCCCTGCTCACGTCTTTGGCCTTGATGCGTTCCTCGAGTTGTGCATAGCGACCGCCCGTGAGGTCGAGTCCCTCCACGGTGAATCGGTTGAGTGCCTTGCCGTTGTATCTGATGCGTCCGTCGGCATCGACATCTATGCCGGGCAGCTTGCGCAGCACGTCGCGGAGTGTTTGGTCGCGGCTGTTGGCAAAGCGGGTGAGGTCGTAGCTGATGGTGTCTTGTCTTCCGAAAAGGCGTGCTCCTCTGACCTGCACCTCCTTCAAGCTGAAGGCCGATGGCGTCAGTGCGATGCTGATGCTGCCCTCATGGGCAAGCGGCATCGTCTGAGGGGCGTAACCCAGACAGGTGACCTGCAGCTTGTCACCATTTTGTCGCTGGTCAATCCTTAGGGCGAAGTGCCCGTCTTTGTCGGTGTGGGTGTAGGCCGTCGGACTGCCTTGTCGCAGCAGGGTGACGGTGGCAGAGGCAACGGGAAGGAGGGTGGCCGAATCGGTCACCATGCCCCCGACCGTCTGCCCATATAGCGCGAGGTGGACGGTCAGGGCGAGCAGCAAACTTGTCCAGCGAGCCATCTCAGCGTTCAATGGGATTGAAGGGTACGGGTTTAGAATGCTTGAGTTCGTTGCCGTCCTTGTCGGTGATCTTGATGCTGTTGGTCGATGAGGCCGGGTACGACAGCAGGGTGTAGCCTATGGGGTCGGCATAGTAGCGCTGGTAGATTTTGTAGAGTTCTTTGCGTTTGATGGGAGCATAGCCTTGCTTCTTGCAGGTCATGGCCTTGGGCTGACTGATGTTGCGCAGTGCCGCGACGTCAAAGCAGTATTCGTGAGCGGTGTCGCAGGCCCTGAGGATGAGCCCCGGCAACCCTTGCAGCTTCCAGGGCCCGTTGTCGATGGGGATGTCGGAGGCATACCATGCCAGCCACTCGCGTCCTTTGAAGTGGGTCTTGGCCAGATGGACGGCGTAGCCCAGAATATGGTCGGCACTGTCGGGCACGAGTTGCCAATGGGGCACTTCTGTGGGTTCGGTGACGGCATATCTGTCGTTGGCCACCTTGTCCATGAAGGTGGTCTGCCCCGCCTCCGGATAGTCTTTGTACAGTTTCCAGCTCACCCTCGACGACATGTTGATATTCACTGCCTCGCCTCGTTGCAATGCAGCCGTGACCACCGAGTCTGTCTGGTAGGCCTGGTAGCTGTAGAACGCCGAGCGATTGAGTCCTACCTGCAGCAGCATCTGCTCGGTGAATGGCTTGTTGAGTGTGTCACCCGGACTGGTCACCACACGCATATCGTACACCACCTCATACCTCACCGGTGCGATGGAGTCGCCGGGCTGCATGTCTGTCTCGTCCCACATCATCACCTCCTGAGCAGCGCCAGTTAGCGCGGCAGCCAGCAGCAGGAGGACGTACATCGTTCTTTTCATCTTTTCTATGTTTTGGTCTTTGTCGACAAAAGTAGGAAAAGGTGAGCGATGGAATGGGCGTTTTTTATTATTCAAATCTTATTTCCCTCTTTGTTTTTTCTTACTATTTTATTCATCTGGCTCACATCCCCCGGCTTTTCATTATCTTTGCAGGGCATGGTACAACAGGGAGTGCCGTACTATCATCATTGTAGACTATGGATAAAAGAATCAAGACGGTATATGTGCTGAGCATCGTCACGCTGACGCTTGTGTTGGCGGCTCAGGGCTGGTGGCTCTATACGCAGTATCAGTACACGGGCAACCGTATGGCCGAAGAATTGAAAGAGATTTGCGGTATGGTCATCGGCAAAGAGGAGAATTTGCGGCTCGACGGCTACCATCGCTTGCTGAGACAGCGTCGGCAAAAGGTCCCTTTCAATATGGCACTGCGTATACGGATCAACGGTCGCGACTCCACCTCCTCGGGCACGAAGCTGCGGTTCACCTTCACCCTGGGCAATAACCGTAAAATAGTTCTCGATGACGAAGGACTGAACAGCACCGACGGCACCGTCATCTTCAATCGCTATGAGGCCGGACTCTACAAGCCGTTCCAGCGCGAGCTGCTCGACTCATTGCTCACAGCCTGCGGACAGTTGAAGGTGAGCCGGTTCACGCGTCTTGGGGGCATGGCGGTGCGCATGGAGCCGCGCTATACCGTTTCAGACGGTTGGCACAAAACGCTGCACGTGACCTATTGCAGCAATCCCATGCTGCGGCAGGGTGTGGCCTTCGACATACCCATCGGCACGACACAGATCATCCGGTCGATGGCCTGGCAGATGCTCGCCTGTGTGCTGCTTGTTGTTGTGCTGGCGTTCTGTCTCTACTACCAGGCCAAAACCATCGTCATACAGAAACGCATCGACCGCATCAGGCACGAGTTTATGAAAAACATGATCTATGAAATGAAGCAACCCAAAGATGAGGTCGATTCCGACGATGTCGTTGTCGTGGGGCAGACGCTGTTCAGGTATGGGCTCAACGAACTGCAGTACGGCCAGCAGCGCGTTATCCTCACATCGAGGCAGGCCGAGATCTTCCGCGTCTTATGCGAGCAGCCCAACCAGGTGGTGCCGCGTGAGCAGATTCTCATGGCGGTGTGGGGCGACGACTCGTATGCCAACTCCATGGCGCTCAATGTACAGGTGAGCTACTTGCGACGTGCCATCAAGCAGGATGCCACGTTGTCGATTGACGTGCTATATAAGAAGGGTTACATGCTTCATGTCTTCCATTCATCATAGTCGGATGCCGAAGAAGGCACGTACGCGCCATTTCTGGTTTTTCACCATGAGGTAGTCTTGCTTGCCGTTGGACGAGAAGTCCGACGTTGTGGAGAATGAGCAGTGAGGGTGCATTGGCCAGTGATGAACCTTGCTCGGTGGTGACGCGCGTATAGAAATAAGACATGCCCAGCAGCCATGAGCCCGCGCTGGCCTTCTGGATATACGACTGGCTGAAGGCGGCCGGATAGGAGAAACGGCGGCGGTTGAGGGCATAGTAGGCAATGGCATAGAGGGCCTGCTGGTGTACCAGTCCTGCGGCAATGTCACTTTGGCTGTCGGCGGTGGTGATGGTTCCGGCCAGCGTTCGTGTCGACAGACCGATGAGGTCGATGCCATATCGGTTGCCATAGGCATTCATGTTGAGTTCTATATCGTTGTTCTTGCCCCTGAGGTGTGCCGGGTTTATCGACAGGGCCAGAGCCAGTCCGCTGTAGCGTATGCCCAGGGTGAACGTGGCGCGCAGGTCGGCCTCAAGGTGAGATACCTGCTGCAGGCCGTCGATGCGGCTCTCGGCCTCGATGCCCGTTCCGGCGATGTTCTGGCTGAAGCGCAGCGACCACCGTTGGCGGGGCCTGATGATGTAGGCCGTGTCGATGTCTACGCCAAAGTAGCTTTTCTTCAGCATACTGTCGACCCTGCCCAGCCATGTGGTCTGGGCCTGGGCCTGAAGGATGTGAAGCACGAGCACGAGAAGGATGGCAATACAGTGTCTCATGTCTACACAACGTGCGTCATGCCCGTAAAATTGCCTTTGCACTTATCGAAAGCATCTCATGAATGTGCAGGCCCCGGCTTTCATGGTGATGGCCGGTTGCTGCGGGGGTGGGATTACTTGTTGATAAGATATTACTGCAAGTCGCGTATGCACCCCGCACCGGCCTGTTCATGAGACGGCGACAAACAACGCTTGCCGTTTTCCTGCTTCCCATGTCTCTCTCCTTTCCTATTTGTCTCAAAAACGGCTCATGATGTCTCATGGCGACAAAAACAACAAAAGTTACCAACTGCCATCGCACTATTTTGGCTATCTTTGCCAGAGTGTGCCCAAGTATGTTGCCGCTTGCAGCCCAGGCAGCCTGATGGCGAACGACGCAGCTGCACTGCTACCTTGAACTGTGGGCACGGAAGGATACACGCCAAAACAGAGGGAAGAATGATTTAAAATGGTTAAAATACCGCGATAATGGTAAAATTACACTTGTATGACGGAGTTATTTTACTATATTTGCATGTACATCCTGCGGAGCCGCACCTACGGCTGTGATGCAGGGCCGACATAGAGACAGACATTATTTCAAACCTGATATTAAAATTAATAACTATTATGGCTAAAGAGTATTTTCCCCAAGTAGGAAAAATTCCCTTCGAGGGACCGACAAGTAAGAACCCCATGGCTTTCCACTACTATGACCCCGAGAAAGTGGTGAAAGGCAAGAAGATGAAAGAGTGGCTGAAGTTTGCGATGGCTTGGTGGCACACACTGGGTGGTGCTTCTGGCGACCAGTTTGGTGGCCAGACCCGCGACTACGAGTGGGACAAGGCTGCTGACGCCGTTCAGCGCGCCAAGGATAAGGTAGACGCCGGCTTCGAGATCATGCAGAAGCTCGGCATCGAATATTTCTGCTTCCACGATATCGACCTGGTGGACGAGGGCGACACCATCGAGGAATATGAGGCCCGCATGCAGGCCATCACCGACTATGTGAAAGAGAAGATGGCTGCCAACCCCGACATCAAGCTGCTGTGGGGCACCGCCAACGTGTTCAGCAACAAGCGCTATATGAACGGCGCAAGCACCAACCCCGACTTCGACGTTGTGGCCCGCGCTTGCGTGCAGATCAAGAATGCCATCGATGCCACCATCAAGCTCGGCGGCTCCAACTATGTGTTCTGGGGCGGACGCGAGGGCTACATGAGCCTGCTCAACACCGACCAGAAGCGCGAGAAGGAGCACATGGCCACCATGCTGGGCGCTGCCCGCGACTATGCCCGCTCAAAGGGCTTCACCGGCACCTTCCTCATCGAGCCGAAGCCCATGGAGCCCAGCAAGCACCAGTATGACGTAGACACCGAGACGGTAATCGGATTCCTCCGTGCCCATGGTCTGGACAAGGACTTCAAGGTGAACATCGAGGTGAACCACGCCACACTCGCCGGTCACACCTTCGAGCACGAGCTGGCCGTAGCCGTAGACAACGGCATGCTGGGCAGCATCGACGCCAACCGCGGCGACGCACAGAACGGCTGGGACACCGACCAGTTCCCCATCGACAACTTCGAGCTCACCCAGGCCATGATGCAGGTCATCCGCAACAGCGGACTGGGCAACGGCGGCAGCAACTTCGACGCCAAGCTGCGCCGCAACTCCACCGACCCCGAGGATATCTTCATCGCACACATCAGCGGCATGGATGCCATGGCCCGCGCCCTGGAGAACGCAGCTGCCATCCTCGACGAGAGCCCGCTGCCCCAGATGCTCAAAGACCGCTACGCCAGCTTCGATGCAGGCGAAGGCAAGGCTTTCGAAGAGGGCAAGCTCTCGCTCGAAGACCTCGTGGCATACGCCAAGAAGAACGGCGAGCCGAAGCAGACCAGCGGCAAGCAGGAGCTCCTCGAGACCATCGTGGCTCTCTACGCCAAGTAAGCATTTTCTCTCCCGTCGCGCCTCCTCACCTATGACCAAGGGGGCGCGATTGACGGGAGAACAAACCCTCTTTTTGTCGCATTACTCCAGACATGACCTACGTGCCTGGAGTATTTGCTTTTTTTCAGCAAACTACTTTTTGCCCGACAAATTACGCTACAAACTCATCTATGATCCGAAAAATATTCATGGGGCTTAGCCTCTCCCTCTCGCTGCTGGCACAGGCCCAGTACAAGTCGCAAGTGTGGAGTCCCGACAATGGCGACGGCACCTACACCAATCCCGTCATCAATGCCGACTACAGCGACCCTGACGTCATTGCCGTGGGCGACGACTACTACCTCACCGCCAGTTCGTTCAACTGCATTCCCGGCCTGCCCATCCTCCACTCCCGCGACCTGGTCAACTGGGAGCTCATCGGCCATGCCGTGACGCGCCTCACGCCCGACAGCCTCTTCACCGGCGAGCCCGCACATGGCAACGGCGTGTGGGCCCCGGCCATGCGCTACCACAACGGCCAGTACTATATCTACTGGGGCGACCCCGACAACGGCGTGTTCATGGTCAAGGCCACCAACCCCGCAGGGCCCTGGGAGGAGCCCGTGCTCGTCATCGCCGGCAAGGGCATGATCGACACCTGCCCGCTCTGGGACGACGACGGGCGCTGCTACCTCGTCAACGGCTGGGCCAACAGCCGCAACCGTTTTGCCTCGGTCATCACCGTGCGCGAGCTCAACGCCGAGGGCACCAAAGCCATCGGCAACCCCGTCATCGTCTTCGATGGCAACGGCACCGAATACCGCACGGCCGAGGGTCCGAAGTTCTACAAGCGCGACGGCTGGTACTGGGTGATGTTCCCTGCCGGCGGCGTGCCCACGGGCTTCCAGGTGGCCATGCGCAGCAAGTCGCCCTTCGGACCCTACGAATACAAGAAGGTGCTCGACCAGGGCTCCACGGCCATCAACGGCCCCCATCAGGGCGGATGGGTACACACCACGGCCGGTGAAGACTGGTTCATGCACTTTCAGGACAAGGGAGCCTACGGCCGTGTGGTACACCTGCAGCCTGTGACCTGGAAAGACAACTGGCCCGTGATGGGCCGTGTGCCCAAGAAGGGCTACTGCGGCGAGCCTTACACCACCTACCGCAAGCCCAAGTCGGGCTCTACGCTGGTGGTCAACCCGCAGGAGAGCGACGAGTTCAACGAGCCGCGGCTGGGACTGCAATGGCAGTGGCACGCCAACTACGAGCAGGCCTTCGGCATGCCCACCTCGCTGGGCTGCTTCAGGCTCTACACCTGGAAGAGCGACCGCACACTGTGGCACACCCCCAACCTCTTGCTGCAGAAGACGCCGGCCGACAATTTCACGGCCACCACCAAGCTCAAGCTCATCAGCAAAGACCAGAACCAATATGGCGGCATCATCGTCATGGGACTCGACTATTCGGCCCTGGTGGTGAAGCGCGTGGGCGACAAGTTTGAACTGCAGCAGATCACCTGCAACAACGCCGACAAGGGTGCCGCCGAGCGCGTGAAGACGCTCGCCACGCTCCCCCGCACCGGACAGGACGACAACGACTACCAGTTTGCCATCCACGAGGAGATCTACCTGCGCATGACGGTGGCTGCCGGCAAGGCCACCTTTGCCTACAGCACCAACGGCAAGAGCTTCAAGACCGTGGGCGACACCTTCACCATGCGCGAAGGCAAATGGATCGGTGCCAAGATCGGACTGGTGGCCCAGGAGCCCGCCGGCAAGACCAACCGCGGATGGATCGACGTAGACTGGTTCAGGGTGACCAGATAACGCCGCCCACCACACAGCCAACCCTATCAACCACAGAGCCACGGATTCCTCAGCGTAGGAATCCGTGGCTCTGTCGTGTATGCTTGTCATGATGTTGTATGATAGCCTAAGTCTAGAGAGAGCCCTAAAGGGGAGGGGCAGATTGTCCAAGGTATGGCAGTCAATGACAAGGCGAAATCCAATAACTATAGTGTTCGGTCAGATGTTGCGGCTTTTCCCACCTTTCTGAGGGTTATCCCCGCGAGCTTGCTCGCGGGGATAACCCTCAGCTATTGAGCGGTGTCTCTCTGAGGCATGACACGATGGAACACCCTCGTGACCTTAGCCCCACTCATTTTCTACTGAATCATTATTTGTTCTTTTTGATATACTTCATCCCATTAATTACGTATATGCCGGCCGGCAGCCGGTCATAGTCGCTTGCGGGGCAAAGATAGGCTCCCATTACATTATAGATATGGTCGTTCTTGCTTAGTGTTTTTGAAGATGTTATAGGCTCAATGAATGTAGTTCCGTCAGACAGATAGGTTTCTTTGGCTATGCCACTTGTTGTAAGCAGTTCTTTGGTTAGGCGGATGTCCTCGCTCGAGGCTGCCAGTTCCAATGTCACCTTAGCATCTGGCACTTGATAGTTATGTGCCGACTCGTTGTAATAGGACAGGCTTTCATAATCGATTGGAATCTCTACCTGTTTTGTTTCTCCTGGTGCTAGTTTTACGCGGGCAAATCCTACCAGTTTATGCCTCATGTTGCCGTTGTAGCCATAGTGGTAGTCGCCATTGAAGTTGGCATAAAGCTGTACAATCTCGGTGCCACTATGACTTCCTGTGTTGGTGATGTTCGCCGTGACCACCACCTGCTTACCCTTGTCTATGGTGTTGGCCGACAAGGCCATATCATTATATGTGAAGTGAGTATAGCTTAGCCCGAAACCAAAGGGGAATAGCGGCTTTGCTGCCTGATTGGGGTTTTTGTCGCCCTTGCCATAATACATATAGGTATACCCCCATCGGTCAATGTTGTATTCGAGCATCCCGCCTCTTCCGAGTTCTGAAGCATTGGCCTGCGGCAACTCATCCCAGCAGTTGTACCAGGTTGAGGTCAGCTTCCCACTAGGGTTTACTTTGCCATATATGACATCGCAGAGTGCTTGTCCCTGAGCTTGACCGTTATACCAGCAGCACAGGATGGCAGGTAGGTTGTTTTTCTCCCATGTAAAGTCCATTGATGAACCGCCATAGAAACAGAGTACAATGTTTTTGTTGACAGCCAGCATAGCTTTCAGCACTTCTTGCTGGTTGCCAGGCAGGGTGAGCTGCGTGCGGTCAACCGATTCTCGTCCACTCTGCGTATCGTTGGCACCTGAATAGTTTTGTAAGCCACCGCAGAACAGTACCACATCGGCTCTTTGGGCCACAGCCACAGCCCGGTCTATCATCTCTTGCGACACGGTCTCGCCCACATTGCTTGTTGTGGTCTGCAGCACGTAGAGGGGACCAGCGGTCTCCAATGGCTCCTGTCCCTTATTGTGGAACCTGAACCAGTCCCAGTTGCCAGCATATTTCTGCGTGCCTGTGAATACTACTTTCACCTGGTGCACGCCTTGGAAAATATTGGGATTGCAGGTCGTCTCCACGGTGCTCCATTTTGTCCACCCTCCGGTATCTTGGTTGCCCACAGAGAGCGACGGTTCTTTGGCATCATCGAGGTAGAAGTTGGCAGTGGCCAGTCCACTCGACTTGGCAGCCACCCTCATAGAGAAGTTACTGCAACCCTTGCCAAAGTCTATCTGGTCGTACACAACAACGTTACCAGGTGCCGTGTTCTCAATGTAACCACTTGCATTTTTGAATTTGTCTTCTGGAGAAGAAGATGAGAACGAACTGTAGTCTTCAAACTGCACGGTGCCATCATTGAGGGTGTAGTTCATAGCTTGGGCAAAGGCTGTATATGGTGTGCTGTAATAGGTGGGTCCTGCATTGCCAGAATAGCCTCCGGTGTTAATCTTGTTGACAAATGAGCCTACGAGCGCTATTTTTTTGTCGGGCGTCAATGGCAGCAGAGGAGCAGAAGCCCCCTCTGGTGCCTCATTCTTCAGCAGGGTGATAGCCTTCTGGGCTGCCTCCAGTGCGAGGGCCTGCTTGGCTGGTCCCTCAATGTCGTACTTGTTGTTGTTCCATGAGATAGTGATGTAAGGCTCGTCAAACTCCCCCAAGGCAAAGCGGCTCTCCATGAGTCTTACCACAGCTGTGTCAATGTCAGCCTCGGTAAGCGTGGCATATTTGGCAAAAGTCGTCTCGTTTTGTTTGAATGCGTCGCTGATGGCATAGGCCCCGGCGCGTTGCAGCACTGAGGTAGTGTTCTTGAATTCGCAGTTGTTGTCAAGACCAGCCTTCAGGCACAGTGATGCTGACAGCGCTTCCATGCGCAGCGAGTCGGCATGGCTGCCCGTTGTCCAGCTGCCCCAGAATAGGTGCTTGGTATTTCGGTACACGTCGGACACGGCAGCGCAGTCTGACACAACGTAGCCCTTGAAGCCCCATTCCTTGCGTAGAATGTCGGTGAGTAGCATTTTGTTGGCCGAGCACGGCATTCCGCCTTTGGCTTGTTTGTAGCCTGCGCCGGCGGCATTGGTCTCTGTGATGTCTGTAGACAGGGCGTTGTATGCCGCCATGATGCTGCGCACCTGTCCCTCCTTGACACATTGCTCAAATACTGGAAGATAGTATTCGCGCATATTTTTCTCGGTGACAAACGAGGTGGTGGAGTGTCGCCCCACCTCATAGTTGTTGGCGGCAAAATGTTTGGCACATCCCACCAACTTGTAATATCCGTTTTCATCGGGCTGACCTTGCAGGCCAGCTAGAAAGTTCACAGCGAGCCTTCCTGCCAGATAAGTATCTTCACCATAGTTTTCTTCGTCTCTGCCCCAGCGTGGGTCGCGACTCATGTTGATGGTTGGACACCAGTAGTCGAGCCCCTTTCCTGTCAGCAGGTGGTGGGCTCTTGCCTCATCTGATATTGCTTCGGCACAACGCCGTACCAGGTCGGTGTCCCAAGTTGATGACATGGCCTTAAGGCAAGGGAAAGATGTTGAGGGACCATCGTCAATGACACCGTGAATAGCCTCGTTCCAATACTGATAGGGTGGGACAACAGTTATTCCGTTTCTGACTATGGGCGAGCCAACCTTGTTGCCCAGTTGGCTGACCTTCTCTTCGAGGGTCATGTTTTTGACCAGTAGAACGGCTCTCTCGTGGAAACTGAGTGAGCGGTCTAACCAAGGGTACAGATTCAGGTCTTGGGCTTGGGCACCAAAAAATGTGTTTAGTCCTAAAGCAAGTGTAGCAGCCATCCGTTTGCACAAGGAGGCGGTAACTGACGTGGAGGGTGGTAATGATTTCTGATGTTTCATTGCATACATGGTTAGGATGATAAATTGTATGACAAAGATAACAGATAACCATAAGCGGAGGGATGAAATATTATCAAGATAGGGGTAGTGATGCTGTTATTGACAAATTCTATCCCCTATCTCGATAATAAATGGTAGTCATCTTAGCTAACGGCTCGATAACTTTTTTATATTGGAATGTCGCCTTCGGCTTATTTCAGCATGACGGTCATCCGCTTCATGTCGGGGTCGTCGCTCGACAGACCGGTCATGACCTCATATTTTCCGGGCAACACGCGCATGGTGTTGGTGGAGGCATCCCAACACTCGAAACGGGTGCGGGGAAGGTCGAGCATCACCGTCTGGCGGGTGCCGGCCCCGAGCCTTACCTTCTGGAAGGCACGCAGCGTCTTGACGGGGCCGTCGGTGTCGCCCACGCGCCGGATATACACCTGCACGGTGGTCGCGCCGTCGCGCCGTCCGGTGTTGGCCACTGTGAGCGTCAGCCGTCCGCCCTTGGCGTCGTAGCGGGGCTTGCCCAGGGCAAAGGTGGTGTAGCTCAGGCCATGACCGAAGGCATACAGCGGCCGGTCGTGCAGATAGCGGTAGGTGCGGCCCGTCATGCGATAGTCGAGGAAGTCGGGCAGCTGCTTGTCGTTGCGATAGAAGGTCACGGGCAGCTTGCCACTGGGATTGTAGTCGCCGAAGAGCACGTCGGCCACGGCCTGTCCGCCCTTTTCACCGCCATACCAGGCCTGCAGGATGGCGTTGCAGTGACGGCTCTCGGGTTCGAGCGCCACGGCGCCGCCCGAGCAGTTGACCATAATGACCTTCTTGCCGGCGGCATGCAGACGCTCGATGGTGGTGCGCTGCGATTGTGGCAGTTCGATGGTGGTGCGGTCGCCGCCCTTGAATCCAGGGTCGCTCACCTTCATCTCCTCGCCTTCCAATCGGGGTGAGATGCCACCCACGTAGACCACCACGTCGGCATCGCCCACGCGTTGCAGCAGCTGGTCGTCGGTCATGGTGACGCGCGGTCCGAGGTCGAATTTCATCACGGCCACGTCGGTGTTCTGCACGTAGTCGATTTGCAGGCGGTATTCTTTTCCGGCCTCCACGGGGTATAGCTTGTCGGTGTAGTTGATGCGTGCGCGGGTCTTCCAGTTGTCGATCACCGTGTCGCCGTTGATGATGAGGCGTGCCAGGTCGTCGCTGGCCATCGAGAGCTGCACCTGCTCAGAGCGGGTGGGGCGGAAGGTGCCCTCGTAGCGTGCCGAGAAATGGTCCAGGTTGACGCCCGGCGCAAAGACCGTGGCACCACCGTTGCTCTGGTCGAGGGGCTCGGCGAAGTAGGCCACGGCGGCCGGCTCGCCCTTCATGTCCGTGTTGTTCCAGTAGGTGGCCCTCATGCCGTTACGGCCGTCGGGGGCGGTGATCTGTGAGAAGCGGCTGTCCATCACCTCGTTGTTGGTATATCCGCAGCCCATCACATAGCTGGCGTTGGCCGTCTTGCTGCGTATGCCCTCCAGGATGTTCACCGTCTTGGTGGGATAACCGAAGTAGTTGCCCCAGAGCATCGTCGAGTCGGCGGCGTTGGGCCCCATCACCACCACGCGTGCATTGTGTTTCAGCGGCAGCGTGCCGTCGTTCTGCAGCAGCGTCATCGTCTCCTGCGCCATCTGGTAGGCTAGCTGCTTGTGCTCGGCACTGGCCACGAGCGTCTCAGGCAGCCGCGTCCACTCCACCTCGCTGTCGGGGTCGAGGTCGCCCAGCTCGATGCGCGCCTTGAGCAGTCGGCACACGCTGATGTCGACCTGCTGCTCGGTGATCTGTCCGCGCCTCACGGCCTCGGGCAGTTCGGCGTAGTTGCCGCCACACTCCACGTCGGTACCGGCGAGCACGGCCTGTGCCGATGCCTGTGCCGCATCGGTAGCCACGTCGTGTCGTCCGGGCACCCAGAAGTCGCTGATGGCCCCGCAGTCGCTCACCACGATGCCTTTGAAGCCCCACTCCTCGCGCAGGATCTGCTGCAGCAGCTGGTGGCTGCCGCAGCAGGGCTGACCGTCGAAACGCTGGTAGGCACACATCACCTCGGCCACGCCACCCTCCTGCACCAGACTCTTGAAGGCGGGCAGGTAGGTCTCCCAGAGGTCGCGCGCCGGCAGGTCCTCGATGTTGAACGAGTGGCGGTTCCACTCCGGGCCGCTGTGTACGGCAAAGTGCTTGGCACAGGCCAGCAACTTGCGGTAGCGGCTGTCGGCCGGGCCCTGCAGTCCGCCCACCACGGCCAGTCCCATGCGCGCGGTGAGGTAGGGGTCCTCGCCGTAGGTCTCCTGGCCGCGTCCCCAGCGCGGGTCGCGGAAGATGTTGATGTTGGGTGTCCATATCGACAGGCCTTGGTAGCGCTTGATGTTGCCCGTGCGCTTGGCCTGCGTGTTCTTGATGCGCGACTCGTCGCTCACGGCGGCAAACACCTGGTGTACCAGGGCATCGTCCCACGAGGCCGCCATGCCCATGGTGATGGGGAACACCGTGGCATAGCCGTTGCGTGCGGTGCCGTGGAGGGCCTCGCTCCACCATTCGAAGGGTGGGATGCCCAGTCGTGGGATGGCCGGAGAGGCGTTGCGCATGAGCAGACTCTTCTCTTCGAGAGTCAGGCGTTGGCAGAGGTCGGCGGCGCGTGCCTCGGCCGACAGGCGGGTGTCTTGGTAGGGTAGTGTTTGGGCATGGAGGTGCGGGCAGCAGACGGCGGCCAGCACGAGTGCGATGAGTTTTGTTTTCATTTGTCGGTTTGAGTTGAGATGATATCACAAAGTTAGCAAAAAAACAGCGATGCTCCTCCCGTTAAGCCCTAAAACAAGCGTCATCTCACCCTTTCCGTTAATTATTCCACGTGTTGAGGCGGTGTGCCAACACTCGAACGACATTCTGCTTCGAGTCGAATCACGTTCTACTTCGAGTCGAATCACAATCTGCTTCGAGTCGAACCACTGTCTACTTCGAGTCGAACCACTGTCTGCTTCGAGTCGAACTACACTTCGGAAAGCTTGCGCAGCATGTACGTCAGCAATGGTGACGTGGCATGAAACACTTCGAATCGGCTTGCCAGAAGACTGTATTCCCAGAAGATCAGGACACATAGCCCAGCCACCCTCCGCCATGCCCTGAAGCCGTTGGCGGCTCAGCATAGCGGGGTGAGGGATATAGGGTTCAGCCAGTACGGGCTGTTGGAGACGGGTGGTGGTAGCGACTGCTGTCACCGGGTTTCCCGACTTAGCCCTTTTAAGCCTTGTTCTTCTTAAAACTAAAATCATAGGAACACTAGAATTCTTTATATATCTTATGAATAATATTAATTTTTATTGACTTATGTACTTCGCAATCGGGACAGACTGCGTATCTATAACTTGTCTTAAAACTATCCGCAATAGCATCATTAATGAATTGTTCCCCATAGTTTTTACAAACAATCTCACTACCAGGCTTTCCGATAATTTCACGACCTTTCACGACCAACTTTACAAGTTCTCCGTCAATGACAGCCCAATAGCCATGTAAACCTCGGATCATAAAAACGAAAACATCGGGATGTTCACAACAATATTTATAGATTTTCTTTTCCATTTTTTCGTTATCTGCCATGACAGGCCTTCCATGCAACGAATACTCCACGTTATTTATACTTTCTTTCCTGCGGTTTTCTTCATCGTAAGAATCAAAAATCTCAAATTCTCCAACCTTTAGATTATTCTCTTTAGTTATAACAAATATCTTCTGAAATAAAAAATCCTGCTTAAATGCAATTAATGATTCAAGATTGTCTCCGCATGTATATGGCTGTTGATTCCATCCTAAAATGGGTATTGAAATGATTCTCAGTTGATCTAACATATACCTACTTGACAAAAACGTAGAAGGAGATACATATATCTTATTTGTTTCTGCTGGTGCAATGAAGGGGATATTTCCGTTTTTTTCTTGCTTATATAAAGACTCTAAACGTTCTTGTGCAATCTGTTCATATCTGTTTTTTTCTAATTTGAAAACAATTGTATCGCATTGTGCCAACACAATATTTGTAGAGTAAAGAACACTAATGATTACAAAAAATCTTTTCATACTAATATACTCCAAATATTAAGTAAAAGGTGGGGCCTATTAATTACCACCGAAACAAAATGATTAAATCATGGGTTATGTATTGCCATCTTTCGGCCTCTCTTCGGCTAATCCTCGTCAATATTTTGCTCATACTCATAGTGAATAAGATAACAGAATTCATGATGTTGTAGTAATCTGGTAAGTCTCTGAGAAATGCTATTTTTTCTCAGAGACCTGATAACTATAATTTTATTTAGAACTATAAACTTCTATAATCTTGTTGTTGTTTTGTAATTCATCATCTGCAGTTACTACTTTTATGTCATAAAGTTTGTGTTTGCATATATCAACCCACGTATATTTTCTTGCATTGCTTAATTTAATTATGAATAGGTATCCTGTATGATTGTGATTAAACAATGACGAATATGTAGTTCTGCCGATCGAGTCTGGTAAAATGAGATTTCCATGAATATTCAAATGCCCGGACTCGTCAATACTGGTAAAACCATAAAATGCAGTGTCATTACTCGCTTCTAAAAAAATATCTACACTATCAATGCAGTTATATAAAGATCCACCTATAATCAATGTGTCGCGGGTGCAATTTCTGACTCTTATGGAATGTACCGTGTCAATTCCGGTGATGCAAGATGACAGCATCTGACAAATTAAAAATGTAGACGCTATTGTTATTCGTGAAACTAATTTTATTTTTAACATAGGAGAATCTTTTATTAGTAATAAATGGGCATTCCATTGGGATCATAATGTGTATGCGTAGATAAATATATTTTCATTTTATTTGCCGGGCTAATATTTTGTACAGGATAATCTCCTGGGAAAAATTTTCCAAGCCAATTAACTCCAAAATGTCTTTTTGATAGATAGTTTGCCCATGTTTCAGTCCAATATTTGTGATGTTCATCACAAGAGGACAGTGAAGCACTGCATAAACTTTCGGGAGCAATGACAGACCAATATGCCCGAGGACCAATAATTCGATATTCAAGGATATGTCCAAACTCGTGTTGCATCATAGCCATTCCTTCTTTTGCCCTATAGGTAAAGACACCTTTCCCGACAATTATTCCTCGTTCTGGTATTGTTACACCACTATATTTACCTGTTTTATAAGACCCTAACTTAGAATTTTCGAATACATTTTGCCCCTCATAAGTCCCTACATATTTCCCTGTAACGGTTGTCTCACCGATTTTAAAATTACCGGAAGCAGCATAGCCTTGGCTTAAGTCAAGAGAAGTCTTACCCGTCCAAAAGTTTGTGCCTTTGCCTAAAGCATCAAGGCCACCAAGCAAACCTCCTGCAAAACCACCTTCCAAAGCTCCTATGCTTCCAGAACCTAAGCCAGCAAGAAGACCTTTTCCAAAACTGGAGCCACCTACCCATGAATTGCCGGCACCAGATATAAAACCTCCTGCAAATCCTGCGCTTGCACCCGAAGCAGCACCGGCAAGGAATCCTGTAGAAGCTATTCCCTTGGCTAATCCTGCTGCTCCAGTCCAGAAATTGCCTCCTGCCATGGCAACGTTCACTCCTGACGCCAATCCTGCACCGACAGCTCCAGCAACTGCACCTGTGGCAAAGTAGCCAAGTCCTTTCGCATTAAGCTGGAAGCCGTGTGACGCCCAGTTGAAGACCCCTCCAATAGCAGCACCTATGATAAGGTTCCAAAACTCCCCGCTCGGATCCGTGTACTTCAGCGGATTGTTCAGGCAATAGCTGTAACGGTTGAAGTTCTGGCTGTTGTCGGGCATCTGCACATAGTTGTCAGGGCTGAAGAAGCGGCCGAGAACAGGGTCGTACAAACGACCGTTACTTTCCCCGCTTCGCGACAGTGACCGTTGGTTCATATTGATGATGTCGAACTCGCTGAGCATCTCATGCCCCGTGTAGCCTCGGTGCAAGCCTATGGTATTGAGCGTTACCGTCTGCTTGCCCCACGCATCGTAGGAGGCATCGAAGACCTTCGTGCCGTTCTCATCCATAACGGATAGGATGCTGCCTATATTGTCTGTGAAGGCAAAGTAATATTGCTTGTTTCATGATAGTCATCTATAAGCTTTTAAGCCTGATTTTCAATGCCACTCGCAAAGTGTCATTGGTTATTCGTTGACCATTATACGTGATGAAGTCTGATGGCAGGATAGACAACACCAAGGGATCTGCAACGCCAATGGACTTGTCTCTACGAATAAATCCTAAGCGAATAGAGAGAACCCCTTCCCTAAGTATTTTATACGTATGAATACCTTTATCAGGCAAGTTTTTATATATTAATAAGTTATCATCATTTATCTGCAATTTAAGAGAGTCATAATTCACTGTACACTCTCCTTTCATAATACCGTAATTTAAATAATAGCAACCTTGAAAATACATACAACTAACACGAGTCGTACTTTCACTATTATGTAACTTCACGATCGTACTATTATAACCTTCAAATGTTTGCATATGCCCAATATCGCAAGAGTATAAAAAAATAATTGGCAGCAAAAAATAATAATATTTTAATTTATTGCCACACTGGATGTGTATCCCACCATGAGTAATAATTGACAAAATCTTCATAATAATTCCTTTCATCAACAACGTTTCCTTTTAATAATAACGCATTCAGGCCTTGGAGACCATAGTTTAACAAGAACAGATCATTCAATGCACGTGACTACGAAAGATGATGTACCGTCACAAATAACAGAATTCATATTACGGTCTAATCAGGGTGTAGGCACACTGACAGCATTGGAAGCTAAGAGGACAAGCTGCCAGTGTGCATTTTACAGTGTTCAACCAAGTGTATCAAAATTCAAAGCCTAAGTTGTTGGGGGGATTGAAGATAGGGAAGTTGTTATTACTCACCGCGATCTTCTTTTCGGCCTCTTCAACACCATTCTCAACGAATCCGTGAGCACTCTTTTGTCATTCTTCATAATGAAGTTTGAAGGCAATACAAATAAAACCAAAGGCTCTTTGATTTCTTGATATTTGTCTTTACGTTCGTAGCTTAATTGTACTGTAATCAGACGATTCTTTACACGTGTGTTATTTTTCTTATATGTATCTGTATTCGAACAGGGTATCAATTTCAAAAGCTTTATGTTCTCATCGCAGATTCTCAGTTTTAAGGAATCGGGATTTATCACATACTCTCCTCTTAAATCGAAGAGGAGGTAATGAGAGCCTCGGAAATACATACAACTGGTCCTTACCATGCTGCTATCTGATAAAGCAACATCATAGCTAAACTTGTTGTTATCTAACGGAAGTATGAATCCCGTATCGCAAGATTGGACAGATAACATAAAGATCATGTAAAGCCCAAGCCATTTAATGTGTCGGCCACCAACTGTAATAATCGACAAAATCTTCATAATAATTCCTTTCATCAACAACGTTTCCTTTTAATAATAACGCATTCAGGCCTTGGAGACCATAGTTTAACAAGAACAGATCATTCAATGCACGAGAATGCCATAGGTGATGTAATTCATGTTTAAGTACATTACCCAAATTGCTATTTCCCGTTACTGTATATGGACTAAAACCTGCACTAACTTCATATAATCGGCCGTCATGCATGGATAGTGTAGGTTGGAAAGTATCCATTAGCCCGCCTGTATATTCAAATGTTAGATTATCTGTATTAAAATGGACTTTCCCACCGGCAACCGTATTAACAAGACCAAAGGCATTTATCGCAATATTTCCAAGATTATTTTCCCATTGCAGCAACCTTTGTCCTTTGCCCAATGTCAAGTTTATAGGACCTAATCCTAATGTAACTCTTGAAAAGATTCCTTTGTTCGAAGCCCAATTATTCCCGACTGATTGACTTACAGTTCCAATCATCTGATAACCGAGTTTTCCGGCTAACTTGCCAAAACGAGACGCAGCACCGAAGCCCTTAACCATTCCAAATCCTCCAGTTATTGCCCATGCACCTGTTGCAAGTCCAACGATTCCTGCCTTCCATGCACCATCCCAACTACCGCCAGTAATAGCATTATATGCGATGTTTATGCTACCACTATTCAAAATAGAGCTGGTTATACCTGCAGACTTAGCCACAACCTCAGTGCCATTTACTGTAGTAGTAAGGCCTGTTATTCCACCAGAAGATGCCAATGCTGAAGAAACACCATAACCAATTGTTGCGCCAATAATTCCACCGGCAATGGCACCTTTCCAAGCATTGGAGTTCCAGTTCCAAAATGCAGCAGTTCCTGATTGTATGGAAGCCCCTGTATAAGCTCCTATAATGGCACCTGCTATAACAGGAACGAACCATGCCAATTCCCCGCTCGGATCTGTATATTTCAGCGGATTGTTCAGGCAATAGCTGTAACGGTTGAAGTTCTGGCTGTTGTCAGGCATCTGCACATAGTTGTCAGGGCTGAAGAATCTGCTCAACACAGGGTCGTACAAGCGACCGTTCATATTAATAATGTCGAACTCATTCAACATCTCATGTCCCGTGTAGCCACGGTGCAAGCCTATGGTGTTGAGTGTCACCGTCTGCTTGCCCCACACATCGTATGAGGCATCGAAGACCTTTGCGCCATTCTCGTCCATAACGGAGAGAATGCTCCCTAAATTGTCCGTGAAGGCAAAATAAGTTTTTACCGTGCCGTTCTCCCTGATGACGATGGTGTTGCCGTCAAGGTAATAGAACTCGCGCGGTTTGCCATTTTCAGTAATCTTTTCGTATTCCCCGGCATAGACAGTTGTCCTGCTATCCGTACCATTGTGCGACAGCTCCGAATACCATCTTTGTTGATCCGGACCGTATGCGAAATCCATCCTGAGATTCTTACCTGCATCTTCTATCAATTCAATTTTTCCAAAGTCATTGAAGGAAGTAGTCAGAGCATCACCCGGTATCTTCCCATCAGTGTTTTCCACCTCTGTCACAGCATGTGGACGGGTATTCTTATCGTAAGAGAAATTACCTACTCCAGTTTTGAAAAGTATATTTCCGTTTGGTGCATAATTCATCTTCATGGTTTCTGTTTCCCCATTTTTCACAGAAACAAGCCTGTCGAGATTGTCGTAGCCGAAGGTTTCCTGCGGGTTGTTGGTTCTCTTGCGTGACAACAAATTATCGGTAGCACCGTCGTAGGTTTCGTCGAAGGACTCCAGGACGCTCGTACCGCGCATTATCTTCACATTGCTTTCATATCCCCGTGCATCGCGAGTCTGCATGGTAGTGAGTTTACCCATAAACGATGTACTAGTTACAAGGCCGTCAGTACTTTCAACCTTATAGATAACCTTGTCGCCTATTGCTGACTGTGCCTTGAAACCGTAATTGTCATACAGGTAAGACACTTCCAGGCCACCGGGGTATGTAGTCTTGGCAAGCTGATTGTTGCTGTTGTAGGCATATGAGAAACTATAAGTGCCATACCCATTCACATTGCGCTTCTCCGTAACAACACGACCAAATTTGTCATGGGTGTATTCAACAGAATTATTATCCACAGCCTGTTTTACCAGCCTCAACTTTTCGTTGCCTACAGTACCATAAGTATATACAATGGTTTTCTGCCCGATTTGCGTAGATACCAGGCGTCCCAGGTTGTCATAGCTGTTGGTAGTCTTGATGCCTCTTCCGTCTGTCTGTGTCAGCAATGTGCCATCGGCTGCATATGTATAATTTGAAGTTCCTGCATCTGGATCAGAGAGAGACAACTGATTACCGGCAGCGTCATAGGTCATAGACACGGTAGTGCCCTGTGTCTTTACACTACTTGGCTTTCCTATAGAAGAATACTGGTATTCAACTTCGCTGACAGGATCGGTCGACTTGACAACATTTCCCCATGCATCGGAAGTTTTGGTATAGCTACGCCCCGCAGTAGTTATGGTAACAGATCGATTTCCATATGAATATGACACAGACTTGCCAGAACTTAATACATCCGTGACAACTCTTCCACGTTCATCATAGGTGAGATTTTGTGTGACAGTTAATTTACCCGTTTTATTCTCTATACGAGAAACCTGTCCCTTACTATTATAGGTTATTGCTTTAGAAACAGAAATTCCCTTGGGACCAAAAGATTCCTGCAGAACCTCGTGTCCTCCCTTGTCATACCATGTTGTTACAGAAGGCTTGCCCGTAGTGGTTTCTTTTGTATAATATTTCTTACTGTTGGTAGTTCCCCAACCTGTTTCATAGGTTATCTGTGTGCCGTCAGCCAACAGAGCAGTCTGTTTCTTTCCCCAACCGTCATAAGTATATTTGGTAGTTAGTATATTGGAAGGTTCAGTAGCATCGCTCTCTGTTAGTACATTGCCCCACAAGTCATACGTAAAGGTATTAACAGCAGAAGCTGGATTGGTATAACTCTTCATAATGAAACGGCCGGACGGGTCATAGTCATTATATTTGGTTATAGCCTTTACTCCACTGCCTGTAGTAACCGATGAAAGAACATTACCAAAAACATCGTATGTTGACACGGTCTTGAGAGCCATATCGGTTCCGCTGTGCACGGTAGAAGAAAGCACATTGCCCTTGTCATCATAACTATAAGTTGTAACTGTTGTATATGATGCCGGGGCATCAGCATGTTTCTGTGACATGGTTAATGTTGTAGGCAACCAAACTCCAGCTTTGTTCTGATAGCCGGAATAGGAAACCTTCTTATACATTTTGTCACCGTCATTTTTTACGGTTTCATCAACAATGACGCCTTTCGATACATCATAGTTGGAAAGAGTTGTAACCGTATTGCCATCCAAATCTATCATGTCCTTCTTGGACACATAAGCAAAATAATTCTTGCCGGACCTTGATACAGAATAGGTCGAGACAACCGTGGCCGTATTCTTTCCCACCGAGCTTGAGATCTTGATTTCCGTTGGAATCCAGAGGCTCTCGTCCCATTTGGTAATGCAGTTTACTTCCTTTGTACCTAATGTTGTATTCTCATTGATTACCGTATTGAAGCCAAGCATTCCCTTACCTGCGATATGCAGTCTCAGGTCTTCATAAAAATATTTGATCGTCTGACTACCGACCGAGCCGTTGTCACCCGTTACCATTTTCACAACCGACAGTGGAAGAGTATAGGTGTTAACCGGATATGTGCTTTTAATGCTCCTTTTATAGACAGCAAGGCTTGTAGCACTTGCATACTGGATGTAGCTGTTATTGCCCATGCCATCAGATATACCTGTAATCTTCCCAACCTGCGACAGGTCATATCCTGACTTATAGACATTGATTTTCTCACTGAACGTATTGTTAGCGCTGTTCAGTATGCTGCCGTAATTTGCAAGTTCCGGATATCCATTGCCATCAAAGTCGCCAAGGAAAATAGAGCTCTCATTAGCGTCGTCCTCCCGGTTTTTAGTATAGCTGCTGACCAATTTCAGATTTGAACCCGTAGAATAGAGCCATTTTACTTGTGTGTTTGTATATTCATTCCTAAATTTAGGGAAACCACGATGTCTGTATCCGGCCTTGCAAACCATCACGTCAGTACGACCGTCATGATCTATATCGCAAGTCATCAAGGTAAATCTACTGTTATCTTTGTTGGATGAATGGTCTGAAACTCCGATGTCTACCGACTTTGTATGAGTAAAAGTACCATTACCTTTGTTGTGTGCTATCCAAAGATAGGAATCCCCCGACTTGTTGTAGACGAAGTCTGTTAATCCGTCACCGTCGAAGTCGCCTTGCTGAATCCTCCAATAATTGCCGAAGTCCGTACTTGACTTTGTGTTATTCTCTGTAAATCTCGATGCGGCTGCAGTCCCTCCATTATTGAAATAGATTTTATAGCCACCATTATATAGCAGTATCAGGTCAGAAAGCCCGTCATTGTTATAGTCACCGGCAAAAACCTTTTCAATGTCTTTGCTCACGCCTTGTGGTAAAGTAAACTTTACTTCCATACGGTTTAGTGCCGTTCCGCCGGCAAGCTGTACTATAGTGCATGGATAGTAATTGTCCTTTTTACGTTGTTCCACACACACGACGTCATCCTTACCGTTGCCGTCAACATCAAAGGTCGCAAACAAAGGGGCTCTGTTCGTTGACTGGAGGTTTACAGCAAAAGCATGTGTACCTATCCTTCCAGCCACAACGTCGCTTCCCTGAACTATGTAGAAAACAGCCTGGTTCCAATAACCTGTTGCCGCATTCTGGAAAGGGAACACCAAATCATTGTATCCATCTCCGTCAAAGTCCATGACCGATGCCCCTCCAAACATGGATTTGATGACATCCATGGATATACCGGAGGGCAGCGTATAAACCAGAGGGGAATCGTAGGTTACGCTTCCTGTAGATGAAAGTTTCCTTCTGCTAACATATACATAAGTATAGTATTCCCAACTACTGCCACCAGACCAGACGGCAGTTGTAACTTTCACAGGTGCTATCCTTATGATATCACTGACACCATCGCCATTGAGGTCTGCCGAGAGAAATTGCCTACCGGTTTCCTCCACGAAACTGCTGCCATCCTTCGTCGGTACATTCAGCTGGGATGAGTTGACTGTAGAGGAGGGCAGATACTGCCAAGTAAATTTAACAGGAGGTAGTTTTTCTCCCCTTCCATTTGCTTCTTCGACCGTTACAAGGCGTGTCCACTTGCCGTTGGACTGGTCTGAATTGTTATTATAGGTAAATGTGTATTTACGATATACAGTATTGTTACTTGTTGTTGTAATGGTCGAAAGGCACATGTCTGTCTTCCCTTGCTGATCCTCAACAGCAAACGGCCTTGCATTTTCCCCGAGGCTCAGATAAGTAAAACTGATTTTGTTGACTATGCCACGGCTCTTCGCCGAATTTGTACCATAGATAATAGTAGTAGGTCTAATACTTAGATTGCTGATGGCATACTCGTAAGTTATGTAATTGGAGTGTTTGTCAGTTGCTTTGTTGATATACCATGAGGCAATACGCAAATAGCCGCTTTTATTCCTGTAGGCTATTCTTGAATTTGGTGAATTGCCGTACTGGTAGGTCATACCAGTATTAGTCGTTATCTCAAACCACGTCGTTGCTGCACTATTGCTGTAATTGCCATGTACGACGACTTTTGTAAATGGATCTCCTTCTACTGTATAGGCAGCTCCATTTTGACCGGAAGTGCCAGATTGGAGAATCAGGCGTTTACCATCAAGATAAAAATTATCGCTTGCTGTATATGTAATTCCTGCTTGTCTGCCATCATGGAATAAATCGTTCCCGCCTCGGGTAATGGCAGAGATTCCTGTTATATTAAATCCGTATCCTACAAGTCCATATCCACTAGACTGACTATTATAACTTACACCGATAGAGGGGGTAAGACTACCACCATTAGGTGCAGATATATTAATACTATAAACTGCAGCTCCTGAATTATTTACACGAAGTGTTCCCTTAGGGCTACCAACACCATGGGTACTGGACGTAGACGTTGGTGGAGTTGGCACAACTGGTTTGTCAGGATGAATAGGTAGTATTGGGTCTCCTGGATCGATAGGATGAACAGGACCGATTGGGTCTACCGGTTCAAATGGCTTATCAGGATTTGGATAGAGCTTATCAAATGTATTAGCTGTAGCAGTAATTGTTTTTTGCTTAGCTATTGTTTTGATAGAATCATTGCTAGCATTCGCAGAAATTGTACTCGCCAAACCTGTTACTACAGAAAAAAGTAGTGCTTGAAGTAAATTCTTTTTCATTGTTTTACGATTTTCCATGTAGTTGATTTTCCGTTGATTGTAATTCGGAGAAGATAGACTCCATTGGGTTGATTGCTGATGTCAATATCAATATTATCAGTCTTTACTTTCTCCGCCAGAATTTGCACTCCCAGAGTCGTGTAAACCTCTAAAGAGCACTTGTCCGTACCTTTTAGCCCGGAAATATATATTTTCAAAGCCCCTTTCGTAGGATTTGGATATATCTTTATAGAATGGTCACGTAGCATATCAGAAAAACTCTGATTGTCAGAGGAAAAGTTTTGCTGCTTTGCCATAGCTTTAGGGACTGGCATAACGATTTCCCGTTTTACACGATTACCTGAGGCATCATAACTGTATCCAATTCTGTCTTGTGCAAAAGACACAGTTGGCAACAAAGCCAAATAAAACAATAAGTGAAATTTTCTCATGTTCACTCTAATTATTGTGTTAGTAAGTTTTTATCTTTCGAAATCATTATTTTGCTTATAGGAGTAAGTCTGTATAAATATACAAATAACTATTGTTTATAAAAAACCTCAATTCCACAGCGCTTCTTTTTAAGTGTTTTTGTAAGCTCCTGAGCAGCAAAAGGTTGCTCGGGATTTTGTCATGTCGAAAAATTCACTTATCTTGGTGTTGCAACAAATGTCAAATGAACCCACGAACTGACATGGCAAATGTAAACATAAAATCTGATAAAACCATACCTTTTGGAGGAATTTTGCAAGTAATGGGGCAGTTTGAACACCACATTAGTGATGTGATAGACGCTGAACTTGGTCAGCGCTGCACTTCAAATGGCTTTCAATACAGCGAAATCGTTCGTTCGCTGGTGCAAGTGTACTTCTGTGGCGGAAGCTGCATTGAGGATATTTCTAATCATTTGCTGCGCCATTTGCAACTCCATCCAAAGCTCAGAACATGTTCTTCCTACACGATATTGCGCTGCATCAAAGAGCTAAGCTGCCCTAACAGAACATACGTCTCAGAAATAGGGAATAGCTATAATTTCAATACGGCAGAAAGACTTAATCAACTCCTCCTTAGTGTATTACTTCATACAGGTCAGCTCAAAAAGGGATATGCATACGACCTTGATTTCGACCATCAATTCATTGAAACTGAGAAATACGATGCACAGATGACGTACAAACACTTCCGAGGCTATGGTTCAGGCATTGCAACCATCGGCAATCTCATTGTTGGCATCGAAAATCGTGATGGTAACACCAATGTGCGCTTCCATCAGCAAGACACACTTCGGCGTATCTTTTCAAATCTTTCAGCCAAGGGCATTCGCATCGAACGTGCACGCATGGATTGTGGAACTTATGCTAAGGAAATCATCGAAAAGATAGAGAGAAATTGCAAGTATTTCTACATCCGTGCCAATCGCTGTGCTGCGCTCTACAACCAGATTAACACGCTACAAGAATGGATGCACGAGGAAATCAACTTCGTCGACTATGAAGTAACCAGCATCCCTTTTGAAAGATGGGAAAGTAGGAATTACAGGCTTGTTGTTCAGGGAAATAAACGCACGGACAATCAGCTCGATTTATGGGAAGGAGCATACACCTATCGTTGTATACTCACCAACGATTTCACATCAACCCCACGAGAAATCATCGAGTATTATAACCTCAGAGGAGAAACCGAACGTATCCTCGATGAAATGAACAATGGTTTTGAATGGAAGCATCTTCCAAAGTCTTTTATGGCGGAAAACACCGTCTTTCTCCTACTCACAGCATTGGTATACAACTTCTATAAAATGCTCATTGAATGTATCAATGCCAAAGCCTTTGGAGTCAAAAAAGACAAGCAGAATGAAGACCTTCGTCTTCAAATTCATCAGCGTAGTCGCCAAATGGATTAAAACTTCCAGAAGAATTGAACTCAACATTTACACAAACAATCAGGTTTATCTGCGCCCTTTCATCTATAATGACACTTAATCATTATCATTTTGGGGTAATTGTGCATAAAATCCCTTTAATGCCGAATGGAGATAAGGAGGCGTTATGCGCAAAGCAAATTAAAAGGGCTTCCAAAAGCGACTAAGCAATAGCAATGAAAAATAGTTTTTCAAAATTTGCAATTTCTTAGCATCTCCACTAAGCATTATTTACTTTATATGTATTGTTTATATGAACAGAGAATTATTTCATTAAAGGATTTCGAGATTACCCCAAATGAGAATGTCATCGAGCGTAGCCAAAATTTCCAGAGTTATATTGACCAAATGGAGCAGTTCGGTTGCAAGAGTTATTGGGTCATGGGAAAAACAGGAGTTGGAGCCAAGATGCAAATCGAGGGCTATGACGGTGAAGTTTCTGCATACATTTCCAACGATTACCTTGGTATGTCACAAAGATCAGAAACTAAGGAGGCTGGCATAAATGCCGTTTTGAAATATGGTACAGGGGCAAGTGTCGCTCAAGGCATAGGAGGCTACCTGGATATTCATAAGCAATTGGAGGAAGGCATAGCAAAGTTTGTAGGACAAGAAGATGCCATCCTTTTTTCATCTGGCTTTGGCGTCAATGTGGGTTTGCTTCGTGCCATATTGGGCAAAAATGACATTGCCTATATTGATTCCTATATCCATACCAGTGCCACAAGTGGTCTAATTGGAATCAATGTAAAACAAATAGGACACAACGACATTAACTATCTTGACATGGTTCTTGAACGAGAAATGGGAAAATACCAAACTCGATTGGTTATCATTGATGGTGTCTATTCTCAAAATGGAGATTTATCAAAACTTCCGGAGTACATTGCGGTCTGCAAGAAACACAATTGTCTTCTTATGATGGATGATGCTCACGGCATTGGTGTTATGGGAGGAAACGGCAGAGGAACTACCGAATATTATAATTGCTTGGGAGAGGTCTATATTATTACAGGAACTTTCAGTAAGTCTTTCGGATGTGTCGGCGGCTTTATTGTCGCGTCAGAAAAACTGATTCAGTATCTGAGATATTATGCTGACAGTTATGTCTTTTCCGCAGCAATGACTCCACAGGTTGCAGCATCTTCACTGAAGGCACTGGAACTCATACAAACACATCCTGAGATTCGGAAGAAATTGTGGAATAATGTCAATTATTTGCGTAAACGACTGACAGAGGAAGGCTTTGATATAGGCTGTTCCGTATCAGCTATATTTCCTGTTATGGTCAGGGATAATAGAAAAGTACATAAAATAGCATGAGAATTACAAAAAGATGTATCTTTGTAAGCGGTATCACATACCCTGCGGTAAGAATCAAGGAAGCGCGGCTTAGAGTCAGCGTGTTGGTTTCGCACGAAATAGTACAGTTGGAGCAATTGGCGACCGCTCTTGTGGAAATCAGAAAATCAATACCTTTTTAGATAGCAGAAGAAGAAAATAAACCCAAAAGATACAGAAGGACAAACGTCGATATACAGGCAGATACTATCAAGGCAGCAGAATGTCTGATCAAGAAAAAAGGCTTTGCATCAATGCTTGTAACAGAACTTATCAAGAAAGCCAGAATCGAACCGCTTGTTTTCTATAACAGATATAATAATCTTAATGAGTTCTATGATGAATTCGTTAAGAGGTATGACTATTGGTTTAAGGATGTCCTGATGGACATTCAATTTCCTACAGATTCTGAATTTGGCTATATCAGCATTTTCAAGGATGTACATAAGGCACTTCAAGACAAATCCGTAATGTTGGAATTACTGCGTTGGGAAATTGC